>JBIKSV010000004.1:0-46370 GCA_044348425.1 Candidatus Planktophila sp. | reverse complement strand
CAGGGTCATCAGGCGTTAATTACGCCTATAACGCCGAATACATCTTTAGCCCCGATATCACCGATCGCTATGACATCGTGGGCTTTGACCCACGCGGGGTTGCAGAATCTGCCCCTATTCGCTGCTTCAGCGATAGCGAAATAGATGCCAACTATGCAGCCGATGGCAAGCCCGATAACGCAGCCGAACTTGCCGAAGCCATTAATGAGACTAAGAAATACGCCGAAAAATGCCTTGATCAAAATGAATATTTAACAGCGTATGGCACTGCTAATGCTGCTCGTGACATGGATGTACTTCGCGAAGCACTGGGTGATACAAAACTTAATTACATGGGCAAGTCATATGGAACCTTTATGGGCACACTATATGCACAGTTGTTCCCCAACAAGATAGGCCGCGTAGTTCTCGATGGCGCAGTTGATCCGTCGATTTCTCAATACGAACAGATATTAACCCAAGCAGAATCTTTTGATAATTCTCTTACTGATTTCTTACAAGAGTGTTCTAAGAATATTAACTGCTCTTTGCCGACCGATGTTGATGAAGCACGTAAATCAATCATCACTCTTTTAGCTACAGTGGCAAAGAAGCCAATCCCTCAACGAGATTCAGGTGATGATAAACGCGAACTAACTGAGACCTTATTGACACTTGGCATGGCAGCAGCTTTCTACAATAATGAAGAAGGCTGGCCAAAATTGCGCACCGCTTTCCGTGAAATCAAGTTAGGCTATAGCGATGAGTTTATAAAGCTTGCAGATCAATACTCAGGTCGCCTTAAGGATGGCACATATCGTTCTAACGAATTTGATTCGGGCGCAATCATTGACTGTCTTGATTTCTCAGATACCCGCACCGTCACTGACATCACAAATGATGCCAAGAAGATTTCTCAATTAGCGTCTGTCTTTGGCCCATACCTGGGTTATTCAGGACTGACTTGCCAATATCTTCCGAAAACCAAGCCTGTAGCAATCACCTCAATCACTACAAATGCCCCGATTATGATTATCGGTACGACCCGCGACCCCGCAACTCCCTATCAGTGGGCAATCGGCTTACAGAAAGTCATCACCAATTCGCAGCTCTTGACCTTGGTGGGCGATGGCCATACCGGCCACAACCGAGGCAGCGCCTGCATCGATAATGCCGTAGATAACTTCTATCTCAAGGGCGTCCTTCCGCCCAAAAATAAGCGCTGCATAGCGACTTCATAGCCCGCATAGAAAGCTCAACCCCTCCTTTAAAGTGGTAGGGAGCACCCCATTCGGTAGGCAATAATTCCACCATGCGCCTAGACCATGTCTCTTATGTGACTTCTCATGACCAGCTTGCCGACACTGTGCAGCGCCTCGGTTCACGCCTTGGAAGCACATTTGTTGATGGTGGAATCCACCCACGCTTTGGTACACGCAACTTCACCGCATCACTCAAGAACGGTCAGTACATCGAAGTTGTATGTCCACTTGATCACCCAGCAACAGAACAAACACCTTGGGGCAAAGCTGTTACAAATAAAGCTAACGAAGGTGGCGGATGGTTTACCTGGGTATTTAGCACCAAGGACATCTCACCAATCGAAGCAAAGTTTGGTCGCGATGCAACAGAGGCACACCGCAAACGCCCGTCAGGCACTGACCTTAAGTGGAAGCAAATCGGCGTAAAAGAGATTGCTGATGTTCGCGAATTTCCATTCTTTATTCAGTGGTTAACATCAGATCACCCATCACAAGATGGTTCACCACTTGCTGAAATTGAAAAGATTGTTATTGCAGATAACGATCAGCTTGCAGATTCTTGGTTTAAAGATGAGATTCTTGCAGCGCTCGGTGATGTCGTTATCGAATGGGTCGACCCAGCAACAAATGATGACCAATCAGGCATCGTCGCTGTGCACCTTATGACGCCTAATGGCGCCGTAATCCTTGACTAGCGCTCGCTTAATCCTCAACTAAGGCGCTCTCTCACCCCTATAAATATGGACACAGGGTCTACAGCCCTGCCACACTTAGCCATGTAGGGGTTACCCCTAAACCTCAAAGTTAGTGGCAGATTTTAGGAAATTGTGAGGTGGCTGTGATTATTCGCCCCAGCCTGCGCCTGCGATTTGTCCGGACAATTGTTACAACTTTATTCCTTTCACTCTTTGCTACCTTCCCGGTTGTTACGCCTCTCCAGAGCGCAACTGCCTCAACGACAATCACCAAAACAGTCACGATCAAGGGGTCGAATAACGTCGCCTATGACGGGGCCGTGGTCGCAGTCGTTTATTTCGTAGATGGAGACCTGGAAGAGACAAGAAAACCATTACAAACAACAGGATCCAACGGTCAGGTAACAATCTCTTATCCAGCAAGCGCTGGTTACGCGCAGATGTTTATCACTCCACCAGTTACCGATACCACCCACGCAGTACAAACAATTGATTTATTGACGAGCAGTGACGCAGCAATTACAAATGTAACTCTTAAAACATCTAATATCAGGGTTGATGTAAAGAGACCAGATGGAGCAAGCGCAGGAATTAATACCTGCGTTGATTACCCAAAGCAAGCATCGAGTCGTTGGGTTACTACGCAATATCGCACAACTCGTTCAGGTGCTTTTGGTATCGCCATACCAAGTACCTTAAATCCAGCTCGCGATTATCACATTGCTATAAACCCCTGCAATGTAGATGATTACAAGTATTTGGGTATCAACTATGGACTTAGGCGCGCATCAAACGGAACCATCACGCTATATACAAATGATAAATTTACAAATGTTGCAACAGCTAGCGGAGGTGTATACACACTCACCTTTGAACAAGGGCTAATTCGTGGATCACTATTGGGTAGTGACGGTAATCCAATTTCCTTGACTCCAGGAACTTACGCACAAGCAGTTGCAGTTCCAATCTTTTCAAACGGCTCAACCGATTGGGAACGCAATCAAATGTGGTCCGATCAAACCACCACCGACGGAAAATTTGCATTTAATTCAACACCACAACCAGGTATTTATTCTGTTGGCATCCGATTCCATGGGCTTGATCCTTTGCCGTCATTTACTGCGGGGAGATTCTGGGTAAATGAGAGTAAGAACTTCTCTTTAACTGAGACTGGAACATATACATCTACCTTGGATTTGGTCTACACGGTGCCAAGTACAGGTCTCACAAAGTTCAAGTTTGTTGACTCTGCCGGAAATTATGATCAATTCGGTGGGCAAATCTCTTATTCGGCTCAAACCGGATTCAAGAACTCAGCCTTGGATATCAATAGCGATTCGACAGGAGTTGCTTCTGCGCGAATTTCTGATGGTACCTATGCTTTCTGGACAACGCCTCGAAATTCGATGGGCCTGGAAGAGAATTACACCCTTACAGTGTTAAATGGCGCAGCAACGCTTCGCAATTCGGCAGGGACAGAGATAAATAAAGTTGGCGATTACTTTCCTCTTCAGGTAAAAACTCCATCGCTAAAATTTCGCATAGTTTCGCCCACAGATAGCTTTACCTCACTCATCGGAGCAAACGCTACGCTCTACACAGCTGATTTCAATGATTGGCTTGGATCAACATATTTCGACACCAATACAGCGATAGCTAGACTCAAAGCAGATCCAGGTAGCTATGCCCTAGAAATTAACCCAAATCGCCCACTCGCAGATTTAACATCAACGAATTTCACAGTTGATATTGATTCGGTATCTGTGGTTGTCAAAAGCGGCACAACAGTTATCAATCCCGTCAATGGTGTGTACAACTTAGCAGCCAAGCTCCCAATGTTGATTGGTGAAGTTTTAAATCCTGCTGGTACTGAGTCGGTGCGTTTTGCAGAGATTCGCGCAGTTCACACAACAAACCAAAAGTGGAATACCTACGAACAGAGCAACTCAGCAGGTTTGTTCGGACTCAATTTTCCAGCTGATGGCACGTATCAAATTAGCGCCATCCCTCCTATGGGAGTCAACGCTAATTTCGGTGTATCTGATTCTGTGACAGTTACAGTGACAAATGGCTTACCGAGCCTCGTCGCAATAAACATTCGCCTACGCACTGCAAATATTTCAGGGGTGGTTACCGGACCTACGGGTCTTGGATCTCCACAGAACTGGTTATCGGTCAGCGAAAGCCGGACAGGTGCATATCTAGAACCAACATTTGAGGGTCCCATCACCGATGAAGATGGTGGATATTCGCTCTACCTGCCAACCGGTGCATATGGCATCACTCCATCTTCTGATTATGCAAATACTGGTGGCGTTGCAACTGGCCCAAAGAGCTGTGTAATTGGCTCAAATCCTTCAACACCAGTGACTTGCAATGTGCAGTTAGCTGCGCCAAATGTGACAGGCACCGTCACTATCGGTGGCGAAAAGCCTGCTCAATCCTCAGTTGGTTTCCGCGGCGCGTCAGGAAAAGTGATCTGGTCGGGCTGGAGCGATGTAAATGATTACGGCATCAATCTTGAGAGTGGCACCTATCGGATGCTGATTAACTATCAGCTATATAGCAATGGCTACAACGATAATGTAATTCCCGGCCCACTCTGCACGGTGTCATCGAGTGGCACAGTTATTTGTAACGCAGCAATGCCTGCAACAAATTTAAGTATTCAAGTTGCAAATTGGACTGGTAATGCAGTCGGCGGAAACATGACTGCATCAATCGCACTGAAAGAGGGTTCTCAGTATTTTGCTATCTGTTGTTCATGGTCAAATTACTCGCTTAGAGACGGAAAAATTAATGTAGGACTTTTACCAGGTTCTTATAGAGTGGTACTCAATGATGAGGATGGTCTCAGCAACGGCACCGCTCAAACATATTTCTTTAATATCACCGAAGGCGGCTCGGTTTCGAATATGAGCCTGACTGAATCTGGAACAGTGATTAATGCAGTCAACGGGGCTTACACACTGGCGCTAAAGGAACCGGCCGTAAGTGGCACTGTGTATGGTTTAGATGGAACAACCCCAGAGCCTTACACCACTGTTAAACTCTTCAATTCAACAGGACAATACTTCAATTCATCTAGAGCTGATCGCCTAGGCCGCTTTACATTTCAAATTGATGACACGCTGGCAAATGGAACTTACTATCTCATGGCCCAAGCGATTAACTCTCTTACCAAGGGCAACTCTAAAGTTGAATCATTTACCGTTCTTAACGGTAAATCAACAACTGCGCTTTCGCTCAAACTCAATACACCTAATGTTCTAGGTGTTGCATCTGGTCCCTTACGTACATCTCCGAATTCATATGTACGCATAAGCTCAACATCTACAGCGAACTTTGGAGATATAGGTAGCTACGCATATACAGACTCATCTGGAAAGTTTGCTTTCTATCTTCCATCGGGAACCTACAACCTCTTCGGTGAGACTGATTTTGATATTACAGGAGGTGTTCCAGGTTCAAGTTCAGTTTGCACTGTGAATGCAGAGACCACCACGGTATGTAACCTCACTTTTGCCGCTCCCAATGTGACAGGCTCTCTCTCGATAGCAGGCGTAACTTCCAATAGCGCGCACGTTTTATTCTTCCCTGCCTACGGAATCGCCGATAATCCAGCGGTAAATAGTTATGGCTGGATATATGCGCCAAGTGGCAAATATGGAATCCAAGCTAACCCTGGTACCTATCGCACATTTTTATTGTCTTACAACTCTTCCTTGCAAGGTAAGGGACAGCTCATTATCCCTGGACCTCTCTGCACGGTACCTGCAACTGGATCAGTTATCTGCAACGTTGCCTTGCCTGCAACAAACTTTACTTTTAGAACAAAGAGCGCAACCGATACAGATCTAGCAGGAGCCTCACGATTTACTGTTGAGGTAAAAAATGGTGATCAGTACCAGAGCGCTGGTTCAAATTATTTAAGCACCCCGTCATCGGTTGCACTTTCTCTTGTCAATGGTAGCTATAGATTGCGTTTAGACCCTGCTAGTGCAACATCTCTTGAAGGAACCGTCGCCGAATACACATTCGATGTAACAAGTGGCGCCGTTGTAAATCTTCGTCGCGCAGATTCAACTACTGTCCTAAGCCCTGTATCGGGTCTTTACAACCTACCTTTGGTTAAGCCAAATGTGACAGGAACAGTCTCAGGCCCGAAGGGCGCTGCCTCTGACACATATGTCGAAGTGTTAAAGGTAAGCGCACAGGGATCTGTTGATGGAACAAAGTATTGGGCGCAGACAAATTCACAAGGAAAGTTTGCACTTAGCCTTCCGGTTGGTGTTTATATTCTTAAATCGCGTCCAGATTTTGCGGCCACAGGTGGTGGAGATACCGCAGTACGTTGCGAAGTTGTATCTGAAACCAATACTTCTTTGATCTGCGATATTCAGTTAACCACTCCAAATGTGACTGGAACCGTGCGCGTCGCAGGAGCAATTCCTCAATGGGGATCAGTCTTGTTCCAGCCTGCCAAAGGCGTAGCGGGCAATACCGCAACAGAGTGGTATGGATGGTCTTCACTTGTTAATGGAGTCTATGGATTTAACGCAAAACCAGGCACTTACCGCATCAATGTCAGCGGATCAGCTAGCAGTAATGGAAACTCAATCCCTGCAGGGCTTTGCGTGGTCCCAGAATCAGGCACAGCGACATGTAATCTCAATATGCCGGCAACTAATTTCGTAGCCCGTGTTCTCGATGCACAAGGAACAGAACTGAGTAACGCACAGATTAATCTCTCGACTCTAAGCGGTGAGGGCACCTGTTGTAATTATCTCTCTGGGGATACAAAACGTTTGAGTTTAAATCTGCTTGATGGAACATATGGTCTACAGGTTTCACCTACCGATGGAAAAGGTGGGAGCCAAGGCTATGTCCTCAAAATTGAGACAGGTACGGTAACTTCACTCAAAGCCACCGAATCAAACGACGAGCTTGTTGCATCAGGTGGTCTCTACACATTACGTCTGCGCCCACCAACATTCTCAGGAACCGTCTATAAATCAGATGGAACAACAGTTGCGCCACTGACTCAAGTAGAAGTAAGAGATATTTCTGGCAAGTGGAGTACCTCTGTAGAGAGCGATTCATCTGGAAAATTCATTGTGGATGTTCCAACGAGTTTAAATATTACTCGAGTGAACATCACTGCTTTTGCAAACCGATTTACTTATCGTCAAGGGGTCTCAATTGATAAGACTCTGGGCCGTTCTGCAACAAGAGCAGAAAGTATTACAGCTGGAGCAGGTAACCAGAGCATTTCGCTGACACTGCGTCGCGCAACCATTAATGGTCGTGTCTCTGGCAGCAAAGCAGCTTTAATCAATAATTACATCTCGATACAACAGCTAGATGGGTCTGGAAACTGGAACTGGATCGAATCCAATCCATACACTGATAAGAACGGTGATTTTGCTGAATATCTTCCAACAGGCACATACCGCTTGTACTCATCTGGTGATTCAAAAGGATCGGGCACTACAGGTGGTGGCGAAACTTACGGCAGCCCTTGCACTATTAACGCAGACTCTGCCACAGCAACTCTTTGTAATTTAGCGCTTACTCCACCAAATACGACCGGTATTGCAAAGCTGAATGGATCAAATATTTCTTGGGGCCAAATTCAATTTGCACCAGATCAAGGCGTATCTCGCGATATTCCGCGCCGAAATTACTATCTCTACATTGATCAAGGCAACTACTCGGGCAACCTTCAGCCTGATACTTATCAGACCTCTATCTGGTTCTCACTCAATGGAAAATACACACGCACATTTGGACCTAAGTGCGTAGTTCCAGAGACCGGCACCATCACATGTGACATCAACTTACCTGCAGCAAATTTTGCATACAAAGTTCTTGATTCAAATAACGTATTACAGACAACGAGCGTCTATTCATCACTTGAGATTAAGTCAGGCAACAACTGGAACTCCACATGTTGCTCTTACCCAGATGAAACATTGCGTGACGGTAAGTTTGAAAACACCTTAATCAATGGCGATTATCGCCTTATTGTAAGACCAAATAATTCTTCCGTTGCAGGCTCTTCACGCGCCTATACCTTTACCGTTGAGAGCGCGACAGTTAAGAACTTCTCAATACTTGGATCAAGTGAAACGATCTCACCGGTTTCGGGTATATACACAACAAAGTTAACCCCTGCCGCAATTAGCGGAACAATCTACAAATCTAATGGCACAACTGGTTATTCAAATGCTCGCGTATGTATGCGACCTGCCTCTACACAGAACCTATGGTGGCGTGCTTGTACTCAGTCAAATGAGTCTGGTAAATACACAATGGATCAGAGTTGGGTTACAGATGGAGTATGGGAGATCCAAGCTTTCTCATCCGGCGGCGATCTCACAGAGGGCTCATCGCTAATTGATTCAATCACAGTCACATCTGGCCTTGGCTCAAAGGTTGGTAATTTGACTCTTCGCACGCCGAATTTCACTGGTGTTGTTTCTGGTCCACGTGGTGCATCACCAAATAACTACATCAGTATCCGCAAATACTTTGACAACGGCGAATACACCTGGATTGATTCGTATTTCCAATCAGATAGCCAAGGTCGCTACGCCTTTACTCTCGAACCTGGGCGTTATCGGGCAGTCGCGGGCACAGATATGCTGGTTGCAGGTGGCACAACCGCGACAAGTGCTGAATGTATTGTCACAGCAGGCAACACAACCACGTGCAATATTGCGCTTATTGCACCAAATGTCACCGGCACTGTCCGCATCGGCGGAACAGCGGTGTCTGCCTCAGTTGAGTTCTTAAAAGAGATTAACTACGGTAAAGAACAAGTAGGTTCATCGGGTACAGATCAAAACGGAAACTATGCCCTCAATGTTCCTGCTGGCACATATCGCCCGCGTATCTATCTCTATTCAAGCGGCAATCACATCCTTGGCCCACCGTGCGTTGTCCAAGCTAATGTAAATGCGACTTGTGATATCAACTTACCGGCCACAAATATTCGTTTCAAAGTTAACAAAGCTCTTGGCGGCACAATTACAACTGGCCTTTACGCTGGTTTCACGCTAAAAACTCAAACAATTGAAATTTGGGCAGGAAGTGCCAGCAACGATGGCAACGGCCTATTTAGAGGATCACTCATTGATGGCAATTACCGAATTAATCTTTCACCAGATGGCAATGATGTAACCGTTGGGACCTCTTCGGTGTACTCAGTCAATGTCGAATCAGGCACTGTCACCAGCTTCACTCTCGAGGGTTCCACTACTCAACTCGTAGCTACTGCCGGAGTATTCACACTTTCCTTGAATCCGCCGTCAATCGCAGGAACAGTTGTTGCACCCGATGGCACAACACCAGTGCCAAACTCTCGTGTTTATGCATATACCAACCCATATAACTACGACTACACCTCAGGCGATAAGAACGCAGCATTCGGCTTTGCCAAGTTACCTGATGGAACCTATTCAGTGATTGCAGCACCAGGTTGGGAAGATGCCACAAAGGCGCAATCTGCCCCACAGAAAGTGACAATCACAAACGGTGCAGGTGTAAGCGATCTGCGTTTAGTACTGCGCATACCAAATGTCAGCGGGGTCGTACGCGGACCTACATCAAAGGTTTCAATACGCAACTGGCTCGAAGTTGAACAGAAGATGGAAGGCAAGTGGTGGCAACGCCCTGATTACTTCACCGGAGTAATGACTTCACCAGAAGGTTCATTTGGTTTCTATCTCGCACCTGGCGTTTATCGCATCCGTGCAAATGGGGATCTTGATCAAGCAGGCGGCGTTTCAACTTCTAGACTTTGTACAGTTCCTGAAACTGGCACTGTCTCATGCGACATCACACTCAAGTCACCAAACTTAAAGATTCGCGTTGTTGCACCAAACGGTACAACAGCCGAAGAGGGCTCGTATGCGTGGGGATATCTGCAGAGTGCTGCCGATGAGAGCGCCATCCTGAATCGCAACCCAAGTTTCCAGTGGATCAACGGCGGCAATCTTGAGACGGTCCTTGAAGACGGCACCTGGATTATTCGCACAGAAGCGGGTAGAAACCCACTTTATTCGAGTACGCAATTCACTGTTGAAGTCTCGCAAGGTCTTGTTACCAGCGTGAGAAATGCCAATGATGAAACAGTTACAGCCACCAGCGGTATTTATCTCTTGCCACTAATTGGATCTAACCTCACCGGTTCAATCACATTTAATGGCGCACTTTTTGAAGGCAGTGCTTCGGTGCAAGCGCTGCGTCAGGACGGTGAATTCTTTAACTATTACACCAACAAGTGGATCCCTTCAAATGAATTTGGTTTCACATTACCTGCTGGTAATTACAAGATTGAGGTAACTCCGTATAGCTCTAATGGCAATGTCTCGGTATCAACAACTCGCTCAGAACTCTGCGTTGTCGAAGCAACAGGCACCAGCACTTGTAATGTGGCGCTTAAGTCTCCAAACCTCAAAGGAAAAATCACCGATCAATTTGGTGCGGTAGCGCGATTTACTCAGGCATATGTTTTGATGCAACAAGCTGGCGGGGAGCGCTGGGTCCGTTGGCTCGAACTTCGCGAGGGTCTATTTGATACTCACCTTGAAGATGGCACATATCGAATCCAAGTTATGCCGTACTGGGAGTACCGAAAGACTTACACCGATCGCTCTTACATCATTAAGGTTGAATCTGGAACCGTACAGAGCGTTACAGATCTAGCAACTTTGCTATCTGTCTCGCCAAGTAGTGGCACCTACGCCTTCACACTCGGCACTCCATCAGTAACAGGTAAGGTCTACAACCCTGGTTCATCAACTGGCGCGCAATATATAAACATTCAAGTAGCCCCATCGTCATCCCCAAATTACTGGCGTTATTCAACCCAGTCTGATGCCAATGGCGATTTTGCGCTGACAGTTCCTAATGGCACTTACATTATTCAAGCGGTGCCAAATAATGGCGGCTTCCAATTTGGTAAATCCGAAACGCAAACCATCACCATCACAAATAGCGCATTGGTCGGAATTGACTCGGTCACTTTGGTTCTACGACAACCCAACTTCACCGGCCGCGTTGTTATTCCAAATACATCAACGCCATTAGCCAACGTCAATGTAAACATCAATATCGATGGCGAATACGCCTATGGCTGGACCGATTCTGATGGTCGCTTTAGCGCATACATCGATAACCCTGCCCCAGCATGCCCATCACGTTGCTCTGTCTATCTCAATTACTTCAAGGGTTCTGAGTACACACCTAAGTACCATGCAATTAGCGCCGTCGGAAATGTCGGCGATCTTGCAATCGGTGGCGTAACGAGCACCCTGACGGTTCTTGTTCCACAGAGTTCAGGACCGGCGCTTCCTTCGGTCTCTTCATGGGTAACAGTTGAAGAAGTTGCAAATGATAATTCCAGGTCATGGGTCACCAGCGGAAATACAAATGACTTGGGCCGAGTGGGTCTTTCGCTGACAACGGGGCGAAAGTACATTATCTTGGCATATCCAAATGGAGAACAATCACGTTCGTTTGCACCAAAGAAGTTAGAGATTACCAATTATTCGCCAGAGACTCATTCGGTCCTCTCAACTACTTTTGCGCTACCTAACGTCAAGCTCAAGGTCGTTACCTCAACAGGTGCTGACAATGTTTATGGTTGGTTTACTTTAAGCAGTTGGGATTCTGTTACATCAACTGCAACTGAACTTTCAAATGGCTCTCTCGATAGCAAAGGCAACGGAGCACTAACCTTAGATAACGGCAACTATCAGTTGAGATTCTGGCCAGGTAAGGGCGCAAGAGGCGTTCAAAAGATTGTCAAGATTAATGTCGAAGGTAGCACCATCACAACTATCGATGGCTTTATTGTCGGTTCTGATTCTCTAACAAGCGGGCTAGTCACCGCAAAACTACCTAGCGGAAACATCTCTGGCGCAATCTTTAGCGCATCAGCAGCAGCGGTGCCCAGCGCGCTCATCGCAGCTTATCGTTTTGAAGGCGATACTAACTTTGTCACTACTTCATCCGATGCTAATGGTAATTACCAACTCAATCTCGACCTGAGTACTTCATGGATTGTTAAATCTATTGATCCAGTCTCTAATTACAGTGGTTCGCTAAATATTGCATCGCGCGCCCCATCAAATGATGTCTTGAGCAACCAGAACGTCACACTATCAACAGCGCCGGCACCATAAATGGCTTCAAAAACCCTTAAACGGCGCTTCTTTACGAGTGCCCTTTCGCTGGCATTAATCGCACCTTTTATTGCCCCCGCATACGGTGCAGCACCAGCGGTACCAACCATCACATCAATTGTCGAGAGCACCAACGCTGCCTATGACGCCGGCACTCTGACAGTTAACTGGGACGCAGTTGCATCAGCCACTAGTTACTCGGCGATGCTTACAAAACAGAATTCAAATGAGACTCCAACTGTCATCAGTAATCCTGATGCGACACAACGTCAAGCTACTTTCCGTGGATTACGTGGAGGAACAATTTATATCGTGCAGGTCAAGGCCTTCACTGGCGTTGAATCAAGTGCCTGGTCATCAAATACACGTACCGCAGTACCAAAGACATTTCCTAAAGCGCCAAGTAAACCAACAGCAGTCAAGGGCGTTGGCCGAGCAACAGTCACATGGACGGCGCTCCTTACTACAGAGCGCGGCGGTTACGACGTCACTGCCTATATTGTTTCAAAGGTCGGAACAACCACAAAGGTAGAGGTCGCAGGTACTTCTACAGAAGCAATCGTCACAGGTCTTAGCAACGGCTCAGAAAATGAATTTACTGTCACCGCGGTAACCGCAGCAGGCGCTGCAGGATCAACATCAGATAAGTCAGATAAAATCACTTTAGATGATGTTCCTTCTACGCCGGCCGCTCCAACACTTGAGATCACCGCAAATTCTGGAGAAGTAAAAGCAAACTGGAATCCACCAACAAGTAATAACGGTAGTGATTTAGTTTCTTACACTGTCAATCTACTTAAAGACGGCGTGCAATTTGCCTCTAAACTTGTTGAAAAACTCTCTGACACTTTTGAAACTTTTACAGGACTTCTCTCTGGCAAATACACATCGCGTGTATTGGCATCTAATGGCGTAGGCAATAGCGCACTATCGGCGCTTTCAAATGAAATCACTCTTGGCGCCACCGCGTCCGCTGCGCCATCTGCTTCACCAACATCATCGGCAACATCAACACCTTCACCAACGGCATCTGCCGCACCAAGTGCTTCCGCATCAGCATCTGCTAGCGCCTCACCGACTGCGTCAGAGATCGTTGCACCACCAGCCCCACCAAGTGGCGGCGGGGGTGGAGGAGGCGGAGGCTTTGGTGGTGGATTCGGCGGAGGCGGGGCACTTCCTGCAGCGGTTGTTCCTCTCGTCTCTCCTTCACCGCTTCCTAGCCCCAAGCCATCTGAGGCCCCAACCGAGATTCCATCAACTGCACCATCTGTCGCACCTTCAATAGCGCCCACTGCCAAACCAACACCTACGGTCAAACCAACGATCAAGCCATCAGCAATCCCATCACCAACAGCCCTACCCAAGATTGCGCCTAATACATTCTTCGCACCTGTTCAAGTAACAGCTGCAACACAGAAAGTCAGCGCAGCGGCAAAGACCATCACCGCCACAATCACTCCGAACAAGCCGATCTCCATCGCAGTACCTGCCGTTAAAAAAGGTACAGCCGTCTCAATCAAGATGCGCACACCAGACGGCAAGTTAGTCACCGTTACCAACACCAAAACAACTAAGGCCGGCACCTACACAATGCCAGCGCTCTCATTTAAGAAGCCAGGCAAGTATTCAATCGTTGCAAAGATCGGCAATACGTTCAAAACAATCACCATCACCGTAAAAAAGTAAGCGCCTAGGCGAGTAGAATCACCACCATGACATCTCAGGTATGGCTACTTACAGGCGGCGCCGGCTATATCGGATCCCATGTCGCAGATGCATTTCTCGCCAGTGGCAAAGATGTCGTTATCTATGACTCTCTATACCAGGGCCTTGAATCCCGTATCGAATACCTGCGTAAGAAGTACAACAAGGAGATTCCTCTCATCGTCGCCGATATCCGCGACACCGCAAAGTTTGATGAAGTCCTCACCACCTATAAGCCCTACGGCATCATCCACACCGCAGCTCTCAAAGCAGTCGGTGAATCAATGGAAAAACCTGATGAGTACTTCGAAGTCAATCTTCATGCCACAACAAAGATGCTCGAACTCGTATCTCGCCACGGCATAAAGAACTTCATCTTCTCATCAACCGCCGCTGTCTATGGTGCCCCAGATCATGCCAACCCCATCAAAGAAGATGATCCCAAGAACCCAATCTCTCCATACGGTGCATCAAAGCTTGCTGCGGAAGGCGAAGTAAACAAGTTCCTAGCAATACCAGGCAATCACGGAACTTCACTGCGCTTCTTTAACGTTGTTGGTACAGCAGCGCCAGAGCTACTAGATAACTCAGTTGAAAACCTAGTTCCCATCGTGATCAATAAGCTCAAAGCAGGTCAGGCTCCAGTTATCTACGGAACCGATTACCCAACACCTGATGGCACCTGCGTTCGTGATTATGTTGATGTCAGGGATATTGCAGGGGCACATTTGGCTGCGGCGGATTTTGTGGGCGCTTTGCCGCAAGCGATGAATGTGGGAACTGGAAATGGCGCTTCTGTGCGTGAAGTCATCAAGTTGGTCTGTGAAGCAGCGGGGCGAACAGGTGTTGTGGCTATAGAAGAGGGTCGGCGCGCGGGAGATCCTGCAAATCTGTGTGCTGATGTGAGGCTGATTAAGAGTGAGATTGGGTTTGGTACCAAAAACTCACTTGAAGCGAGTACGGCAAGTTTGTTCTAGTTTTAACCCAAGTTGTTATTGCCAAAGAGAATCTATCTTCACCCAATGATCCGGTACTCCATTAATCTGATTTCCCGCCTTCGAAAAATGCTTTGGAATTATTACCAACTTTAAATCATTTGATAAGAAAGCCGCTAAATAGCTGTAGGTCGAATTAGCAGTGATTAGACCTTTGCACCGCCTCATCAAATTGAAACTTTCTGCTGGACTCCTAATTATGCTCTCGTCGACAAAACAAAACTCTAAATCGATATCCCCAAGTATCGATCTAGCGTAATGAGGATCATTCGTGAACACCCAGACGACATCAAAGTGAAAACCACGGGCCACGACTTCTGCAATCGCTCGAGAATAGAAGTCACGGGACAAGTTCCCAACAAGCAATTTCCAATTTGGGTTTAGAAAATCCCCGCCCCTGACATGTATCCCTAGCACATCTTTATTCTCAGATGAATTAAGTAGATGAATTCCACCTGTAGAATAACTCTCCCGAACTCTCCTAATCAAACTTTCTCTAACCTCTTCAACTATTTCCAAATCTTGGAAATATCCCTTTAGGTGCAATCCACCATCGCCATTTTGCTCGCGATAAGGCTTAAGAAAATCAAAGATTTTTTGTCCTGCACCAATGTCGGTCTCGTTAACAATCCCAAAAATACGATAGTAAAACCTCTTCAAGAAAGGCAATCTAAATAGAAGAGAATCGCGAAGCCGTCGGAGAATAGGTGGCAAATTCGGGAAACGCCGAAACTCATACTCTTCCAGTGAAAGAAAACTTCTAATATCTACACCTGGCCCCGCATGTGTGTAATCAATTGAACCGCAGTCAAGTATCAATTTGCTCTGCCTTGATTCAGAAATTGCGAGTCCTGCAGCAAAGGCAAAAATTTGGTTCCCTAAACCACCGGTCAATTCACTTCTCACCGTATTCCTAGAGAATGTAAGCATGCCAAATTCTAAAGCCATAAGGTACTATCTCATGTACCATGGGAAAAATAACTAGGCACGTTACCAAGTGGACCCAGACAGTTCTTGAAAAGCTTGGCGTTCGACTAATACGATCTGCGGAATACTATGACTATAAACAGCAAATAGGTAAACTCTCTGATTATCAGCGGTGGTCATTAGGAAGCGAATATCCAAATCTGCAAAGTTGGGTTTGCGCAAACATGGGAGACTCCAAAGCACAATTACAACAGGACCTGGTGGCTCAGTTCGTTTGCAACGAAGTAGGCTTTTATGTCGAATTTGGAGCGACAAATGGCTTAGATCTCTCAAATACTTACTTATTGGAGTCAAAGTACCAATGGTCTGGGATTTTGGCGGAGCCAGGGAGAAACTGGCATACAGAGTTAGCCACAAACAGGAAGGCGACAATTGATCAACGTGCGGTGACGTCAAAAACAGGTGACTCAAGGATTTTCTTGGAGGCACCAGAAGGTGAATACTCAACTCTGAAAGAATACGCTTCATTGGGTTTACACCAACACACTAGAAGTAATGCGCACCAATACACAATTGAAACTGTCTCATTAAATGACTTATTGGAACAACACAAGTCACCTCGGTGCATCCAGTTGATATCAATAGACACAGAAGGAAGTGAACTCGAAATATTGGAAAATTTCGATTTTGATAAATTCCGTGTTGAACTTTTTTTCATTGAACATAACTATTCATCTAATCAAGAGAAAATAGATGGCTTGCTTGAAAATAAAGGTTTCAAGAAGTTCTTACCGGCGGTTTCTCAGTTCGATGGGTGGTACATAAATCGAGTAATTGAGGATAGATTGAAATAAGATAAAAATTAATGGCGATTTAAGAAAAGTTTATATTCACTAAAGGTCCCACAATCATAATACTCTGCATCATTCAAAACTCCTGATATCTGCTCCCCATCAGCTACTAGTTTCTCTAATCCAATACCAATATGTGCATCAGAAACATTCAAGTTGTTTAGCATCGTACCCGGAACTTTCGCGAGCCCCCAGATAGCCGGAAACGTGCACTTTAAATTTTTGTCTTGCATAGAAAGCACTTTGCCTTTGCCATCGATGTCGACTTGGCCTAATTTACCAAATTGATCTTCTCTAATTGAGAATAACCCCAAGGTATGATCCGCGGAGTCCTCAATTAATTTCCGATAAATACTTTCATATGAAGCTCCATAAAATGCAGTATCAGAAAGACCAATGGTCACTGAAGATTTCGCGATATCCTTAATTAATCCAGCTCCAATTTTTAGTGTCTCAGACATTGTTTTAGTCTCATAGGGCAATGAATGAATATGAGCCTTAATTTTTCTAACTGCGAAGTAACTTTCAATAAGGTTGACATATTCTTGTTTTGTTATGACATGCAATTCATCATAACCGGCAGCGATGGCACCACGACAGTGACTTTCTATCAATGTTTCCGATTCAGATGTGGGAAGCATGAATTTAGGAAGCCCAAGCATACGTGAAGCACTTCCTCCAACCGGAAGAACAAGAATGTCCTTATTCATTTTGTTGTGGAACCTTTCGTCTTGATCTGATTCATGCTGCGCGAGCTCATAATGAGAAAACGAATTCTTAATACTATACTCCAGAAGCAAGTGGGGCTCTTTAGAATCAGACGGGGCATCAAAATTACTTGATTATAAATTGCTATCCAAGGACTATGGCCCTTTTGAGATACAGAATTTGGCACCTTAGATGCCCAGTGCCAGGTTCCGATAATCGTAGGATTCGCAACCGAAACCACAGAAACCTTTCTGGACAAAAGAACCTTCTGCAGTAAATGAGTGTCTAACCAATCAAAATCTCTTGAAGGGAAAATAGACAGCAGATAGGCCGTTCTCCAAATACCGAATATCCAACTAGGTTCAGAATGAAGAGCAGATTGAACAATTGTCTTTGAAGAACTCAGGTCAGGCAGAGTTCCCTTTCTCATGTTGGTCAGGTCGAATAGATTGTTTGACTGTGAATTGTATTCGGCCCAGAACCAAGAAGGAATAATCAAATTATCTTGTGAAGTATGGAAATCTTTCAGCAAGCGGGGAATCTCTGGAGAGATGTGGTCGTCTGTACAAAGCCAAGAAAAGAACTCAGAATTAGCTTGCTTGACAAGAAATCGAAAATTGCCGTATAGCCCAAGATCTTCCTTATGAAAAGTGATTCTTAATCGAGGATCTGAATATTTTGATAAGTCATCAATTTCGTTACCACCGGGATTAATGGCAACAAGTATCTCATCTGCTTCTAGCGAGAGCGCATGTTCAATTACCCGGTGCAACGAAGAATTGATACCTCGGCTGGGAATACCTACCGTCAATGTCATAATTCGTTCCTCTTTAGTTCGATATGCCAATAAGATACAACCCTATAGGCAGTGGGTCGGAGGAAACATGACCAACATTAAATCTAGACTCAGATTTCTATGGGATCTTGGTGGACGAAGTCCATTCGTGATTATTACTCGAATTCTTAACGAATTTAGTAATCGCGCAAAGTCCTGGGACGTTTCGATTCAGGATTGGCGCACTAATGGAAGCCTCAGCAATGCGCCAAGTTACCTCAAGGCTTGCCAAGAAGCGGTCACTTCAGAAGATTCATTTTCGAAATTTAGATCTTGCAAGAGTTACAGAAAAATATTGGAGCATGTTCCTCCTAGGACAGGCGAGAAATACTTACGCCAACTCAAGAAATCAGGGCTACCCTTCCAAACTCTAAAAAACCTTGTTCCTAATATCAATCTTGGCGGACCGGCAACCTACCATTTTCATGATTTAGGTAACATTTCTCCAACTTCAATCAGGTATGCAAAAGTTCATAATGACATAAGGAATCTGTTTGGGGATTTATCAGATTTCAAAATACTGGAAATCGGCTGCGGGTATGGAGGTCTTGCATTGCAGATAATCCATGGTGAATCTCTGCGCTCATTTGATATTGCGGACCTCGAAGTGGTGGAACAGCTCGCAGAAAAATATGTTCTAACCATAAAACCAGAATCAAGAGATGTATTGAGAATCGCAAGAAAACATAAACATGAAGAACTTGATCTAGTTGTAAGTAATTATGCATTTTCCGAGCTAACGCGTGAATTACAGGATTTATACTTGGAGAAATACATTTTGAAATCCAAGAGGGGTTACATGATTTACAACCATATCAATCCTGTTGAATTTGGAAGTTATAGTGCTCTAGATTTTTGCAAAATTGTTCCGGGGGCAGAGATAACTGATGAAAAGCCCTTAACAGATAAAACAAACGTGCTAATTGTTTGGGGTCATAATTCAAATTAAACTTTTGATTTTACTTTGCCAATATGGCCACCATAATGAATGAATTTCTGAGGGATTAAATCGCTTGAATGGTTCGAGCACCTCCAATCTTTCCGGAGTCCATTCATCTACATAAGAAATAGGCAACCCAAAAGAACTCAAACTTTCAGACCACTTGTTTCTTAGTAATACTGGCGAACATCCTCTATAAAGTGACTCCCATGTGCGATGAGTGTCCTCACCATTTCCTCTAGGGGATGCAATATATCCATAAGTGCTAGAAACTTTTGCGTACTGGTACGGTTCCATAACTCTATTAGAAATGACTTCAATACGTGGAGAGTCAAAGATATTTTCCATAAATGTGCGTCGTAATTCATGAGTGGGTGATAAGGGTCCTACCAACACTTTGTCTACTTTTTCCGAACGAATAAAGGAGTCTCGAAAATTTTTTGATCTTCCATTTCTGTAATACGAGAGGTTTTCAATTCCTATTGGAAGAGGAACAATTCGACTATCAGTTACGAAAGAATTCTGAAGGAAGATCGACTTAATGCCCGGTGCTAATGCAATCGGGAAGTCATACCAATCTTTATCACTGTTACCTACAATCAGTACTTTCGCTGATAGATGCTTACCAAATGAGTTAATAAAATCCTCTGCCAGATAGCCATTACAAAATATCACTCGAGCATCCTTGACCATACTTAAGAAATTTTTGGACTTATGGAATTCGCTGGGAATATTGAGATCGGCCTCGCTCGCAAACAAATCTCCACTAAGAAAAGGCTTCGAAATCCCGTTACGGAAAACAAATCTTCCAGCCTTAACTACAACTCTCGAAGTGAAAGAATCATTCGGCATAGAACTATTCTAGTACTATAAAGTGGTGCATTCCGAAGATCGACAACTAGATATCGCCTTGGTCTACCTAGGAAATAGACTGCCAAAATATGTGAGTGCTAACCTCAAGCATCTTTCAGAAACTTTCCCTCAGGCAAACGTATGGCTGATAACAGATTCCCAAGAAACTAAGGAAAAGATCGCAAAATCCGGAATTAAGACATGGTTTTTCACCAATAGTGACGTCTATTGGAATGAAATAAAGCAAGGCATGAATTTCCCGTCTGAATTTCGCAGTGGTTTTTGGTTTCTAACATTAAAAAGATTTAAAGCACTCGAAATGTTTATGAAAGTTCGCACAGGCCCCGTTTTGCATGTTGAAGCGGATGTATTCCTTATGCCAAACTTTCCAATCAAGGAGATCCTAAAAATTGAGAAAGAGATGGCCTTCCCGATAGTTGGCTCCGGATACGGAATCGCAAGCACTCTTTTTTTACGTGACCTTGGAACAGTGAAAAAATTCAATAGTTTTGTTCAGGAGCAAACTAAGATTAACGCAAATGCTATAGATATGACCTTGCTTTATGAATACCAACAAAGCTTTCCAGACAGAGTTGAAATTCTTCCAAGTGGACCCTCAAACGAAGGGCATAAGAGTGGTTATTTTGATGGTGCAGCCTTCGGAACTTATTTGATTGGGCAAGATCCGAGGAATTTTCGCGGGCAAACATTGAAGTATTCCCCAATTGCGTGGCATGCTGACAAAGTTCAAGATTTTGAGTATCGAATAATCGGAGAGTCGCTGTACGTCCAGAATGGTGAAACGGAAAAACCGCTCTATTCTTTGCACTTACATACAAAAAATCCCAGGCTTTTTGAACATCAATATTTAATGAAGATATTGCGTATAGCAATCACTGAACATGCAAATGGTGCACGAAAGGTCTTGGCACCTCAAGTCTTAGTGCCTGTTCTAATTGCAGCACTTCATAGAAGATTAACGAGGACTTCACATGAAAGCTAACTTCATCCAAGTTGAAGTTAAGGGCGGTCTCGGGAACCAAATATTTGGTCTAGCAGCCGGATGGGCCGTCGCTGTTGAAACGGGATGTAATCTGCTTGTAAATGGCTCTGATATTGGATGGCGTGGCTCAAATAGATCCCGAACCCTTGAACTAGATTTATTTGACTGGAGTACTTTCCCAAACGAAATAGTTTTCAGAAGTACCAGGAAAAATCCAAATTTGGGCCGGATGGGAAATCGACTCTCAACGAAATTACTTCAAGTAGTCCATGACCGGATGAATGAATTTGAAAGAAGAGATTCACCGAATGACTTTCGGGACATAATTGATTCTGCCCTATCGGGAGCTATTTTGGATGGCAACTACATAGATTTCGACTGGCTGAACCTCTCAAGAGTTTATAGTTTCCCGGTTGAATTTCAATTGAATCAAGAGAACAGTATCAGGTTCGAGAAAAAGGCAGACACAGCGGTTCACATACGCCTTGGCGATTTCTTACATTATCCAGATATTTTTCCCATCCCGTCTCCTCATTACTACAAGACTGCACTAAGGTCATTGGGGAGTTCCAAATACGATGTTTTCACAGATGATGAAGAACATGCGAACAGGCTGTTTCCGGAGCTGGTTCTAAATGCTAATAAGGTTATCGCACCAAGAGATTATTCTGGACCAGAAACTTTTGTAATTCTAGGAAGTTACCCCAAAATAATTGCAAGCGCGAGTACTTATTCGAGCATTGCTGCTTGGAGTATAGACTCACGTGGAGGCAAAGTTGTTTGTCCGGAAAAAATGATTCTCTCTCAGGAAAGAGATTCACGTCCCGATAGTTGGATTCGCGTTGGTAACTGATCGGAGCCCTTTGTAAGCCAGTCTGAGTGTTGTCCCGATCAGCCCTTTCAAGGTAGCTACATGGTACTTGTCCCGCAACTTAAAATCGATGAAAAGTGAAACATGAACTAGTTTATGTACTTTTGTGATGTACTTAAAGAAACCTAGGAAATTGGCATGTTGCCAAAGTATGTCTCGACTCTTCCTGTACAACCATTCTTCGTCATGAGAGCAAGTGTGTTTTTGTAAATCCTTCAAGAATATAAGTAGGGCATCAGGCATGAGAGCCACTTGATCCAGATACCACTTACGGCGTGACTCAGAAGGCTCATCCGGAAGGAAGTATTGATACAAGATGTCCGAATCGTCTCCCCTATATATATCAAGATTTAGAGAGAAGATATGTAAGAGCCATAGAAGGTCATCTAAAACGAAAATCTTTTCACCCATCTCTTGAAAGGATGGGAGGAATCTTAAGTTGTTTGAGTCAACAGTGGATTTCTTGTAAAGGTATCTCCACCAACCGACTCCTTGTAGTAATTCTGTCCTGAAGCTTGAGATCTGCGTGGTTTTGTCCGCAAAGTTCTTCAACGGATATGGTCCCAACCGTTGGGCCGGCGATTGAATATACCCAGTTAGCGCTAAGTCGGCTTGCGACTCAATCACTCGTGGGAAAACATTCAGCAGGACGTCTACATCAACGACATCATCAATATCCAAGAATAGAAGATACTGTCTATTGGCTAGCCCCATAGAATTATTCCGGGAGACCGCGGAACCGGAATTCCTTTGTAAAACCAGATCGATTGATCCTTCAATTACACCGGGCCAAGCCTTGAGTATCGGTATTGAGCCATCTGTCGAGGAATCTTCAATGATGACTACTTGTGCCCCTAAATGGGCAATTTTGTGGAGAAACTTCTCACTCTGGGCAAGAAAACTGCCTTTGTTAAACGAACTTACGAGGACAGACAACTGATTAAGAGGTCTGTCAGTTGTCAGAATTAGTTCCATGTATAGACTCTAACATTCCCTTCACTGGCAATTTATTGAGTATGGATATGATTCGTACATGCGCATTTTAGTAACTGGTGGAGCAGGATTCCTGGGATCACACTTAACTGACGAACTCCTCAAAATGGGTCACAGTGTCATCGCGTTAGATAACTATGTAACTGGTTCAAGGTCAAATATTGCACATAATTTGAATAATCCTAATTTCGAAGCAATTCGTCATGACGTGACATTCCCGTTCTTTGCGGAAGTCGATGGCATTTTTAATCTTGCATGTCCTGCATCGCCGGTTCACTACCAGAAGGATCCAGTTCAGACTTTAAAGACCAGTGTCCATGGAGCGATAAATATGCTTGGACTAGCAAAGCGCACCGGTTCAAGAATCCTCCAAGCTTCAACATCCGAAGTTTATGGCGACCCTGAAATTAATCCTCAGGTTGAAAGTTATTGGGGTCACGTAAACCCAATTGGAATTAGAGCCTGCTACGACGAGGGGAAACGAGCGGCGGAAACACTTTTTTCCGATTATCATAGACAGCATAAAGTTGATATTCGGATACCTCGAATCTTTAACACATACGGCCCTCGAATGGCTTTGGATGATGGGCGTGTTGTTTCAACGCTAATTCTGCAGGCTCTACAAAACGAAGATATGACGTTATTTGGTGACGGTGAACAAACAAGAAGTTTTTGTTATGTAGATGATTTAATTGAAGGCTTGATAAAACTGTTTTTTTCCGATGGCATAAGTAGCCCCATTAATTTAGGAAACCCAGAACCGATTAGCATGAACCAACTTGCCTCAGAAATTATCGAACTAACGAACTCGAATAGCAAAATCATGTACACGCCGCTTCCAAGTGATGACCCCAAACTACGCGAACCAAATATTTCTTTAGCAAGGGAAAAATTAAATTGGGAACCAAGAGTAACTCGAAGAGAGGGACTTAAGTACACCGCAACATATTTCGAAAACGCGCTAAAAGCAAAAAATAAGATCTCCTGATGAAGGTTCTTCATGTTGCCTCGGGAAAAACTGGAGGCGCATATAGGGCAGGGAAACGCCTTTATGACATCCAAGCCGAATCGGGAATAAATGTGCATTTTCTTACAAATCATGATCGAAACACATTAAAGCAGATAGCATCACGACTCTATACATTGCATAGCCGTCTCGTTACACGACCCAAGTTTGGATTAATGTCCATTTATTCTCTAAACGGGTTATCTTCAAAGAAGATTAGAGAAATCAACCCAGATGTCATCCACATACATAACTGGTTCAACCTCCTGTCTATAAGTCAAATTCAAAAACTTTCGAAGGACTTCCCAATTATCTTTACAATGCATGATGAGAGGCTGCTTACAGGTGGTTGTCATAACCATCTCGATTGTGGAGAGTTCAAAAAAGGATGTCGTACTTGTCCCGCGATACGCCTACCGATTTCGAAAAGTGTAATCAAAGCTCGAACCGAGAGCGAACAATTGATAAATGGCAACAACATTACGATTACCACTCCATCCAAGTGGCTCCAGAGGGAAACAGAAGCATTTAATTTAGGTAAAGCTCTGCCAGTAGTTCTACCTAATCCACTTTCGAATGCGTTTTATGATTATTCAGAAGCCATCGAAGCAAAAAAGCCCAATGATGTGCAACAACTCTTGTTTATTGCGGCAAATCCATGGATTCCGCTTAAAGGTCTTGATAGATTAATCAAAGCATTAATTGACATTGAAAGGAAAGGCGTACATAAATTTAATTTGTCAATAGTTGGAAATACTAATCCAAGCATCAAAGTGCCGCACTTTGTAAAGTTGGTAGGCGCCATGGAAGACACAGATTTAGTACGCGAAATCAGGAGATCAGATCTCGTGTTTGTACCTAGTTATTCCGAAAATCTACCAAGTGTTGTTTTAGAATCACAGTATCTAGGACTAGTTGTAGTTGCTACAAATGTTGGGGGCATTCCGGAAATGATCTCAGATATGAATACTGGGTTACTACAACGTGATGGCGAATCTTTTCCTGATCTAGTCAGAAGAGCACTCGATTTGCCTTTGGAACAAAGACAATTTATACGCTCGCATGCTTCGACATTTGCCAAGAAGCATGTTTCAAAAGAGTCAATAGTTGATCTTTCAATGCGCATATACAAAGAGGCTCTCAATGATTACAAGTGATTTTGGTGTAGCAATAGTCACGTATGCTCGAAGTGATCAAGTTAAGGATTCAATACTCAAGGCCATTAGAGCAGGAGTCCCATATATTTTGGTATGGATAGACGGCCCAAAGAATCAACTTGTGGCGAGACAGCAACAAATCACAAAAAATACAATCGAGTCTATTCGCGCCGAATACCCTTCCGTTTGTATAGTTTATTCCCATTCAAGAGCTAATTCAGGGGCAGCAGCTTCAGTTCTAGCAGCGTCAACTTTTCTTTTTTCAAAGGTTTCTGAGGGAGTTGTTTTAGAAGATGACCTGCAAGTTGACAAAGAATTCTTCCAGAATATTTCTGTCGGGATTGACTTATCCAGAAATTACCAAGATATTTGGATGACTTCTGGAACCCGTGTCTTCGAAATTGATGCGGATGTTTGTTGGGACGAATTAAACTATCCGGTGGGTTGGGGGTGGGGAACTTCATCAACGAAGTGGAAGGAAATCTATTCCGCCTTGTCGCAAACACCCACTCTTGATGAAATTAAAGGTTTGCGTAGACGTGGATTCCTGAAGACAGGATACAAAAGAGCTGCAGAAGGTTTCACGGATGCTTGGGATACACCTCTCGCAGCGATCATGGTAGCTCAAAATAAAAGGTGCCTTGTGCCGCCCGTAAACCTTGTCACAAATATTGGTTTTGACCAATATGCAACACATACTAATGAAATTGCATGGCCTTTAGGCCTGGCTCGGCAACCACTGCCGGATAATAATCAGAAAGCAACGAGTTCTGAGAAACTAGAAAACAATAATACGTTTTATGAAAAGCATGTTTTTAAAATTGGTTTTCGACACATTTTCGCGCCTAAATATGACATTATTTTAAGGACACTACGAGTTAAGAACTCTAAGAACTTAGGTCCATTAATTGCTCGCGCACAAAACTCTTTATCTAATGCGGAAATTAACGAATGACAACACAATGTTAACTGCAATCATTCCAATAGGAAACGTAGAAGGGGAACTATTCTCGCTATCCGAGACACTTGAAGTTTGTAAAACTTTAAACGTCGAGGTTGTGATTGTTCACGACAATTTTCATGATGGAACAGCAGAAAAACTATCTGGAGTTACAAAGGGTTTAGAAAATGTAAGAATTTTTACGGGTGAATTTCAATCCCCAGGACTCGCAAGAAACATGGGTTTGCAACACATAAAGACCGAATGGTTTTGTTTCTGGGATGTAGACGATGTTCCTCATGTGGCAACAATTGTCGAAGCAGTGATGGCCAATGTTGGCACAGAGAAAAATCTCATAGTAGGTCATTATTCAATCAAGAATGCGATCACAGGAGAAATAAAAAGGATATTTAGCCCAACCGATAGCGGTGACAAATTAAGGCAAATTTCACTTAATCCTGGAATTTGGAGATTTATTTTTCGAACAATTAAATATGGAAAATCAATGTTTGGAAGCGGGACGATGGGTGAGGATCAGCTCTTTCTTGCCCACCTGAATCTTTCAGAAGAAGAGATATTTCTTGTAGAACAAGACCTATATCAGTATGCGATAAACATTGGTGGACAACTGACAAGCGAAAAGCACCGAATAGTGGAATTGCAGAAGCTAATAGCGGAGGAAGACGCACTCAGAGGGCGAGATGAAAAGTCAAACTTTATTGACTATTTAATCTTAAGACAGGCGCTCACTCTTGTTAAGTATAAAAAATCAACGATATTCCACATTTTTCGACCCGTAGCAACGTCAATCATAAGAGTTCGGTTTGGAATACTTAAGTTTGGATTAGATATCGCAAGAGGATCAAAATGAAAGAGAGAATTCTTATTGTTTCTCTCAGTGGTGGCCTTGGAAATCAGCTGTTTCAAGTATTTGCGGCACATCACTTCAGTTCGAACGCACAAATCCTGGTGGAGTCTGATTCGCATAAACCCCAGCGTGATTCTAAGCAGAACCTATTGGTTGAAGATTTCACTATTCTAAGTGATATCAATTCCATCAAGGCTTCTCCTTTCCCGCTATTCATTCAAAAGATTGCTAGTTTGAATTTAAGGTCGAGCCTGAATGAGAATAAGAATTTTGCCAGGTGGTTTAACAGGTTGAGCTCAGAAACACTTTTAAAAACTTTCCTATTGTTTCGCTACAAAAGGTTCTTTAAGCTCTTGACCCCGACAACCGTGGACGCGTTTCCTGAATCTCATGGAATTAGGAGTCTATATCTGAATGGATACTTCCAAAACAAAATATCTGTATCAACTACCAGTTCAATAAAGCTTATGGATGAAATTTCATTAAAAAAGCCTGATTATGAGATTCAGAGTTGGATATTAAGAGCCAAGGAATTATCTCCCGCAGTTATTCACTACAGATTAGGGGACTATCGATCCCATCCCGGTATGGGAGTACTCGACGTCGCTTATTTCAAGAAAGCAATTGCCAAGATTCGCGTGAGTAGGCCAGATGTCGAAGTCTGGGTATTTTCAGACGAGCCACGCGTTGCATATGCCCTACTCCGCGCGTCAGGTATTACTCATCTACGAGAAATACCCGAATTCCCACCCGGAGAAACAATGGAACTGATGCGGTATGGCTCTGCATATGTAATTTCAAACTCAACATTTAGCTGGTGGGGCGCAGTTCTTAAGTATGATAAGTCCGCCGCGGTGTGGGCCCCACGCCCTTGGTTTAAATCTCAGAGATCACCCGAAGCTTTATACGATGAAAATTGGCACTTAGTGGCTGCCTGGGAAAACATATCATCGGGTGATACGACTGAGGAATTAGAGGAGTAATCAGAGTGAAAAGAATAGAATCCTCAGTAATATATCGAGCCTCTCGAGTCATTCCAACTCGGTCTCGAAAAAAGCTTTACCTTGTAATCCTCGTACAGGTATCCCTTGGAATATTGGACTTAATCGGTGTGGCCGCCATTGGAATGCTTGCTGCGTTAGCAATATCAGGCGTGGAATCCAGACAGCCAGGAAATAGAGTTCTTAAAGTACTTGAACTTCTTCAAATTGAAAATTCAACCCTTCAGTTTCAAGCTGCCGTGCTAGGCATTTCCGCAGCAATTCTTTTAATGACTCGTACTTTATTGTCAGTTCTTATCACTAGAAGA
Organism: Candidatus Planktophila sp.; assembly: GCA_044348425.1. Classification (GTDB taxonomy): domain Bacteria; phylum Actinomycetota; class Actinomycetes; order Nanopelagicales; family Nanopelagicaceae; genus Planktophila. Next base: position 18,282 of record JBIKSV010000004.1, on the reverse strand, counting down.
GTTTTGCATTTTTTGAGCCGCCGCGGTGCTGAGCTTTCATCCATTCTCATAAGTGATTTACTCTCCAAGTCAATTTTGGAAATCAACTCTAGAACCATTCAGCAAACTATTTACCGTGTCACAACTGGTGTAAACACAATGATGCTAGGGGTAATTGGTGCGACTATCTCGTTGGTTTCTGACCTTACGCTACTTATCGTTATGAGCATCGGTTTATTTGTTGTCGATCCTTTGATTTCGGTAACTTCAACTCTAGTTTTTATCGCTATCGGGATGACGATGTACAAATTCCTTCACAAAAAGGCGCGACTTCTCGGTGAAGAAGAGGCAGGGCTGTCTATATCAAGTAATGAAAAAATTTCTGAAATTATACTAACTTATAGAGAGTCCCTGGTTAGAAATAGAAGAGCTTTTTATGCAAAGGAAATTCAAAAAAGACGATTTGCTCTTGCTGATGTAGTCGCAGAGCAGGCGTTTATGCCGAATATAAGTAAGTATGTTATCGAAGGTACGATCGTCTTCGGCGCTCTGGCGATTGGCGCTACTCAATTTGTGATGCAAGATGCAGCACGCGCCGTAGCGACACTCTCAATCTTCTTGGCGGCCGGCTCAAGAATCGCCCCTGCAATTCTCAGAGTTCAACAGGGCTCCCTTCAAGTAAAGGGTAGTTTGGGTGCTGTTTTACCAACCCTCGAAATGCTTGAAAAGTCGAATCTAGAGACAAACCAAGTGAGTGTTTTGGATAAACCTAATTATGTTTATCCAAATTTTGAGGGAAATGTTAGTTTAACAGCAGTTAATTTTACTTACCCAGGAAAAACAACGGAAGTAGTCAAAGACATATCATTCAATATAAATGCTGGTGAATTTATCGCAATTGTTGGTTCTTCTGGAGCGGGAAAAACTACGATGGCTGACTTAGTTATTGGGGTGCTTGCACCAGACAGCGGCTCGATAAAAATTTCAGGTGAAAATCCTGATCAAGCTATTTCGAAGTGGTCAGGAGCGCTTGCATATGTCCCTCAGGATGTTGTGATTGTTAATGGAACTATTTTGGAGAATGTTGCCCTTGGCTATGATCTTTTCGATTTAGATCCAACGCGTATTTGGGACGCCCTAGAGCGTGCACAACTGGGAGACATGGTGCGAGCCTTACCGGATGGCTTACACAGCCTTGTTGGTGAACGTGGGACTAAATTGAGTGGTGGCCAACGACAGCGACTAGGGATTGCTCGTGCACTTTTTACGTGTCCGCGGTTAATAATTTTTGACGAGGCAACAAGCTCCCTTGACGGTCAAACGGAGCAGGACATTAGTGGTGCGATATACACACTTAAAGGAGAGGTCACACTAATTGTGATTGCACACAGACTTTCTACTGTTCAATCAGCAGACAAGGTGGTTTACCTAGAAGGTGGATACCTTCGCGCTATCGGAACATTTGACCAAGTGAGAGCAACCGTCCCCGACTTCGACCAACAAGCTAAACTCATGGGTCTGTAGTCCATATTGTCCGTTTTGTCCCATACCCGCGACAATATAGGGTGGGATTCGTAGAAGGCTATAGATGGGGCGACGGTTTCATCTGTTAGACCAAACCGGTTGAAAAAGGATCCAATAAAGTGGCAATTAAGAAGTCTGCAGCTCCTGCAGGTCCCCGCGTGTGGACCGTTGCAGAGTTCGGTGCTTTCTACACAGAGCACCGTTCAGAGCTTCTTGCCCATGCAAATCGTGTCTTGAAGGATTCAGCCAAGGCTGAAGAAATCACCCAAGACTCTCTTATTAAGTTCATGTTGGCAGCTCCCGAGCTTGAGTCAACAGATCACGCTCTCTCATACCTTCACCGCACTATCGAAAACCTCTGCATCGACTACTTCCGCATGGAAGGTCGTCGACCAAATCTTGTTGTTATCGATGATGCCCAGGCTGAAGTTGAAGCTGCATGGCAGGTATCAGGCGATCACTCAGCAGCTATGTCAGCTGCAGAAGATGCAGCGATTATTCGTCAGGCTTTAGCAATGCTTTCACCAGCTGAGCGCGCAGCGCTTGTCATGTGGGAGATGGAAGGCCGCTCTACAGAGGAAATCGCAGCAGAGCTTGGTATCAAGGAATCTGCAGTGCGCCACACTGTTTCTCGCGCTCGTACAAGCTTGCGTCGCGTACTTTCTGAGCTCATCATTGACCAAGAGCGTGGCCTTACAGCACTCGACATGCTTTCAACTACATATAAGAAGGCAGCTGCCCTTGCTGAGAAGTCTTCAAAGGTTGCACTTTCATTGCTTTTGGTTGTGACAGCTTTCCTTGGTTTTAACTCACTTACCGGTAATGAATCAACAATCTTGCCTGCTGTGGTTCAAGAAGAGCAGTTGCCACAGAGCCCAATGGCTAGCGAGCTCCCTGCATCAAAGAGCGCCAGCCCAACCCCATCTGTATCAATGCCTGCAGGCAAAGCCTCAGAGATGATCTCAGGTGTCTTCATCAAGAGCGCCAAGCTAGCTTTTCCTGGCCTAGATAAAGAGGGCAATCCAACAGGATTTACCGTATCGAGTGAAAAAGGGCCTATCGGCACCGCTCGCGTTGTCGGCAATAAGGCCATGGCAACAGAAGAAGGAACAATTTTGGCCACCACATCTATGACAGAAGAAGGTGGACCAAATGTGGCGATCAGCCAGGTCATCACAGTAGATGGAAGTGGCACTACATATGACGTTCGCTTTGTCGCTCTAGGCGTAAATGGCTTCTGGCTCTCAGCTGAAGCCGCCGCCACAAGCGTCGATTTTGAGCGAACATCCAACGGGCAGTACCTTGTGACCGTTACAATTTCCCTAACCTCAACCCCAACTTCAGAGTTGACCATCCCTGTGGGTGACCGTGGATACGACATAGTTGGCACACCTAAGACGATCACAACTCGTCTCTTGCTCAATGCGAGCAAGACCCAAATTTTGGCTCAGGCAATCTTGGTGCCCGAGTCTGCAGTAAAGGCAAAGGGCTGATCACGTGTTACGTCAGCTAACAAATAAATTTCTTCACCGCGTCCGGATACACGGTGGGGAATTTGATTCATCAGCACGTGCGATGAATCGAGCGGAAGAGAGCAATCTCCTCCAAGCCGATCAGCGGAAATTCCGCGGATCGACTATCGAAAGGAAACAAATGTCTACAACAATTAAGCGCATTGCGCTCGTTGCTGTTGCGGCTTTGGGTCTTGGAGTAATGTCAGTTGCGCCATCACAGGCAACAAACACAGTACTCAAGTTCCAGGCAGGCGATGCAATGGGCACAGATGTACGAACAGGCTTCGGCGTTGCCGGTCCTTTTAACTACGTAACAGTCAAGGTTGATACAGCTGCGGCAGATTACGTTCTTACAACATCATCAACATTCCTTAGCGTTGGAGATGCTGCTGCAGGAACTTCAACTCTTTCAGCAGATGCGAAGTCAATTTCATCAACAGACACAATCGTTGAGGGAATCCGTGTTGCAACACCAGCTGTCGGAACAGTAACTGTTCAGTACTGGGTTCGCACAGGTGGCGTACTTGCTGCAACAGCTGCACAGACTGTAACAATCACAGTTAACGCAACAGCGCAGTCAGGTGCATATTCAGCTGCTAACACAACAGCGTTTATCGTTGCTGGCGAGGTAAACGCAGTTCACAGCACAACAGCTGATGCAACAACTGTTACAGGTCTTGGAACACAAAACCTTGATACAGCGACTGCATCTATTCAGATCTTCATGAAGGATGCATTGAAGGCTGCATTTAACGACACAGTCACAGCAACTGTAATCTCAGGTGGTGCGAACGTTCGTATGCTCGCAGTAACTGATTCAACTACAGCTGCTGACGGTGCTAACGCTGTTGCTGGAACATTCGCTGCAAGCGTATTGACCACAACAGGTCAGGCCATTGCATTTGTTCACGCAAACGGTAGTTCAGGTCCTGCAGTCATTCGTTTGACTAACTCAAAGGGAACTGAAATTGCTCAAAAGACAGTTAATTTCTCAAGCACAACAGTTGCAACGCTTACTCCGACAGTAGTATTTAGTAACATCAACGGCACAAAGGCCGGGGCAATTACTATTATTGCAAAGGATCAAGCGGGCTATGTAGTTCCTAATGCTGTTATCACAGCAGTATCAGCTACAACTGCAAGCATCTCTTCACCTGCGAATGCAACAACTGACTCAACCGGTAAGGCTTCCATCACTGTAGTAGCACCAGCTGCTGCAACTGGTTCATCAGTTATTACCTTCACATCAGGTACAGCTACAACCACAGCGACGGTTCGCGCTGCTGGTACCACAGCGACAAAGCTAACAATCTCAGCTTCAGCTTCATCAGCTGAGGCAGGTTCAAAGGTCACATACACAATGGACGTTGCAGATGCTAACGGCGCATTGGCAGATGGTGACTATGTTGCGAAGTTCTTCGCAGCAGCTCCAGTTACATCAAACGGTGGAACAGGCGCATTTGCTTCAGATACAGTTACCGTTCTTAACGGTAAGGCAACATCTGAGGTATTCGTACCGTTCATCTCAGGTAACTACTCAACAACATGGACCCTCAAGGGCACAGCAGGAACAGCAACAGCTGATCTTGATAAGGCACTTGCGGGAACAAAAATCACTGTTGATGTTGCTGTAACAAATGCATCAGCAGATGCAGCTCTTGATGCAGCTAACGAAGCAGCAACTGCAGCACAGGATGCTACAGATGCAGCTATCCAGGCAGCAGATGCAGCAGATGAGGCAACAGCAGCTGTTGCAGCATTGCAGCTCGAAGTCAATACATTGATTGCTGGCCTAAAGGCTCAGCTAACAACATTGACTAATCTCGTCAAGAACCTCGCAAAGGCAGTGGCGAAGAAGAAGTAACCACTTAAGTCTCTTAGGAGATTTAAGAAACCGAAACCCGGCTCCTCTCACGAGGGGTCGGGTTTCGGCCTTTCTATAGTTAAGATTGGACTATGTTGAATAAGTCAGTAGAAAAGACGATCTCACTCTTTCTCTTTGTCGGTATCCCTTTTGCCACAGTCTTTCTCATGACCGGTCCGGTATCAGATCCAGTGAACGTGACCAAGTTATTTGCTGCAGGCACCGTGGGTGTGGGTGTCTTTGCTATCGCTGTCGTTTATGGCGCAGGTGAGATGTGGCGGACTTCAAAGCTACTGATCATCTCTACAGTTTTATTCTTACTTGCCGCAGTCAACTCGATGATTGCATCAGAAAGTCCGTTAACTCAGAGCATCTATGGAGTCTTTGGCCGCCAAACAGGTTTTGTTGCCTATTTGGTACTAGTGATGATTGCACTATCTGCCATGTTGCTGCGTACACAGAAATCATTTCAAAGGATTGTCTGGGCCTTGCTGATTGCAGGTGCGATAAATATTGTTTATGCAGCTTGGGCGCTGGCTTTCGGAGACTTTATCGGCTGGAACAACCCTTATGGCAATATCTTGGGCCTCTTCGGTAATCCCAACTTTATCGGGGCATTTCTCGGAATGTTCATTACCGGTTCAATCGCCTTTGCCTTCAGTAATCATTTCTCCTGGAAATACCGAATTGCTTTCATCATCCTTGGCCTGATTGCACTATACGAAATCAAAGAATCAAACGCAGTCCAAGGTCTTGTTGTAACAGGTGCAGGACTAGCCATGATTGGTTTCTATCTTGTTAGAGCAAAAACAAAAGGATTTGCGGCAACAGCTACCTACCTAGTATTTGTTGCAATCGCTGGTGGCTTTGCTCTTGCCGGTGCCCTGCAAAAGGGGCCTCTAGCTGATCTTATATACAAGACTTCTGTCTCATTGCGCGGGCAGTACTGGAACACTGGAATTTCCATGGGTCTTGATAAGCCCTGGACAGGTATTGGAATGGATTCATATGGAAACTTCTACAGACAATATAGAAGTGAATACGCAGCCACGACACTTCCTGGCCCAAAAACAATTACAAACGCTGCGCACAATGTTGTTATTGATGTATTTGCTTATGGTGGTTTCCCGATGTTGCTTTCATACCTTGCAATCTTAAGTATTGGTATTTGGGTAATTTTGAAAGTGACTTTGCGCAACCGTGCATATGACGGAACATTTGTAGCACTCGCTACTACTTGGCTTGCCTACGAACTTCAATCGATTATTTCGATCAACCAGATTGGTCTAGCTATCTGGGGCTGGGTATTGGTAGGCGCTCTTGTTGCATATGAATATTCAACGCGTGAAGCTGTACCGGTTGAGGCAAAAGCTAAAGTCACTAAGGAGAAAGAACTTATCTTCTCGCCACAGTTGGTTGGTGGGATTGGTCTTGTGGTTGGGGCCTTGATTGCCGTGCCACCGATGTCTGCAGATATGAAATGGAAGTCAGCAATCGCATCACAAGATCTCGCACAGGTGGAAGCAGCCCTAAAGCCTTCATATCTAACACCGCGAGATAGTGCGCGTTTGGCACAAGCCGTAATTTTATTTGAGAATAGCAAGTTGCCGGATCTTGCACATAAGTATGCGCTAGAGGCTGTTGCCTTTAGCCCTAATTACTTTGATGCCTGGCGCGTGCTTTATGCGACAACCAAATCAACAGATGCAGAAAAAGCCCTTGCGCTAGAAAATATGAAGCGACTTGATCCTAAGAATCCTGATGTCTTGGCTCAATAGATGAAGGTTGCAATTATTGGGCAGGGCTATGTGGGGCTGACTATCAGTGCTTTTGCTGGAGCCGAGCATGATGTTGTGGGTTTTGATAATAGTCCGCGCATTGTTGAGCAGCTCAATAAAGGCATCTCGCATATCGAAGGTGTTGATAGCGCAGTCATTGCAAAGTGGGCATCAGAAGGGCGTTACAGGGCAACCGCCAATGGTGCTGACATTAAGGGTGCAGATATTGTGGTGATTGCTGTTCCAACACCGCTTACTAAAGATCGCAAGCCTGACATGTCATTTATTGAAGCTGCATGTAAGACGATTGCCGAGAATATTGATAAGCCTGCCTTGATTATTAATGAATCAACATCTTTTCCGGGCACCGTACGTAAGTTCATTAAGCCACTGATTGAGAAGTTATCTGCAGATAAGTTTGAGCATATGTATGCGATTTCTCCAGAGCGAGTTGATCCGGGGCGTGGTGATTACAATCAGAAAAATACCCCACGTCTTTATGCGGGGCTGACTCCTGAGGCATCCACTGCGACTCGTGAATTTTATTCATCGTTCTGTGATGAATTGGTAGAGGTTTCATCGCCCGAAGTAGCGGAAGCTGCAAAATTATTTGAGAATACTTTTAGGCAGGTCAATATTGCGTTGGTCAATGAGTTTGCGCAGATTGCCCATAAATTAGGGATCTCTGTACATGAAACTTTAGAAGCTGCAGACACAAAGCCATATGGCTTTATGAAATTTAACCCAAGTGCTGGGGTAGGTGGTCACTGTATTCCGGTAGATCCAACATATCTGGCACATGTTGCAGAACAGTTGGGTGCACCATCAACATTTATTGAAAGAGCGAACGAAGTTAATCTTGAGATGCCGGTTTATATTGTTGATCGGGTAGAGGCGGATAACGGTGGGTCGCTGAAGGGCAAGAAGGTAATTGTTGTGGGTGTTGCCTATAAGCCCAATGTTGCTGATGTGCGCGAAACACCAGCAGAGATTGTCATTGATGAGCTGCGCAGACGAGGTGCTGATGTCACTTGGCATGATGATCTTGTTGGCAAATGGCGTGGTGAGCAATCTTCACCACTAGGTGGGGCAGAGATTGCGATTGTTGTTACATTACATAGCGTTGTAGATGCTGTTGGCGTATTGGGTTCTGCGCCATATGTATTTGATACAACGGGCAATATTAAGGCCGCTAAGACTCTTTAATTGATTTTTTGTTTACTGAAGGTGCTTTACAACATCGTCGATAATCGAATCAAGGGTGTGGGTGGGTTGCCAGCCGAGCTTTGCTTTTATCTTTGAGATATCGGGTACGCGGCGCTGCATATCTTCAAAGCCGGGGCCGTAGGCCTGATCGAAGGGGATGCTGACAAGCTTTGATTGTGATGCTGTGCGTTCGATGATTTTGGTTGCGAGTTGTAAGATTGATATTTCGCCGATGCCGCCGACGTTGAAGTAATCACCGATTGTTGAATCATCTTTAGTTATTGCAATAACAGCACGGACAGCGTCTTCCACGTGGCAGAAGACGCGTGATTGCGAACCATTGTCGTAGATAGTTATGTCTTCATTGTTGAGTGCTTGTTTGATGAAGCGAGGCAGGACCATTCCGTATTGGCCGATCTGGCGCGGGCCGACTGTGTTAAAGAATCGAACTGTGGTGACTTTAAGGCCATGGGTGCGGTGCAGGGTGTGGGCGATTGCTTCTTCTAGCGCTTTGGCATCGCTATATGTCCAGCGGATTTTCTGGGGAGCGCCGACTACACGATCTGATTCTTCGTTCAGCGGTTGGTTGGGGTTCTTGCCGTAGATCTCTGATGTGCTGGCAATGATCAGGCGCTTCTTAAACTCGGTTGCTGCCTTTAATACAACATCAGAACCAGTGAAGTTGATTGATACTGATTCGACTGTGTTCTCCATGATGTTCTTAACACCTAGGGCTGCTGCCATATGTAGAACAAGGTCGGCATCGCTGACGAGTGATTTAACGAGAGCTTCATCGCGAATATCACCGTTATGGATTGTGATCTGATCTGCAATATGGGCGATGTTGGTCTTTGAACCAGTTGTTAAGTTATCAAGAATCGTGACCTGATCACCTTGGGCTAATAGAGCATCGGCGAGGTGAGAGCCGATAAAACCTGCTCCACCGGTGATTAGTACACGCACTTCATTAGATTACTCTAAGGTCACAGGCAAGTACTATTCAGACATGTTGAAAAAAATTGTTTGGCTGTTGAGAGGCTTTCTTGCCCTACTGGACTTCAGAAAATGGGGCGTTTTCCAGGAAATCTTTCAAGAGACTCGATTTAACGCAGCAATTAGCCCATCCTGGAGTCAAGCTGGCGAAGATATTTCAATCGCCCCATTTCTATCAGATGCAAAGTTAGACAAATTTTATATCGATGTCGGCGCACATGACCCAAATCGGTTCTCAGTAACTCGAAAACTCTACACACAGGGCTGGAGCGGAATTGACGTTGATGGGAATCCAACATATGAGGCAAAGTTTAGAAAACTACGACCTAGAAACCTATTCATTAATGCTTGCATTGGATCATTAAAGAGTTATGAGTTCACTATTTTCACAGAAGGTGCAATTTCAACAGCAAATAAAAATTGGGTAGATAAATTCCAAAGCGAAGGTGCCGAGGTAAAGGAAGTTGTGAAAATCCCGGGGATGACTCTCCGCGAGCTGATTAATTTACCGAAAGTGCCTGAAACTGTCGGTTTCATCAACATTGATATTGAAGGGGCAGACGAGGATGCGTTAAGGAGTTTGGAATTGGAAACTTTACCAATCAAAAGATTCCCAAAGTGGCTCCTATTGGAAACAACTCCACCGGTCCAAGGTGCACTTATGTTTCCCGCAGTGCAGTATGCGGTGTCACACGGGTACATTCCTTGGCTAGTTTTGCCGATGGCGACCTTGCTCAAAGCTCCAGAAATAGAAGGTTAAACCTCACTTACCGCCCAGCTAATTCCCAGTTAGTTAGAGCAGAGTGCGGGTATGCGAAGAAGTGGTGCAACCTTTCGAAAGCACTCGGCGGCTGGTGTTGATTGGGCTGCGTGGGTGATGGGGTTGGGCCTTGGATTTACCTTGGCGTTGCAGGCAACAACAATGCGTATTAGCGATATCAATAGCCCTTATGCGGTGATGGCATCTATATCTCGGGTGGCTGCGTTGGTGGGTAGCTTCTTTGCAATTGTGGGCATTTTATTTGTGGCACGTATCCCCTGGATAGAACGTGGTGTGGGTTATGACCGCCTGGTGGCATGGCATCGCAAGTTAGGGCCGTGGTCTTTGTATTTGATTACCGCTCATGTTGTGTTGGTTGTGGTGGCATTTGCGGGTCAAGATCAGATTCCTTTATATAAAGAGATGTGGAACTTCTTGCAGGATTGGCCATGGATGTGGCCGGCGCTGGCGGGTTTTGTATTGATGATTGCAGCTGGCGTTACATCTTATAAAAAAGCACGCGCCAAGATGAGTTATGAAACATGGTGGATTATCCATATCTATACCTATGTGGCGATCGCAGCATCCTTTATGCACTAGGTACTTAATGGTCAGATGTTTATTGGGCATCCGCTCAATCGTGCTTATTGGACGGGGCTTTATCTCGTGATGGCTGGTTGCATAATCTTCTTTAGAATCGGAATACCGCTCTATAAATCATTCCGCCATAACTTGGTCGTAGACAGAGTTGTTGTTGAAGGCCCTGGGTTGGTCTCGGGGAAGCAAAGACATCAGAGAACTGTAGAGAGTTCTCAAAATGGGTTAAAAAGTTATCCACCTATGCAGATGCACGGTTAAGCAAATTTACCTCAACATCGCTGAGATTAACTATCTCGATAATCTCATGTAGTTGTTCAACAGTGCGAGCTGATGCAATCGGGGTTGATACAGCTGGGTTGGCGCGTAACCAAGCAAGTGCAACTGCAGATGGCGAAGAGTTATGTGACTTGGAGATATCAACAAGTGCGTCTACAACTGCCCAACCTTTATCGTTCTGATAATCAGTAACACTGCCGGCACGAATTGAATCAACGGTGACTCCCTTGCGGTATTTGCCAGTTAAGAATCCGCGGGCTAGACCAAAAAATGGCAAAGCCGAGATGTTATTGCGATTAACAATATCTGCTTGCTCTGCTTCGAATGGGTTGCGCTCCATCAAGTTGTAGTGATCTTGTAGTGCAATATAAGAAGGCAGGCCTTCACGCTCTGCGATATCAAGTGCTTCTTGTAGACGTGGGCCGGTATGTTGTGATGCGGCGATGTAACGAATCTTGCCTTCTTGAATTAATTGGGCGTATGCACCAAGAGTTTCAGCGATAGGCACTTTTGGATCATCAACATGTGAATAATAAAGATCGATGTAATCTGTTTGTAGGCGCCTCAATGAATCGTTGCAGGCGGCGATAATGTTTTCAGGGCTCAAGCCAGGGCGAGTAGATAACATCGATACTTTGGTGGCGATCACAAAATCTTGGCGGCGCTGGCCCTTGAGCCAGTTGCCGATAATGGTTTCGGACTCTCCCCCGATATTGCCATCGACCCATGCGCTGTAGACATCTGCGGTGTCGATGAAGTTGCCTCCGTGGCCCTTATAAGCCTCTAGAACAGCCCTAGAACCCGCCTCATCAGCGCTCCAGCCAAAGACATTGGTTCCTAGGCATAGTTCGTGGACAACAAGGTCAGTCTCAGGCAAGGTCAGCATGGCGCTAAGCCTAATGCGTGGCCGGGCCAGCGAAGCTTTACGGCAGAATGGCGCCATGAGTATCTGGGTCTGCGGTGAAGTCTTAATCGACATGATTCCGGTGGCACCGGGGTCGCAAGATCGCACACCACATGTCGGCGGAGGCCCTGCTAATACGGCAAAGGCGTTGGCGCGCTTAGGCCACGAGGTTTTCTTCATTGATGGAATCTCAATTGACCAATATGGCGTAGCTGCTCGTAAAGAGTTATTAGATGATGAAGTCAAACTTGATTTAGCTAAAACCAGTGATTTACCAACATGTCGCGCCATTGTTTCACTCGATGAAAAAGGCGGGGCTTCTTACATCTTTGAAATTGCTGGCACAGCAACCTTTGATTTCTCTTTAGATTGGTTGCCAGATCCTTCTCGTTATAAGCCACAGGTTTTACATATCGGTACTTTAGTCACGATTATTCAGCCGAGCGCCGATGTTTTATATGACTGGGCTTTAACTGTTGCCGAGTTTGCACCGATTGTCTTTGATCCAAATATTCGCCCTTCTGTAATGGGAGATCGCGATCAATACGAAGCAGCTGTCGAAAAATGGGCAGCAATCTCATCTGTCATTAAAGTCAGCGATGATGATTTAGCTTGGTTGTTTCCGGGACAGAAAATTGAAGATGTTGCCAATCGCTGGGTCAGAGATGGTGCAGCGCTAGTTGTTATCACTCGTGGTGCTGATGGAATCATTGGGTTTACATCAGATGGTTCAGTTGAAGTACCGGGAGAAAAGATTGTTGTGGCAGATACTGTCGGCGCAGGCGACACAGTGGGCGCAATCATTGTTGAAGCGATGGTTGAAAAGGGCATCATGGCGCTGACTGGTGAAGTATTAACTGCTACCTTGGCGCGTGCAGCATTTGCTGCAGGTATTACATGTTCTCGTAAGGGTGCAGAGCCTCCTTACAAGCATGAATTAAAGAATCGTTAAGAGGCGCGCCTAATGCAATTTATTGATGATGCAGAGTTTCAGGTAGCAATTGATCTTGATGCAGGCGGACGAATCGCATCGCTGAAATGGCGCGAACTCGAATTTACGATTCCTTTTCGTGGCGGAATCGCAGATTATGGTTGGTATGCGATGGCTCCGTGGGCAGGGCGCATTAAAGATGGATTGATTACTTCACCAACTGCAGGTCAGGTGCAATTGCCAACTGTTTTAGATCCACCCAATGCTCTGCATGGTTTTGGTTTAACTTCTTCGTGGCAAGAGATTGGTCCGGGGCGGTCACTGTTGCATCTACCAAAGCCTTATGGCGGCGCTACTGTTGAACAGACCATTGAAGTTTTAGATGATGCGATTCGGTGGTCACTTGAATACGATGCAAATGGTTGCGATCTGCCGGCCTGGATGGGAATGCACCCATGGTTTGCGCGTGATTTAGGTGTGGGCGGTAGCGCAGAACTCGAATTCAGCGCAGGCAAGATGCTTAAGCGCGTTGATGGTTTACCTAATGGAGAAATCATTAGCCCAACACCACAACCTTGGGATGATGCCTTCACTGAAATTCGCGGAACACCTGCAGTTATTTATGAAGATGTTGTCCGTATTGATATCGAATCCGATGCGCCATGGTGGGTTGTCTATAACGAAGACCCTGAAGGTATTTGCGTAGAGCCACAGACTGCGCCACCTGATGCAGCAAACCTCGGAATCACTGGCGAAAACTACATCGAAGCGCTCTTTACCTTTACTGAGATTTAAGAGAGCACATCTTTCGTTGTAAAGCGGCTATAGGAAAGCGCGCCAAAGATTGCAATATAGGCAATCTGTAACAAGGTGTTGCTTACCATCGAAGTGAAATCCATTGGCGCTCGCAGTAAATCTGCAAAGCCAAGCCAGTAATAACTTAAGAGATATGGATGGATAACTTCTAGTTGTGGCAAGGTTGCCAAGATTTGCGAGACCGTTGTTACAACAACAGTTGCTGCCATGGCGCCAACTGGGATAACGGTAAGCGTTGAGATAAAGAGCCCAACGGCTGCCATACCCATCAATGAAATAGTGACATAGAGCGCAACAAGTGCAAGGCGTATTAGCGCCGCTGGAATCGCAATCACATCACCAGATAACAAAGTCACTGGGCCGATTGGAAATAATGCGATACCAATCAAAATTCCAGTAACAACCAATGTCACTGTGGCAGCTACTGCAAATACTGTTGCGCCAATGAATTTAACAACTAGCAGTCGCACACGACTGACCGGTGCAATAAGTAAGTACCGCAGAGTGCCAGTGTTAGCTTCGCCAGCAATCGTGTCACCAGCGACGACTCCCATCGTCAGTGGCAAGAACAATGGGATTGCCAAGATGGTTGCGGTAAATCCAACAAAGAGCCCGTTCTGGCTGACGCGATCAAGAAATGGTGGGCCTTCACCTGGTGGCACAGTTGAACCTGAAAGCTTTACTGCGATTGCAAGGAAGATCGGAATCAGAGAGATAGTAAAGAGCATTGCCCAGGTGCGGCGACGGCGGAATAAGACAGTCAGCTCAGATGCAGTAAATGTGGCAAAACCCTGCCAGGGGCTCATTTTCTTAACCTGCGACATCGAAACCCTCGCCGGTTAGCGATACAAAGCGCTCTTCTAAAGTGGGGGCGGCCAGGCTAAAGCCTTCTACTCGTACCCCGTTCTTTACCAGCGCCTCAACGATCGTGTTTGGCGCCAGAAAACCTGAGGCGATACTTGATCGGACGCGATTGTTTTCAAAGCGCGCTTCGATACTAAGTGAATTAAGTGTTGTAATCGCCTTATCGCTATCAGGTGTCTGGATTTCAAGGTTAAGAATCTCGCTATGAGATAACTCTTCAAGAGAACCTTGAGCCAAAATCTTGCCAGCACTCATCACGGCTAAGTGGGTACAGATTTGCTCGATCTCGATAAGTAAGTGGCTAGAGATAAAAATTGTGATTCCTTGGGCAGATAAAGATCTAATGAGTGTGCGAACTTCGCGGGTGCCTTGCGGATCAAGTCCATTAGTGGGCTCATCTAAAATCAAAAGTTTGCGGGGTTGTAATAGAGCATTTGCAATACCAAGTCGCTGTTTCATACCAAGTGAATATGCGTGGACTTTCTTCTCAGCAGCATGTTGTAAGCCGACTCGGGCAAGTGCGTTCTCTACTCGTTCTGCTCGCGTTGCTGGATCTGCAAAACGGTCTGCGCTGTCATAACGATGCAAATTTCCGCGCCCGGAAATATAGGGATAGAAAGAAGGACCTTCAACGAGTGCGCCAACATGCGGCAACGCATCACCGATTTGTTCTGGTACAGATGAACCGAGCAATGAAATCGTGCCTGAGGTTGCATCGGCAAGACCTAGCAACATACGAATTGTTGTTGTCTTACCTGATCCGTTGGGTCCGAGAAAGCCAAAGATAGAACCTGCAGGAACCTTGAGATCGATGTTATCGACAGCGTTCTGCGAACCAAAACCCTTTACGAGTCCAGTTGTTTCAATTGCGTATTGCTGCGAACTCACTTCGAAGCTGCTGCTTTAAGAAGACGCTCGACTGTCACTGATCCTGCGTAGATATCACCGTTATCTGCAATAAAGATGTTAAGAAGAGTTGATGAAAACACGCGTCCACCAGCGACAGGCTTTGTGAGCTCGAGATAGAGGCTGTTCTCAGCCATTAACGCCTTTAATTCAGCTGGAATCTGATTGCTCTCAACCTTGGCAACTGCGCCCCAGCCCTGAGCCTTCAGCGCTTCTGCTTCAGCCTTGATTTCACTTTCAGTTGGAAGCTTTGTGCCAGTTCCAGCAGCGAGAGCCGCCTTTGCACGAAGCTCATCTTCAGTAGGAAGTGCTACCTCAACAACGGTGGCACCTACAGGAGGAGTGAAATCAAAGTTAGAAGCATCAGGTGTTGCAAAAGAGATTGTTTCGAAAGCAACTTCAAATGCAGGATCTGTTGAACCTACTGCAGTAATACGAGCTGCAAGTGGCAGGCCAGTAGCAGCATCAATTGAGAGGGTTGCTGATTGAACAAGAGTTTCATTTGATCGTGGAGTAATTGTTAGTTGATAAACACCGCGACCGGCAATCTTGGCATCTGCGCCAACTGTAATTACTGAATCATTGTTTGCTTGCGCAAGAACGTAATCGGCAATGGCTGCAGGTGATGTCACATCGAAAGGAAGCTTGGCAGAGTTTGCGTTGAAGAGTGCAAGTGCCTGACCTTCTGCCTTGTTGACTGCGTTCTCATCAATGACGCTGTGTTGTGCGATTGCGGTGGTGGCATCATATGCCCACAAATCTTTTCCGTTACGGATGTAATTACGCTCTGACAAAATATCGAGAACCTGTAGACGTGCCTTTGTTGGACCATCAACATAAACATTTGCGATGTGGGTACCAGCAAAGAATTCGAGAGCCAGTGCAATCTCTCCTTGGGCACTTGCCTTAGGAATAAAATCTGCCATTTCTTCTGGCATCTGCTTCTTCATCTGCTCAACCATTGACTCTGAAATATCAGGAACAATATTCATTGGAGGCAGACCAAGAGCGGCTTTCTTCACGATACGACCAGAGAATGCGATGTTCGGGTTGGTGTTAATCAACTGCAGAATCTGTGCGGCGCTCTTATCCGGTAAGTCTGTAGCTGCGGTCGCTTGTACTGAGAAACCGATGGCAGAGCCTGCAACTAATACAGGTGCGAGAAGCGCTGGGATCCAACGCATTGACTTACGGGACATTTAAGGGGCCTTTCGAGCGTTTTTCATGATGTACTGCGCTAAGAATATGGTCACCCTCTAACGCGCTCCACTCGAATAAGGCCTTTAGGATGTGGGTTATGGCACATGGAGCGCGGGTTAAAAATGGCTTTGAGCCAAAGATCTGCGCCCGTTGCGCCCGCCCCTTTGAATGGCGAAAGAAGTGGGCTAAAAACTGGGATGAAGTGAAATATTGCTCGCAGGCCTGTCGCGACGATAAGGCTAAAGCGTGAAGCGGATCCTCTTTATCTCCTTCGATCACTTACACCGTGGATACGGAGTAATGAAGGGCGCCGATAAGAAGAGTGACGTCATCCTCTTAGTTGAAAGCCAGTCGATGATCAACGGCGCTGATTGGAACCCCGAGCGCAACTTCTTTCTTATCTCATCTGCTCGTCACTTTGCCCAAGAACTTCGCGACGAAGGTTTTGAAGTCCGTTATCTCAAAGCAGAGAATTCTGTTGCGGGTATTAAGTTAGCCGAGAAAGAATTTAGTGGCGCAGTTGTAGTCACAGCGGAACCTTCGTCATATCGCTTATCGCGCTCGCTTAGCGAACACGGAGTTGAATTCATTGCAAATGATTTCTTCTTGACTCCGCGCGAACTCTTTAACTCTTGGGCCTCATCGCAGAAGTCTTATTTGATGGAGAATTTCTATCGCAAACAACGCGTGCGCCTTAATGTCTTGATGGAGGGTGCTACTCCTATTGGTGGTGCTTGGAACTACGATAAAGAGAATCGCTTGCCACCACCAAAGAATTACAAGTGGCCTGCATACCGAGAGCATGAGAGAGATGAGATTGATTTCGAAGTCGCTCGCGAATTAAAGATGGAGCCGACAAAGATATGGGCGACTACTCGGGCTGGCGCTTTGGCGCAGTTAAAGTATTTTATTAAGAATCACTTCGGAAAGTTTGGGCCATATGAAGATGCAATGGCGCTCGATAGTTGGGCGCTGCATCATTCTTTGTTAAGCCCATATATAAACAATGGGCTTTTGCATCCATCAGAAGTTATTGATGCAGCGCTGAAAGCATTTTATAAAGGTGATGTACCAATCGAATCCGCCGAAGCATTTGTGCGGCAGATCATTGGTTGGCGCGAATATATCAATGGCATGTACTGGTTTTTAGGTGAGGATTATCGAAACAATAATCTATTGGGCGCCACCCGAGATTTATTGCCGCTCTTTACTGACCCCACAAAAACCTCAATGAACTGCATTAAATCAACAGTTGAGGACATCAAAGAAAGGGCGTGGGTGCACCATATTCCGCGCCTCATGCTTTTAAGCAATCTGGCACTGATAACAGGTACCAACCCGCAACAATTTCTCGATTGGATGCGCCGCGAATTCATCGATGCCAGCGATTGGGTAATGGTTCCCAACATCATCGGTATGGGTGTTCATGCCGATGGTGGTGCGATGATGAGTAAGCCATATGCAGCAGGTGGTGCCTATATCTCGCGCATGAGTAATTACTGCAAGGGATGTGCCTATAACCCAAAGCTACGAGTTGGCGATGATGCTTGTCCTTTTACAACTTTATATTGGGATTTCCTTGATCGTCATAAAGAGCAATTTGTAAAGAATCATCGAATGAGCCAACAAGTCAATGGCCTCAAGCGCCTCAGTGATTTAGATGAGTTAAAAGATCGTGCTGTGCAAGTTCTTGCCGGTCTTGAGAAGGGCGAGATTTAATCTCAAACTTTTAATATAGTTGGCGCCATGTCCACAGCAATTAGCTCAGCCCGCATCGCCGAACTTATGAAGATCGAAGAGAAAAGGTTTCTCGATACTCATAAGGCATCCACTGCAGCATTTACCGAATCGTCACGCGTGATGCACGAAGGTGTGCCGATGTCATGGATGGCTAAATGGCCAGGTGCACACCCAGTCTTTATCAAAGAGGCAAAAGGCGCTCACTTCACCGATCTTGATGGCCACGATTACATCGACTTCTGTCTTGGTGATACTGGTTCAATGACAGGTCACTCACCTGCTGCAACTGTTGCTGCAGTTAAGGCACAGATTGATAAGGGCATCACTGCGATGTTGCCATCTGAAAACGCCTCAATCGTCTCTGACTTGTTGCGCAAGCGTTTTGGTCTACCGCTCTGGCAATTTACTGTCTCTGCCACCGATGCCA
>JBIKSV010000104.1:0-3659 GCA_044348425.1 Candidatus Planktophila sp. | reverse complement strand
ATTCGGTGCTGCTGATGTACTTGTTTCGCCAACAGCTCCAACAACTGCATACAAGATCGGTGAAAAAGTTGATGACCCGATGGCGATGTATCTTGGTGACGTTGCAACAATTCCAGTAAATCTCGCTGGTATCTGCGGAATGTCATTACCTGCAGGTCTTGCTACCGAAGACAATCTGCCCGTCGGTTTCCAGATTATGGCTCCGGCGATGCAGGATCAGCGACTTTATCAAGTGGGTGCAGCACTTGAAGCAGCGCTTATCTCAAAGTGGGGTGGCGCTCTCATTACAAAAGCACCAGCTCTTGCGGGAGGTGCGCGCTAATGGCACTGTCATACGATGAAGTAATTGCAAAGTACGACCCAGTATTGGGTCTTGAAGTTCACGTCGAACTCAATACTGAATCAAAGATGTTCTGCTCGTGCTCAACAATCTTTGGCGCAGAGCCAAATACTCAGACATGCCCTGTCTGTCTAGCCCTTCCTGGCGCACTGCCAGTTGTAAATGAGAAGGCAATCGAGTCAACTATAAAGATTGGTCTTGCACTCAATTGCTCAATCGCGCCATACAGTCGCTTTGCTCGTAAGAACTATTTCTACCCAGATATGCCGAAGAACTTTCAGATCTCACAGTATGACGAGCCGATCTGTTTTGACGGCTATGTCGATGTTGAAATCGATACAGATGAAGGACCTAAGCAGTTCCGTATCGAGGTCGAGCGCGTACATATGGAAGAAGACACAGGTAAGTCACTGCATGTTGGTGGTGCAACCGGTCGTATCCACGGCGCCGATTACTCATTACTTGATTACAACCGCGCGGGTATCCCGCTCGTTGAGATCGTTACCAAAATTGTTCCGGGCACCGGTAAGTACGCACCAGAAGTTGCTAAGGCATACGTTGCAGAACTTCGCGATATCTTGCGCGGACTCAAAGTTTCTGATGTAAAGATGGAGCAAGGTTCTTTGCGCTGCGATGCCAACGTATCTCTCATGCCAAAGGGATCAGATGTATTGGGTACACGTTCTGAGACTAAGAACGTGAACTCACTTCGCTCTGTCGAACGCGCTATCCGCGGTGAAATGTTGCGTCACTCTGAAATCCTTGAAGAAGGCGGAAAAGTTAAGCAAGAGACCCGTCACTTCCAAGAAGATACTGGCCTTACCCGTTCAGGTCGCTCAAAAGAGCAAGCAGAGGATTACCGCTATTTCCCAGATCCAGATTTGGTTCCAGTTACTCCGCCAGCTGCTTGGATCGAAGAGCTTCGCGCCACTTTGCCTGAGCGACCATCACTTCGTCGCAAGCGCATTAAAGAAGAGTGGAACGTTCCTGATAAAGAGATGGCTGCGATGATTAACGCTGATGTTCTCGACATCGTCGAAGCAACAGTCTTGTTAGGTGCTGATCCAACAAAGGCTCGTACCTGGTGGCTTGGTGAGATTTCACGAATTGCAAATGACACATCAGTGGCGATTGCTGATTTAGCAATTACTCCAGCGCACGTTGCTGAACTGATCAACCTTGTTGCTTCTGGCGAACTCACCGATAAGTTGGCTCGCCAAGTTGTTGAGGGAGTTATTGGGGGAGAAGGAACGCCATCTGAAGTTGTCGCAAAGCGCGGTATCAAAGTTGTTAATGATGATGGCGCTCTTATGGCAGCAATCGAAAAGGTCTGCGCCGAACAGGCAGAGACTGCAGAGAAAGTTCGCGGAGGACATCTTCCGGCTGCAGGTGCTTTGATTGGCGCAGTCATGAAAGAGACAAAGGGCCAAGCCGATGCAGCTAAGGTGCGCGAGCTTCTTCTCAAGCATCTCGGTCAATAAAGATTAAATAAAAAACCCGCCGATATTGCATCGGCGGGTTTTTTAATGTGGTCCTAGTTAGTGCATTCCTGCGCCTTCAGTTTCGACAACAGCTTCTTTGCCGATATTGATAAAGAAGAAGAGAACAATTGCTCCTACAAATAGCAGTGCAGCGCTAAACCTGAAGGCTGTTGTAAAGCCGTTAGTTGCAGCAAAAGCTTGTCCGACCATATCGTTCTGAGCGATCTTATTTGTGATTGCATAGTTGGTTGAAGCGTTGTACGCGATTGTGCTCAAGAGCGCGGTTCCGAGAGAACCACCAATCTGCTGTGATGTATTGACCATAGCGCTAGCAACGCCAGTGTCATGAGATGAGACTGCGTGCAAAGAGGTCGAGGTCAACGGAATAAAGACCAGAGCCATACCGCTGGACATGATTAACAGTGACGGAACAACATGAGTCAAATATGAAGTTTCTGGAGTGAGTCGAGTGAGTAGCAGAAGTCCAATTCCTGCCGCAATTAAACCAGGCACCATTAATGGCTTTGGTCCAACTTTAGGAAGAAGTTGTGATGCAACACCTGCAAAGATAATGATTCCGGCGGTAAATGGAAGGAATGCAAATCCTGACTTCAGTGGTGAGAATCCAAGGAACTCTTGAAGATAAACACCTAGGAAGTAGAACATCGAGAAGAGTCCTGCACCTACGACGAGAGATCCTAGGTATGAGCCTCCACGGTTACGCTCGGTGACAACACGGAGAGGCATCATTGGGTTCTTCACCTTTGTCTCAATGATGGCAAATGCAATGAGTAGTACTGCAGCAGAGATCAAGTAGGTCAAAGTCGCAGTCGAAGTCCAACCCTTCTGTGGGTTAGCTGCTTCACTAAATCCATATGTCAAAGCGAAGAGACCCGCTGTAGCGGTGATTGCACCCGGAATGTCATATGACTTATCTCCATCGGCCTTTGATTCGTGAACAAATTTGGTTGCAAGAATTGCCGCAACAATTGCGATCGGAGTATTGACGCCCAAGCACCAACGCCATGATGTGTACTCGGTAAGCACGCCACCGGCAATAAGTCCGATTGCTGCGCCACCGCCCGAGATTGCACCGATAACACCAAAAGCCTTAGCTCGCTCTTTTGGATCAGTAAATGTTTGAGAGATGATGGCAAGAGTTGCTGGCGCTAAGAGGGCACCGAAGACGCCTTGAAGTGCACGAGAGGCAAAGAGCATCTCCTGGTTAATTGCGATTCCACCAATAGCTGAAGCAACTGCAAAGCCAATCAAGCCAACGAGGAATATCTTCTTGCGCCCCATGTAGTCACCGATACGGCCACCAAGGAGAAGGAGCGAACCGAATGCCAAGGTATATGCAGTGATAATCCACTGCGCATCTTGATCAGAGATACCCAAATCTGTCTTTGCGCTCGGAATAGCAATATTCATAATTGAGCTATCGAGAACGAGCATCAATTGAGAAACAGCAAGAACAACAAGCGTTCTCCAGCGATCAGGGGCCTGGCCTTTTATATGGCCTTGGGCATCGCGGTCTTTATTTGGCACAGATATATCTCCAATGAGGTGAGGCTTTACTAAGTTGATTTGCAAGAGTGAGATTTATGACTCACATCAGCTTCTAAGACCTTGATTCTACCCGAGTAAAGACAAAGAGGCTTCACGCGGGTTAAACTTAAGCATGTCGACAATGAAGCCTCGCTCTGGTGTTGTAACTGATGGTTTAGAGAGATCTCCTGCACGCGGAATGTTACGTGCAGTCGGAATGGGTGATGAAGATTGGGTCAAACCACAAATCGGAATCGCATCTTCATGGAACGAAATCACGCCGTGTAATC
>JBIKSV010000103.1:0-3696 GCA_044348425.1 Candidatus Planktophila sp. | reverse complement strand
ATCCGCGTTGGGGTCGAATCATTGAAAGCGCTGGAGAAGATCCTTACCTCGGCGCTGCGATGGCTGCAGCGCAAGTACGTGGTTTTCAAGGAGATGATTTAGCATCAGGTGAAAATGTTCTTGCTGGTCCTAAGCACTTCGCGGCTTATGGTGCATCCCTCGGTGGACGCGATTATGACGAAGTAAATGTTTCTGATTCAGAACTTCACAATGTCTATTTGCCGCCGTTTGAAGCAGCTGCAAAAGCTGGCGCTGAAAACTTTATGACCGCATATATGGGAGTAAATGGAATTCCAGCAACTGCAAATAAGTATTTGATTACCGAAGTGTTGCGAAAAGAATGGGGATTCAAAGGATTCCTAGTCTCAGATGCTAATGCAGTCTTCAATTTGATTACTCATAAATTTGCAAAAGATAAAGCAGCAGCATCTGCCGCTGCTCTCAACGCTGGCCTCGATATGGAGATGGCCATGATTGAATCTGGATATGCAGGTATACCTGCAGCTGTGGCCAATAACGAAGTCTCGATTGAAATAGTTGATGAAGCTGTCCGTCGTGTATTGACGGCAAAAGCAAAGCTAGGGCTTCTCGATAATCCGTATGTCGATGTCGAGCAATCTCAAAAGGTTCTAAATGATCCAGCCCACCGCATTGCCGCCAGAGAATCTGCTGAAAAGACCTTTGTACTATTGAAAAATGAAAAGAACGCACTTCCACTCGATGCCGCAAAGCTAAAGTCAATTGCCGTGATTGGGCCATTTGGTGACAATAAACGTGACCTACTTGGCCCTTGGTGCTTTGCCTTTGATCTCAGCGAAACAATCTCAATATTTGATGGAATAAAGAGCAAAGTTGGCGATAAGGCAAAGGTTGAATATGCGCAGGGCGTTGCGCATGAACGTCGCATTCACCCATCTATCTTTGATGGTGATCCCAATAACCGCGTCGATGATCCTGCAGATTTCAATGAAGAAGCAGAATTTTCAAAGGCTGTTACGTTGGCAAAGAATTCTGATGTTGTGGTTCTGGTTCTTGGCGAACAACAGGCGCAAATCGGTGAACAAGCCTCTCGTACCACTTTCGAACTTCCTGGGCGTCAACTAGAACTTCTGAAAGCTGTTGCTGCTACCGGAAGTAAAATAATTCTTCTTCTACAAAGCGGACGCCCACTCGATCTCAATTGGGCATCAGAAAATATTCCAGCAATTATGGATATTTGGTACCCCGGTACATCAGGTGGTGCTGCGGTCGCCAATACTCTCTTTGGGGATATCTCTCCTGCAGGTCGTCTCCCATTTACCTGGGTGCGATCCGTCGGACAGGTTCCAATGATTTATTCACGTCATGTTTCACACGAGCCACAGAACAGTGATAACCGATACTGGAACGAACCAGGATCTCCTCTTTATGTCTTCGGCCATGGCTTGAGCTATACCAATTTTGCTTACTCAGATCTCACACTCGATAAAAAATCGCTATCTAATTCTGATTCTCTCAAAGTCGAAGTCACTGTGACCAATAGCGGCAGTAGAGATTCAGATGAAGTTGTGCAGCTCTATATTCATCAACGTTACGGAACAGCTATTCGTCCTATTCGTGAGATGAAGGGCTTTAGAAGAGTACACATCAAAGCTGGAGCATCAGAGAAGGTCTCATTTGTTCTTACTCCCCGCGAACTTCGCTACTGGAACGCTGCAGTAAAAGATTGGGTCAATGATTCAACACACTTTGATATCTGGGTGGGTGGATCCAGCGCTGCTGAGCTTCATGGAGAATTTGAAGTCAAGTAGCAAGCAGTAAGCTTTCATAATGGACTCGGTGAGCACACAAAACCTACAGAGGCGCACGGTAAAGGTCCTAGCAACGACCCAAATTCTTAGTGGCGTTGGGGTAGCAGGAACTGTTGCGACAGGTTCATTACTCGTCGCTTCCATCTCTAACTCTGAAACTTTGGCAGGACTTGCCCAGACCACCTCTGTATTAGGTGCGGCTGCAATGGCTATTCCGTTATCAAAGTTGACTCAGCGCGGTGGTCGTCGCCTTGGATTATCTGCAGGTTATTTCGTTGGAGTAATTGGTGCAGCGTTTGCTATTTTTGGTGGTTCGCAGCGAAATCTACTTGCCATGTTAATTGGAACCTTTCTCGTAGGAGCGGCATCAGCATCTGGCTATCAAGCTCGTTTTGCTGCAATTGATTTGGCTCAAGAAGAACACCGCTCAAAGCAACTCTCGTATGTTGTCTGGGGATCAACTGTGGGTGCAGTTGCTGGCCCGAACCTCATGGGACCATCCGGAGTAATTGCAACAAGCTTGGGATTACCAAAATTAGTTGGGCCATACATTTTGGCGGTTGTTACTCTCGGCCTTGGCGCAATCGTGATTAGATTATTTTTAAATCCAGATCCTTATCTAACGGCCCGGGGAATTCGCAGTGCAAATAACGAAACCCATGTTCTCTTATCGGCACGAGAAACTCTAAAAATAATCAGAAAGAATTCAAAGGCTCTATTCGCAATAGCCGCAATAGCTATTGGCCATGTTGCAATGGTTTCGGTCATGGTTATGACTCCTGTGCATATGGCACATGTCGATGTACGCCTTAATGTAATTGGTTTAGTTATTAGTATTCATATTTTAGGAATGTATGCATTTTCACCAATCATCGGTAGCTTGAGCGACCGATTTGGCAGAAGAAAGATAATTCAAATCGGAGTAGTCATCCTCTTGCTCTCTTGCCTCATATCTGGAAGTGCAGATGCCCATGATTCTCTAACTCTAGGCATCGGACTCTTTCTATTGGGACTAGGTTGGTCTTGTACTTTGATTGGTGGTTCGACAGCGCTCTCTGAATCTGTCTCAGCCGAGCTTCGCCCTTCATCTCAGGGAGCAAGCGATCTTTTGATGAACCTGATGGGGGCAGGGGGAGGCGCTCTTGCTGGCGTGATAATCGGAACTCTGGGATATGGCTGGCTCTGTCTCTTTGCAGCTCTGCCCGTCGCCGTCCTCGGGCTCTGGTCCTTCGATAAATCCCTCAAATCTACGACAAACTCTTAAACGCACATACTTTGCAAGTCGACATGTACCGATTGATTCAATAGCCTTTGCCGGTACTGACCGCCCTTCCTCATACTCTTCAATAAGACCATCTATAAGGAGCCATCATGATTAAGAAATATGGAATTTTCGCAGCACTCGCTGCAGCTGTGGCGCTAACGCTCACAGGTTGTTCATCATCAGATTCTGCAAGCAGCGAATCAGCTTCATGTGAGCGCGCTGATCTTCAGACTGTCACCGAAGGCAAGCTAACAATCGCAACTGGTGAACCTGCTTACTACCCATGGGTTATCGATGATAAGCCAGAGAGCGGTGAAGGTTTTGAAGGTGCAGTTGCTTATGCAGTTGCCACACAACTCGGCTTTGATGCTGCAGATGTAACTTGGGTTCGCACAACATTTGATTCTGCAGTAACACCAGGCGAGAAGAACTTCGACTTCAACCTTCAGCAGTTCTCAATTACTGAAGAGCGCAAGGCAGCTGTTGATTTCTCATCTCCTTACTACACAGCACCTCAAGCAATCGTCTCATTCAAGGGATCAAAGATTGAGGGAGCAACAACAATCGAAGCACTCAAGGCTGCAAAGCTAGGTGCTGCTGTTGGTACAACCTCACTTGATGCAATCGAAACTCAGATTGGTT
>JBIKSV010000026.1:0-14952 GCA_044348425.1 Candidatus Planktophila sp. | reverse complement strand
TTCCAGACTGGTTCAAAGAGGGTATTGGCAAAGCGAAAAACTAATAGGTCCTCTACCGCTTCTTTACCAAGGTAGTGATCGATTCTAAAAATCTGTTCCTCAGGAAGTAGCTTCTTAAGCTCTGCATCGAGAGCTTTTGCAGATTCTAAATTACGACCAAAAGGTTTTTCGACGACAACTCTGGCTCGCTTAGTGATTCCGACCGCCGCAAGTGATTCAGTGATAGTTGCAAAGAATTCGGGAGCAATCGCCAGATAAATAACAGGCAATTTATACTCCTTTAGCACCTCTGCTAGCTCTACAAAGGTCTCAGGGTCTGAGTAATCACCCACAATGAGATTTACCTCTGTAAGGACTTTCTGCAAAATATCTTCATCGGCATCAGGTTTGCGAGCGCGAATAGCTGCTTCAACATTCTCGCGGAAAATCTCTTGCGTCCATTTAGAAGATGCCACACCGATAACCGGCATATCAAGCTGTCCGAGCTCTTCTAAATCATAGAGCGCAGGCAATAACTTCTTCTTTGCTAAATCTCCTGTCGCCCCAAAAAGGACAAGAACGTCAGCTTTACTCTCCGCTTTGCTCAACGCTATGCCTTCGGCTTCTCATTGTGACCACCGAATTTATAGCGCATCGCACTCAGTACGCGATTGGCGAACTCATCATTGTTGCGCGATGCAAAACGTGAATAAAGTGAAGCGCTCAAAACATGTGCAGGGATACCCGCTTCAATTGCTGCCTGAACTGTCCAGCGCCCTTCTCCGCTATCACTGACTTCTGAGGAGTACTCCTTAAGTTCATTGGATTCATTGAGGGCTTGCGCGGTGAGATCAAGGAGCCATGACGCCACAACACTTCCGCGGCGCCATACCTCTGTAATCTCTGGGATATCAAGGTCGTATGCAGGCGTCATCTCATCAGCTGCTTCGAAGATTGCTAGACCCTCTGCAAAAGCCGCCATCATTCCGTACTCGATACCATTGTGAATCATCTTTACAAAGTGGCCAGCACCTGTTGGACCACAATGCAAATATCCATACTCAGCTTGCGCAGGTTCTCCGCTGCGACCAGGAGTTCGCATTGCGGCTTCAACTCCAGGAGCAAGCGCTTTGAAGATTGGATCAAGAGATTTAACGACAGAGTCATCTCCGCCAATCATGAGCGAATACCCGCGCTCGAGTCCGTAGACGCCACCTGAAGTTCCGACATCAACGAAGTTGATTCCCTGGGCTTTGAGCGCCTCAGCATTCTTTAAATCATTTTTGTAATAACTATTTCCACCATCAATAATCGTGTCGCCCGGAGATAAAACGGCTGCGACTGCAGCGATTGTTGAATCCGTAACTGAGGCAGGCACCATCACCCAAACGGTGCGAGGTGCAGTTAGCTTTGCTGCTAATTCAGCAAGATCTTTAGCCCCAATTGAGCCTTCGGCAGCGAGGGCAGCAACCGAGTCTGGCGAAACGTCATAGACAACGGATGAGATGTCATGAGCTGCGAGCCGGCGAACAATATTGGCACCCATGCGCCCTAATCCGACCATGCCAAAAGATGTTGGTTTGCTCATCTGCGATTGCCTATCCACTGATTGCCTATTTGGGGCCGAAACCTCGCCTTTGAGGTGAATATAGGAAGATTCTAGTCGATTACTCGCTAATCAGCGAGGAAGGCAGCTTGATCGAGCATTAATCGGGTGCGCTCGACCGCGCTGACATAGCTTGCTGGAATAGAAGTATCGCCTTCAATAATTTTTGCAACTGCATCTGCCTTCGATGCTCCCCCTGCGACAATCCACACTTCACGACCTTTATTTATAAAATTCATAGTAAATGAGATTCGAGTCGCGGGAGGTTTGGGTGAATCAGTGATGGCAAATATGTGGCGATCATCATCGAGGTCGGCAATGCCTGGAAATAAAGATGCGACGTGCCCATCTGGTCCGAGACCCAAAATATTGAGATCGATAACGACGCCCTCGAGCGCTGATTCATAATCTCTAACAGCATCCGATACGGAGGCACCTAATTCGCTCGCAAGAGATTCGTGGACGGTGATGTTGGAATTATGCAATTTTCCATGGACTGGATGGGCATTTCTTTCGGCGCTATCGCTAGCCACAAATCTTTCATCACTCCACCAGATATGAAGGCCTGCATACATCTCAGGCGCATGGTTCCAAGCGGTTACTAGTGCTGTCGAAATGGCATTTCCAAGTGAACCGCCAGTTAAGACCAAATGAAACAAACCATGACTCAGTAACCGATCTTCAATTACCTGAAGCGCCTGGGCAGCAACCTCACGAACAAGTTCATCTTGAGTCGAATAAATTGTTAAATCTAGCTCGCTGTCGAAGTCAGAGATGCCATCCATATCGAATTCATCAGTCATGGCTGGCTTCCCCACTTTCTTCTAAAACTATCAGCGCTTTCTTCATAAATATTCTCTGGTCCATCTATTTCGTCGATCTGTTGACCCATAAACCTGAACCCAAAATATTCGATTACTTTAATGGAGGCGAGATTATCTGAGCTGACTGTATATCGAAGCGTCTTCACTTCTGGGAACGCACACACCCAGAGCCACATACCTTTTAGCGCTTCTTTTGCGAATCCTTGCCGCTGAAAGGCATCTTCGATACCGAGGCCAATCTCAATCATTCCGCTGCTATCTGGCGCTCCATGAAAGCTGGTACTGCCAATAATTTCGCGAGATGAGGCAAGAACAATAAAGCGAACAAACCATCTATTTTTTCGGGAATCTTCTTTCACTTGCGGTACTCGCCAGGCGAGTGGGCCAGGTGAAGTAATGAGATTTTGATGTGGATTAGTTATATCTCGATCAGCGATAGCAAGGCGATCATCTTTATCCTCGAATAGGCTGATCAGTCCTTCGACGGGGATGTGGTGGAGTTCTAGTCGAGGCGTAATTATCGGCTTCTCATACACCGGATAAGTATCTCTTAAGACTTACAAAAGAAAGAGGGCAGAGGCTTTCTCGACCGCATCTTTTCGTCCTTCGGCCCCCATCTTGCGGTAAAGGTTCTTCAAGTGCGTCTTCATGGTGTTCTGAGATATGTGTAGCTCACTAGCAATAACAGTCAAGGTTCGCCCCGTCGATAACTGCCTTAAAATCTCTAGCTCGCGCTTAGTTAAAGTAGGACGGCCTTCTTGCATTTGTGACTCCCTGTCTCTGATTCTCTTTGCCATAGCACTCGCCAACTCTTCGTTATAAACAGTCGGGTTCTCACTTGCGATTTTGATAATCAAATTGCCTAAATCATTACTTTGGCGCAAAAATGTTTCGATTGCCCCAACATTCGCTGCTTCTTTCAAGGCATTTCGAATAGCAGGTAAAGCTACATTTTCGGAATCCATATTGTGATCCGCCTCAATTATGTATTTCCAAATCTTCTCTCGAGGTGTTCTTTCGGGAAGGTTCTTGACATCAATCACGAGAGTTTTGCTCTGACGAAATTCGTCTAATTCCATCTTCATCATGCGAGCGTGACGGGTATTGGGAGCCCGTTTAATTAGCTTCTCGAGTCGGTCAAAATCGTTGAGGCTTCTTCTGATAAACATTTCGTTGAGGTCGATGATGTCACTCAAACTATTGGAAAAATCAAATGAGCTGACTAGCTCTCTAGAAAGGCGAATCCGCTCAAGGGCATCACTCTGGCGTCCATTGAGACAAAAATCTTGGATTAAGTGGTTATCTGCCGCAAAATACCAATGCCATTGCTTCCATGTGTATGCAAGATGGCGCAATTCTTCTAGTAGGGCAATTCCTTCATCACGCTTAGAAAATTCTAGTAAGCACCTTGCCTTGATATACATCGCATCCAGGGGGCCATGTAGACCTACAAATCTATTCTTCTTACACTGCGAAATAGCCATCGACGCGACCTCATGGGCCCTGCGATATTCACCGCGCTGATGCAGCGCCATCGCTTCGATGGAGAGCAAGAATGTGTGTGATGTATCGAGCGTTGTTTGACTAGTTAGTTCTCTCGCTTTGGCAGCGATACTTTCAACTTCTTCTGTGTCGTCAAATATATAGAAACGCGTGGCCAGAATTCGTAAGAGGCTTACTTGATCATCGACACCTAGGTAACACGGAACATCTGGTGGTATCGCTCTTGCTACATTTGATTCAACTTCTGAGAAATTGCCAACGCTGGCATTGATGTAGGCCCGAGCGCCCGCGACATATTGGAGGAAAAACTCCTTAGCAACTGATTTTTCCGCTCCCAGATCGAGGCGATCAATCTCGACTTTTGCGGCAGAGAAATCTAAAATGGCTAATAATCCGACAATCTTTACAGTGAGCCCCTTGAGATACCCATCATCTGGATTCATCGATGCATAAGCCGACCAACGCACAAGGTCTCCACCAAGGCCCTGTGCTTGCTTCATTCGTGCTGCTGGCGGAAATAATTCAGCAATTTTTTCAGAGTGCCCTGATTGGAAGGCGTGTTCTATAGCTAACGTAATCAACCCTCTGCCCTCGTAATAGCCGATGAGCTTGGCGTGGATTTCCATCAGTTTGGCTGGATCTCGTCGTAAACGCTCGAGAAAGACCTCACGCATCATTTGGGAGAAGATAAAACTTTCGTTCTCTCCCCTGGCAAAGGTGAAAATTTCTCCTTGAATTGCAACCGAAGAAATCAGATCAACCGAAAAAGACTCTCCAAGTAAGAAACGCGCAACATCTAAGTCAAAGACCTCTAGTACAGAGAGGGTCTCTGCCATTTTGACTACCTCTGGATTTAGTTCATTTACAACAAAGAGAGCGAGTGAGCGAAGCGGTTCTACTCCAGAACTCATTATCTTTGATAAATCTATTTCATTCTTTCGAATAGAGATATGCTCAACTAATAATGAAGTCGCCGATGGCCATCCATTTGCCGAATGCAGTACCTCTAACGATTCTTTTGTGAGATCTTGAATTTTATTCTGTGCCAGATTGAGAATCTCATCGTGATTAAATCGAAGGTCTTGGGCGGAGATCACTTTTAAGGGGCCCCGCGAGGCACATACTGCATAGATTGATTCGATGGGATTCCGTCTTATGGCTACAAAGTGAATGTTTGTTGGAAATTGCTCAATAAGTTGGACAGCTATATCTACCTCTCGAGAATTTTCATTCCTCAACATATCCAAAACAAATACATAATCTTGTTCAGTCGCAGATAGTTCGTTTCCCCATCGCCTCACAACTTCAGTAGGGCGCATTGGTTGATCTTTCTCAAACCACAATCCGAAATTCGGAATCACATTGCGAGTTGCCGCGATCATCATCGCCGACATCTCATTGAGCGAGTCGCCATCGGCGATAGTCATCCAAATTACTTTCTTTCCTTGTGCCCATTGCGCGACAAGAGAGCTTTTGCCGTAACCAGCTGGGGCGATCAACAGAGTTGTACCTGAGGGTGAGTTATCCAATAAAGGAAAGAGATGTTTTCGGTTGAGATAACCAGGAGGCAGAGTCGGAATATGGGTGCGAGATGTACTCACCCCAGAAAGGACCTTCATCTCACCCGACATGGGTCAATATTCCCGCATGAATCGGGCTACATGAAGAGAAAATCACCCCATAAAGGGTGATTTATCAGGGTGATTATCACCCCTAGCCGTACGGGTTAGGCGACGGTATCGAATGCCTCGGCCAGAACTGAGAGCGCATCGTTGAGCAGCTCATCTGATATGACTAGAGGTGGCAAGAAACGGATTACATTTCCATATGACCCAGCGGTAAGAATCAAGACTCCCTTGCTCTGGCAATACTTAATCACCTTTGCCATTAACTCAGGGTTCGGATCTTTACTTCCAGCTTTCACTAATTCGATTGCCACCATCGCACCACGACCACGAATATCGCCAATCTCAGGATGCTTAGCTGCAATTGCTCCGAGAGTTGCAAAGAGAATCTTCTCTATCTCGCGAGCGCGTTCTACCAAATTTTCCTTTTCAATTGTTTCGATAGCACCTAGGGCTGCGGCACATGCAATTGGATTTCCACCATAAGTACCGCCGATACCACCCACATGAGATGAATCCATGATTTCAGCACGTGCCGTAACCGCGGCGAGTGGAAGTCCGCCAGCGATTCCCTTTGCGGTAACAATCATATCTGGCTCGATATTTTCATGATTTACTGCAAACCAATCACCTGTACGTGCAAATCCTGATTGCACCTCATCTGCGATGAAAACAATTTTGTTCTCGGTTGCATATTTTTGTAAGCCTGGCATGAAACCCTTTGGCGGAACTATAAATCCACCTTCGCCAAGGATCGGCTCGATAATTATTGCAGCGACATTATGTGCGCCGATTTCTTTCTCAATCTTAGTTTTAACCGCTTTGAGTGAGTCCTCTGTAATTGTCTCTGGGTTACCTGTCCAGCGAAACGAATAAGGTAGGGGCATACGATAAATCTCACTCGCAAATGGGCCAAAGCCATCCTTGTATGGAAGGTTCTTTGCTGTGAGCGCCATCGTTAAATTTGTACGCCCATGGTAGGCGTGCTCGAATACAACTACAGCTTGGCGTTTTGTATAGTGACGAGCAATCTTGATTGCATTCTCAACAGCCTCTGCTCCTGAGTTTTGCAAGACCGACTTCTTAGCAAAGCTTCCTGGGGTTAGTTTGTTGAGCGCTTCACATACTTCGATGTATCCCATATATGGAGCAGTTGTGAAGTTTGTATGAGTAAATTCTGCAACAGCTTTTTGTACTCGCTCGACAACGCGTGGCGCAGAATTTCCAACGGTCGTGACACCGATTCCGGAACCAAGATCGATAATGCGATTGCCGTCGATATCTTCAAGGATTGCCCCTGATGCACGCGCAATAATCACTGGAATTGCCATTCCTAGCCCACCAGAGACCGCCTCTTTACGACGCTGCATAGCAGCAGTTGAAAGTGGCCCTGGAATCTCAGTAGCCAAATGACGGGATTGAGCAAGCTTTTCGGTCATGGTCAAAGTCTAAACCCTCTTACCTGTAATGCCAGCCGAAGCAGTGGAGAGGCTAGGCTTAGCAGGTGAGTGAGCTACGTGACAATGCACCTTTGTTAGATTCTTATCTTTCTTACTTTGAGAGCACTCGTACTCCATTTACCATCCCGGGCCACAAACAGCGCACCTCTCTTATCGACCCTGATCTTGGTGCCGTAGTTGATAGCGATATCCCGCTCTATGGTGGGCTTGATGAAATCAAGTTAACTAACCAGACCTTACGTAAAGCTGAAGCACTTGCAGCCCAACTGTGGGGTGCTGACTACGCACGTTTTTCTACTGGTGGATCGACACATGCCAATCAAGCAATTGTTCTCGCACTGGGTGCACCTGGAGATAAAGTTGCTGTTTCGCGCACAGCACATCGCTCA
Organism: Candidatus Planktophila sp.; assembly: GCA_044348425.1. Classification (GTDB taxonomy): domain Bacteria; phylum Actinomycetota; class Actinomycetes; order Nanopelagicales; family Nanopelagicaceae; genus Planktophila. Next base: position 7,566 of record JBIKSV010000026.1, on the reverse strand, counting down.
ATTTTGAGTGCATTGGTTTTAGCGGGTCTCGAACCAATCTGGATGTCTCCCACAATTGATACAACAACCGGAGTGCCTATCGGAATCAGCGCTGAGGAACTTACTCGCACACTGACACAGAATCCGATTGCAGTATTGCTAACTGAACCAGGTTATCTAGGCACTATCTCAGATATTCCTGCGCTCATTGATCTGGCACATGAAAAGCATATTCCGGTAATTGTTGATGCAGCATGGGGTGGGCACTTTGGTTTTCATCACGAGTTACCGGCACACGTCATTGCACTCGGCGCCGATGCCCTGATCACTAGCGTTCATAAAGCTCTTCCCGGTTATAGCGCTAGCGCACTGCTGATTGCCCAAGGAAAATATCTGGATTTAGATCGCATTGAACAAAGTTTTGAAACAACTCATACAACGTCTCCTGCAGGAGCACCACTTGCTTCTATCGATGGCGTGCGCGCCCTGCTACAACTTCGCGGCGCTGAACTTATTAGTAAGTTGATTGAAAATGTCATGCACTTTAAGAACCTCGTGCAGAGTGAATTTGCCTTGCCTGTCTTTCTCTATCCATTTGATTTTTCTGCTGGGCGCTTTGACCCAACAAAGATTGTCTTACGGGTACAGCAATTAGGTGCCTCTGGCGTTGAAATCGAGCGAGATTTGCAGGCTTTAGGTATCCGGGTGGAGATGGCCGATCGAGACACCATTGTTTTTCTCGCCACCCTGGCAGATAGACGAGAAGATTTTGAAACTCTGGCTGACAAATTGATTCCGATTCTAAAGCGTCATCAGGAACAGCGACGAGAGAGTGCTACTGCTTTGAGCTGGTCGGTAACCCCACAACGTGGAATCTCGATGCGCGATGCTTACTTTGCAAAGACAGAGATGGTGGCAGCAGATAAAGCTGCGGGACGCATATCAGCTGATTTGATTGCCCCTTATCCCCCAGGCGTTGCAGTTGTTGCACCTGGTGAAATTCTCACAGAACAGATTCTTGATGGTTTAGCTACATCGAAGAGTGCCGGTGTGCGAATTGCTTACGCAACTGATCCAACCCTTGCGCATTACAGAGTCGTAATCTAGCTAATTACTTTCGCGCCACTTTATGGTTTGCGGCTTGTGCGATTGGACGAATCACCAAGCTGTCGACATTAAAATGTTCAGGAAGCATCACTGACCAGCGAATTGATTCAGCGACATCTTCTGCAGTGAGTGGTTTATCAACACCTTCATAGACCTTAGCTGCTTTATCAGCATCTCCATCAAATCTATTAAGGGCAAACTCATCTGTCTTAACCATTCCTGGAGCAATTTCAGTAATTCGAATTGGCTGACCATTGAGTTCTAGCCGCAAGGTATGCGCCATAGATGTTTCGGCAAATTTCGCTGCCACATAGCTTCCACCGTTTTCGTATGCCCGATGTCCGGCAGTTGATGAGACAATAACAATATGTCCCTGTCCCAATGATTGCATGATGGGCGTTATTGCTTTTGTAACTCGCAGGGTTGCAATCACATTGATTTCGTAGGTCTTTTCCCAGATATCTGGGTCCCCATCCAGAATTGTTGCGGCATCAAATGCACCACCTGCACAATTGATAAGGATCTCAACGGATAATTGCTTGCAATGCGCGGCAAGGCGATCAACATCTGACTGCTGAGTGATATCGCAGATAAAGCTCTCTACGAGATTCGATTGCTTACTAAGCGCCTCTAGACGATCGGCTCGTCTTGCTACGGCAATAACACGGATGCCTTCATTAGCTAATGCAATTGCCGTAGCAGCACCTATTCCGCTACTTGCCCCCGTGATAATTGCGACGCGTTCTTTGCTCATTAGCCAAGAGTATCTAATGAAAGGACTAAGCAATAGAATTACTCCATGGCTAATGACACTCAGAATATTCAAATTGAAACAATCATCGAAGTAGATTTTGAGAATCGCAATCGAGCTACTGTCTTCTTCCGTGGAATCCTGGCAGCACCAGTCATTTTCTTTATCTGGTCATTGGGTTCTTTCAGTGAGTCATATATTGCGCCCCTACTAGCCGCTCCCGTTGTCTTGGCCTTGGTCGTGCGACAGGTCTATCCGAGCTATCTCTTAAACTTTAATCACGCGATGCTCGAAATCCAGACACGTGTTGGAACCTACTTCTTATGCCTTACAGATGAATACCCTTCGATCGAACGCAACCCGCGCGTTGCGGTTCTTTTTCCTGAAATCGAAGGTGGTCGAAAGCTCAACCGTTGGATGCCGCTAGTTAAGTGGTTCCTTGCAATTCCTCTCATTGTTGTGGGAGTTGTTTACATCGCAATTGCACTGGTGATATCAGTTATTGCGTGGGTAATCACATGGTCAACCGGTAAATACCCAGCATGGGCAGCCGAAACAGTCGTTGGCACAATGAAATACATCAATCGTGTTTACGGATATGCCATTGTGCTTGTTACTGATGAATATCCCAGCTTTTCATTAAAGGGATAGTCACCCCGCTAGAATCTCGCTATGCACGAGTTCACACCTGAGATCGAAAGAGTCGCGCAAGAGATTCTTGAGTACAGTCTCTTGCGTCTGAAAGAGAATCCTCCACTCGATGGCCCAAAAACCGAAGAAGAACTCTTCTCTCTTGTAGGCAGAACAATCACCGCTGGCGGATTGGGTGGTAGCGAAACTTTAAAACTTTTTACCGAAACTTTGGCTCCTGCTTGTATCTCAACTGATCACCCACGCTATCTTGCATTTATTCCATCAGCGCCAACCGAACTTGCAAACCTCTTTGACTTAGTTGTCGGAGCATCAGCGCTATATGGTGGTTCTTGGCTAGAAGGCGCAGGAGCGGTCTTTGCTGAGAATCAAACATTGCGCTGGCTGGCAGATTTAGCCGGTCTACCTGAGAGCGCTGGTGGCGTCTTCGTGCAAGGTGGAACAATCGGAAATCTTTCCGCACTTGTCGCAGCGCGAAAAAGTGCACAGAAGAAGAACCCAGAGGTGCTTCGTTGGGCAGTTGCATGTTCTAGTGAAGCCCATAGCTCAATCGCTTCAGCAACCGAAGTAATGGATGTTGACCTCATTAAAGTACCTGTTCAACATGATGGAATCATGCGCGGTGCCGATTTGCAATCAGCGCTTGCCAGATACCGCCAAGATAATCCAGGGCGAGATATCTGCGCCGTTGTTGCAACAGCTGGAACCACAAACCTAGGAATCATCGATGACCTACCTTCTATTGGCCAGGTCGCACGCGCCGAAAAGATTTGGTTCCACGTCGATGGTGCATATGGTTTAGCAGGCCTCGCTAACCCTGAGACTCTCAAACTATTTAAGGGCATTGAAGCAGCTGATTCATTTATCGTCGATCCACATAAGTGGCTTTTTGCTGCATATGACGTCTGCGCTCTTATCTATCGCAACCCAGAACTAGCCCGCGATGCTCATACACAGCACGCTAGTTATCTCGATACTCTCAATGATGCCGACGAGTGGAATCCATCTGATTATGCGATTCAGCTGACTCGTCGTACTCGTGGTTTGCCCTTGTGGTTCTCGCTGGCAGCACACGGAACCGATGCCTATAGCCAAGCTATAGATAAGACTATGGAGATTGCTCGCCAATCTGCAGAGTTAATAAGAAAGCATCCCAATTTAGAGTTATTGATGGAACCAGGTCTCTCGATTGTGGCATTTACTCGTAAAGGGTGGCAGTTATCTGATTACCGTGCTTGGAGCGAGAAGTTGCTTGCAGATCAGATTGGTTTTGTCACTCCATCGAGTCACAAGGGTCAACCAATATTGCGTTTTGCAATAGTGAATCCTTGGACTCAGATGAGTGATATCGAAGCAATTCTTGCCACGCTTTAAAACTTATTACTTTTTATTAATTAGCGGTCAAGAACATTACGAGCAGGGTTGTAACTACCACCTGATCGTCTAAATGCGATTCCACTAAGAGCTTCCAGAACAACGCGGTTTGCCAGCATTGCAGTGATATCAGCGCTATCAAATGCTGGCGCTACCTCGACAACATCGATTCCGACGACAGGAAGCTCGATACAGATTCGGCGCACTGCTTCTAGAAGTTCGCGCGAGGTAAGCCCACCTGGTTCGGGTGTACCTGTACCAGGTGCCATTCCGGGATCTACGACATCGATATCAACTGAGAGAAATACCCCATCGGTATCGTCGGTCAAAATAGTAAATGATTCATCAAGTACGGCCTTAAGGCCACGATTGTGGATCTCAGTCATCTCGTATGAACGCATCTTTTGGTCGCGCATCCATTTAAGGGTTGCATCCTCTGGCCAATATCCACGCAAACCCACCTGTAAGAAGCGATCGCCACGGACGGTACCTGACTCAATTAAGCGACGCATCGGTGTGCCATGGCCAACGAGAGAACCATTTTGTACATCACCAGTATCTGCATGAGCATCAAAGTGAATCATTGAAACTTTACCGAGGCCGCGGTGATCTGCAATACCAGCAACATCTGCAGATGTAACTGAGTGGTCTCCCCCAAGGACAAGAGCAATTGCACCTGCGCGCGAAATTTTCTCCGTCGCAGCGCGCAGCAACGCTAAACACTTTGCTAAATCATCACTAGGCATCAATAGGTCTCCAGCATCGACGACCTTGAGATCCTTAAGACCATCTACGCGTAACGCCATATGTGGGCGTTCGCCATCATGAGGCAGATAATCAGTGCCACGTATTGCTTGTGGGCCGAATTTTGCACCAGAGCGGTATGAGGTACCAGCATCAATTGGGGCACCGATGATTACAACATCTGCATCCGCATAGGTGCTCGGAATATCGAGATCACAGCGCGGGACTCCGAGAAATGTGAAATCAGGGCCATACATGTTTCCGATATTTGCCATTACTAATGCTCTTTCTTCACGCTATTTCGAGTGCTAATCAAGCTTGCTGCAGTTGCCACAAATAGACATGCGACAATAACTGAGAGGCTTTGTGTAATTGTAATGTCAGGTATGTGAACTCCTGCAATCTCATGGATATCGACAGCGTGGAAGGCATGGAAGACCAGCTTTACGCCAATAAATGCCAGAATCGCAGAAAGTCCCTTGCCGATATAAATCAGGCGAGTCATTAATCCGCCGATTAAGAAGTAGAGCTGACGCAGTCCCATCAGTGCAAAGATATTTGCAGTGATAACGATGTAAACATTCTGGGTAAGCCCAAAGATTGCCGGAATTGAGTCAAGGGCAAAGAGAAGATCTGTCATACCTAAAGCCAGAAGCGCAATTGTGAAAGGCTTCAAACCCTTGGCTTGTAGAAACTTGATGATTCGACTTTCCTCTTCCTCTTCTTCATCACCATGTGAACTCTCCATAAAGAGAGTAACGGCGGTGTAGATAAGGAATGCGCCGAATAAAAAGAAGACCCATTCGAATTGCTCGATAGCGGCTTTGCCAAGTGAGATGGCAATGACGCGCAAGACAAGGGCAATCAAGATTCCAATAAGTAGCGCTAATTGCTGCTTCTGCTTATCAATCTTGAGGCGAGTCAGGATGAGAACAAAGACAAAGAGATTATCGAAAGATAATGAGTACTCAGTAAGCCAACCTGCAAAGAACTCTTTCTGCTCTTGCGCACCCAGCCATTGGCTGAGGTTGAGTCCAAATAGGACTGCCAGTGAAACATAAAAGACGCTCCAGGCGGTCGCCTCTTTCATAGAAGTGTCCTTATGGCGACGAGAGACTGCCCATGCAAAATCGAGAGCGATAATGAGTAATAAGGCCGATATCGTGATGATCCAGTTAGTGGTTGATATAACGGCTGATTGATTGGTTAGCTGCATTGTCTCTGACATTCTCATTAAACCAGCCTAACATCGACCGAAAAAGTAGCCTGCAGACCTGCCAACACAGACCGATTAGATTTGCGAAAGCAGTGCCTGCAACCTACTATTTGCCGAAGTTAAGGGGAGTACCTCGTTCGGCATCTTCGTCAATACGGATAGAAATATCCCGGAGCTGCGACCACATGATGGTTGAGGGAGACCTTGGCGCACTGGCCCCTTTAACGAAATAGGTGAAATCCATGAACGTAACCCTGACTACCTGGGCAATTGTTATTGCCGCAATCGTCCTGCTAATTGTTGTCGATCTCTTAACAGTCAGTCGCAAACCTCACGAAGTAAAGTTCAAGGAAGCAGCTGGTTGGTCCATCTTTTACATCGGCGTAGCAATCGGATTTGGTATCTGGGTCTGGCAAACAGCAGGATCACAATTTGGTACCGAATACTTTGCCGCCTATCTCGTAGAGAAATCTCTCTCTGTCGATAATCTCTTTGTCTTTATCATTATTCTCGCTCAATTTGCAGTGCCATCGATTTACCACCAACGAGTATTGATGTTCGGTGTCATTCTTGCACTCGTTCTTCGTGCAATCTTTATTGCAGTCGGCGCAGCAGCCCTCGCAGCTTTCAGCTTTACTTTCGTAATCTTCGGCGCAATCCTCATCTGGACTGGTGTCGGACTCTTCAAGCACTGGGATGAAGATCCATCCCCTGAAGACAATTTCCTCGTTAAGATTATTCGCAAGCGCGTTCCAATGACCGATGAGTTCGATGGTTCAAAAGCTTTCACAAAGATTGATGGCAAGCGCATAGCAACTCCGATGTTCACCGTTCTTATCGCAATTGCATCGACTGACTTGCTCTTTGCACTTGATTCGATTCCGGCAACCTTCGGCGTTACTCAAGAGCCATTCTTAGTCTTTGCAGCTAACGCCTTTGCTCTGCTTGGGCTGCGCGCTCTCTACTTCCTACTTGCGGGTCTTCTCGACAAGCTGGTCTATCTCTCACTCGGTCTATCAATCATTTTGATGTTTATCGGCGTGAAGTTGATTATGACTTTTGCACATGAGATTTGGTATGACGTCCCTAAGATTCCTACATTGATTAGCCTTGCTGTTATCGGTGTAATCCTGGTCATCTCCACTATTGCCAGCCTCATCAAGACTAAGAATGATCCGTCCGCTCATGCGCATGCCGGTCGCGTCACTGGCGGCGAAGGTTAAGAAGTAGGGGTAATTTTCCTCTCTAACTTTCTACCTCTATCCTTTACCTTAGAAGAGTCGCCTGGATCACCGCGTTATAGCGCAAGCTATACCGAGGAAAGTCCGGACTTCATAGAGCAAGGTGGTGGGTAACGCCCACCCGGAGCAATCCGCGGGATTAGTGCAACAGAAAGCAAACCGCCAATATCTAGCTTGCTAGTTATTGGTAAGGGTGAAACGGCGGTGTAAGAGACCACCAGTAATTGCAGCAATGCAGTTAGCTATGTAAACCCCACCTGAAGCAAGACCAAGAAGATAGTGCGCTGCTCGCGCTTAAGCTATCGGGTAGGTTGCTCGAATCTGTAAGTAATTACAGATCTAGATGGATGGTGATCAGTTCGCAAGAACTACAGGATCCGGCTTATAGGGCGACTCTTCTTTAAGCTTTTATTTTGGCACTGTTAGAGTTATCAGTACCGTGCGTGAGAGGTTGATTAATTGAAGCGATTGAAGTTTGGCTTAATTCCCGCATTATTGCTCTT
>JBIKSV010000025.1:0-15070 GCA_044348425.1 Candidatus Planktophila sp. | reverse complement strand
GGCCCTGACCAACCAAAGCGCCAACCTGACCACCAAAATTACGGCCTACAACAAAGAAATGGCGGCCTTGGACGCCCGGATGGCCGCCATTTTGGTTCGCTACAACAAACAATTTGCCACCATGGAATCTATGGTGGGCCAATCGAAGAGCCTCCAAACCAACCTGAAGAGTACTTTTGACGGGATGATGTCCGTTTACACCAACAAGTAAATAGCCATCTTTTCCCGCTCCGCCGCTTTTTTTCAAAAAAACTTGAAATTCGTCCTCAAGTTTGGCTTTGCCCTGCCGATTCACCAACCACTGAACTTCTCTTGTCACCTTATGGGTGCAGGAGACCGGTGGTATTCGGCATGTTCAGCATGCTTATGAAGAAAAGGACGGACAACAATGGTTTCCGAAATCAGCAATATGGCTAGAGGGGGTGCCGGCGTCGCAGCAACGCGGCCCACTGCTTCTGCGCCAGCAAATTCACAAGCACCTGGCAGTTCGGCTATTCAAATTCCTGACACACCCAAAGTTCAAGCTCCTAAACCAGTGGCTATTAAGTTTGATGCGTCGGAAGTGAGGCAGAACCTGCAAGAGGCCGTGAAGATGCTTAATCAACAAATGTCATCCACCAAGCGTGGTCTGGGCTTTCAAGTAGACGAGGCCGTTGGCGGCCCCGTGGTTACTGTGCGAAGTGCAGAGAGCGGTGAAGTGGTTAGGCAAATACCCAATGAGGTGGTGGTGCGTGTTGCGCACAACATTGAAAAGGTCAAAGGCCTGCTGTTTAGCGCTAAAGCTTGATGTGAAAACAAAAACTTTTTGCACTAAATCAATTAATTAACTCAAGTTCATTCCACAACTACCGAATCAGCAAGTAACAAGATTTCGAATTGGATTTCTTGTCACTTCGTTATCAACCCCTGAAGGAGAAAATCCATGTCAGTTATCAACACAAACATCAGCGCACTTGCAGCTCAGTCTTCTTTGCGCCAGACCAACCTCAATTCTGAGAAATCCATGGAGCGCCTGTCTACTGGCATTCGCATTAACTCAGCCAAAGACGATGCTGCTGGCCTGGCCATCAGCACACGTATGACTGCCAACATTCGCGGTATGGCTGCTGCCATTCGCAACTCCAATGACGGCATCTCTTTGACGCAAACCGCTGAGGGTAGCTTGTCTGCCATTCAGAACAACTTGCAGCGTATTCGTGAATTGGCTGTGCAGTCTGCCAACTCTGGCAACAGCGCCTCTGACCGTTCTTCTTTGAATTTGGAAGCTCAACAATTGATAAGCGAGATTGATCGTGTTGCTACCAACTCCGCATTCAACGGCTCTAAACTGCTTGACGGCACTTACACGAATCAGGATTTCCAAGTTGGTTCAGGCAACGAAACATCCGATCGTATTCGCATTTCAATTGGCAATGCCAAGGCTTCGGCGCTCGGCGTTGTTGGTACAGCCACAGGAGCATCAACTGGCGCATCAACTGGCGCAGTTACATCTGGCGCTCTGGCAGCGGGCGATTTGGCAATTAATGGATTTGCAATTGCAGCGACTTCAGACGACGGCGTTTCATTTGCAGACAAGACGGCGAGTGCTATTTCTAAAGCAAATGCCATCAATGCATCGACATCTTTGACTGGAATTAGTGCAAAAGCTGATGTAACCTCTGCAACATTCACTGTCACTTCAGGTGCTACAACTTCTGGCGCAATTGCAGCCGGCGAGTTGAAGATCAACGGTGTAGATATTGGTTCAATTTCAATCGCCGCTACTGGAGCAGCTTCCGACGCTAGTCGAAAAACACGCTCAGAACAATTAGTTGCAGCTATTAATGCCGTGTCAATACAAAGCGGCGTTGAGGCCAAGCTTGATGGTACTGCAGTTAAATTAACAGCAAGTGACGGTCGTAACATCACGATCACTAAGACAGGAACTAATGCTGAATTATCGGATATCAGTACTGCGACAACTTATGCCGCATTGAAACTAACCTCAACCAAGGGTGATGCAAGCATAGCAGTCACTGGTACGTCAGGAGGTATTGCTGCAGTCAGCTTTAAAGCAAGTTTGTCACTGTCAACGCCCTCTGGCCAAACTGTAAGTTCAGTTGATTTGAGCACGCAAGCTAAATCTCAGGACGCACTTTCCATTCTGGATGCAGCGATTGGCACGATCACCAACAGCCGCGCCAACTTGGGTGCCTACCAGAACCGTTTTGAAGCTGCCATTTCCAACTTGGAAACCACTTCTACCAACTTGCAAGCATCACGCAGCCGCATTTTGGACACTGACTACGCTAAGGAAACCACTAACTTGGCCAAAGCTCAGATCGTTCAGCAAGCTGCTACTGCAATGTTGGCGCAAGCTAACCAGTCTTCACAATCCGTGTTGGCTCTGTTGAAATAATATTCAACACCTCCTGGCTTTTGGCCGGGATGGGAAAAAAGGTCGCTTCGGTGGCCTTTTTTTTGGTCTTTTGAATTAGTTGACTATAAGATGTTGTCCTAAAGCGCCTCATCAGTTTTCAAACTGTTTGAGAAATTGCGATTTACAGGGTCATCTTTAACATGAGCGTTCAAAATCAGGCTCCCTCTATTGCTGTCGTTTTGCATTTGAGCAATCTGAATATGTGGCCAGAGTATTGGGCCTCCCTGCAGCAACTGCCCTCTTCCACCTCCTTTTTTGTTTCCACCACATTGGATAAAAAAGAAGCCGTTAAGGAGTTGGTTCAGAAAGATCTTTCTAACGCCCAGTTTTTTGCCTTTGAGAGCAAAGGTCGAGATTTTGGCGCTCTGATGTCCTTGATGAAGTTGGTCCCGCTGCACTCATTTGATTTGGTTCTTAAACTTCACACGGGCAATACAGACTTTTACTCTGACATTCCAAACGAGCGCTGGCTACTGGAGCTGGTGAGAAGCTTGGTTCCCAATGGAAGGCTGAAGCTAGTTCTGGATTATTTTGATAAAAAACCATTGGTTGGCCTTGCAGGGCCAGGTGGTCACCATTGGCCACTCAAAAAGCTTTTTTACAACGAAACCACAGTTAACTACTGGAACAAACTCACCTCCGTGCGAAAGCAGAGCGATTTTCCAGAAGACCCCACCTTTATCGCTGGCGGTATGTTTTGGGCTCGTGGCAGTATTTTCAAAGGCTATGCCGATTTAAAACTATCACAAAATCAATTTGAAGAAGATGGCCCGGCAGTAGACGGCACCTTGTGTCACACACTCGAACGCTTTGTTTCACTCATTGCGCATGATCAAGGTCTTACGGTACAAGGTTTTGACTTTAGTGATTTTTCTAAATGGCTTTCGCAAAGAACCATTTCAGAGCCGCAAAAGCATCAATTTGAAAGCTTCATAGCATCGAGCCCATACAAACCTACAGTTCAAATTATTGTTAGATGTCCCGCCAGCTTTGAGCCCAATACATTGAAGCTCAGCCTTCACAGCATTCAAACAGCAACTACATGCGGCATGAAAGTTCATGCAGAAGTATGGGACGAGACTGGTGGCGTTGATTTAGCCAGTTTTGCCAACGCCATCTGGCATAACAAACCATGTGACTATTTATTGATCATTCAGGCCGGCGATGAGCTCACCCCCTGCGGCCTGCTAATGACCTATTCCGAAATGATCAGTGCACCCCAGAAGCAAGCTTTTTATGCGGACAAAATGCTGAGGGCACCAGGCGGAAGTATTGAAACAGCCTTCTTGCCGGACTTCAATCACGATTTACTTGTGAGCTTTCCGTGGCTAATGTCAAACCACTGGTTGTTCAAACATGAATGCTTACAAAGCCTTGGTGGCTTTGACCCAGCGGCAGGGCGCTTCATGGAATTGGCATTCATTTTCAAATTGATTGCAAGCAATGGACATGAATCAATTCACCATGTGGCTGAACCGCTTCTTATTGCGCCAGAGCCCAATGCATGGCAAGAAGAGCCGGAAGAAAGAGCCTTGGTTGAAAACTTCATTGTGTCCACTGGTTACCCCAACGGCAAAGTACTTCAATTGTCGCCTCGGCTTTACCGGGCTTTGTACCTGCAATCTGAATCGCCTTTGGTCTCTATCATTATTCCGAACCAAGGCTTTCAGCAGACACAAAGGTCCATGGAGTCATTGCTTCAAAACACTGGCTACAGCCATTACGAGCTCTTGATTGTTGATAACCACTCCAAAGATGCAGCATCTGTGAGTTGGCTGGAGGGTATCGGCGCAATTGATCCTCAAAGGTTTCGGATTGTCTACAACGACGGTCTTTCAAATATTTATGCAATGAACAATGCCGGCGCAAAAGCTGCCAAAGGTGATTTACTTGTGTTTGTAGACTCTGCTGTTCAATTCATTGAACAGTCTTGGCTTGATGCACTGGTAATTCATGGGCAGCGTCCTAATGTGGGCGCTGTGGGCGTCAAATTGGTTAACAGGGAATTGAAAATCATCAGCGCAGGCATGGTGCTTGGCATGAAGCAAGGAAACGAAAACACCTTTGTTGGTGAGCGCTTTGACGATATTGGCTATTTGCAAAGACTCAGTGTTGACCAGAGTTATTCAGCATTGTCTAGCAAATGCATTATGGTCAGAGCTTCATTGTTTGCATCTGCAGGCGGATTCGAAGAGAGCTTCAACAGAAACACTGAAACCGACATCGATTTTTGCTTGAAACTGAAAGCTAAGAATCTTGACAACATTTGGACACCGCATGCTGTGGTTCAGTGGAGTCCACCAATAACGGCTACCAAGAACTCCCCCTCTCTTGATGCAGGAACCTCAGATCAATTTCTGAAAAAGTGGCTGCCCAATCTAGCCAACGATCCTGCATACAACAAGAACCTATCACTCATTGCTCAACCCTTTAGCGTAGAGCCTTTGCACGAACTCAGCTTGCGGCCTTTAACATGGCGTCCTAACCCTGTCATTTTGGCGCATCCTTCTGACGACACAGGTTGTGGCCAATACCGCGTGATTCAGCCTTTGAATGCCATGATGAAAGAAGGTATGGCAGATGGCGTGATTAGCTTCAGGCATTTAGCGCCTGCTGAGTTGGAGCGTATTCAGCCTGACACTGTCATTTTCCAAAGACCTTTGGCTCGCGAGTTTTTGGATTTCATGAAACACACTAAAGCATACTCAAACGCTTTTAAGGTTTATGAGATTGACGACTTGATTACCAATATTCCAATCAAGAATTTCTTTAAATCTCAGCATCCGAAAGATACCGTCAAATTATTGAGAGAAGGCATAGCGCAAGTTGACAGGCTGATCGTTTCAACGCCGGGATTGGCTGAGGCCTATGCGGGTTGGCACAAAGACATACAAATAGTGGAGTTGAAGTTGCCACCTGTTTGGTGGGGTGACTTAAAAGTTACCCGAACTGAACACAAGAAGCCCAGGGTAGGTTGGGCTGGTGGCAGCTCTCACTTAGGTGACCTGGAATTGATAGCTGATGTCGTCAAGGATTTAGCGGATGAAGTAGATTGGATTTTCTTTGGGATGTGCCCTTCAAAGTTAAGGCCTTACGTTAAGGAGTTCCATAGCGGCGTACCGATTCACATGTATCCACAAAAACTTGCAAGTTTGGATCTTGACCTTGCCGTCGCGCCACTTGAAAATAATCAATTCAATGATTGCAAGAGTAATTTACGGCTATTAGAGTACGGTGCTTGCGGCTATCCTGTAATTTGCAGTAGTTCTAGGGCGTTTAGTGAATCTAATTTGCCTGTCACTGTTGTTAAAAACAAGTATAAAAACTGGATTGACGCAATCAGCGAAAAAATAAGCGATAGGGAAAATCTCTTTAGAACTGGAAATGAACTTAAGAGAAACGTATCGAAAAATTGGTTCTTAGATAAAATTAAATTATCTGATTGGAAATCTTGTTGGCAACGATAACTGGATGGTGAACTATCCACCTCAAAGGCGAATTATTTATTAAGCAGTAATCCGATCGTTGAACGGTCTTAAATGCAAATGTCTTTAGCATTCAAACTGATGTTTGAATCGCCTTCGTTGCACAACAGATTCTGACTCAGTTTGTCTAACCAATCAAAAATTAGCTGGACCTGAAAACTGTGTATCACATTTGATTAAAATCAAGGCATTAAGTGTTATTTTTAATATTTAATTATAGTTAATATGAAATATTTATTATTAATTTATTAAAAAATGATCATGTATGCAGCAATGCTTTTTTGCGCTCTAACCAATATTTAGCCGCTTTATCGTCTTTCTTTTGAGTCAACAATTCAAACACACGATCACAAGCAAGGGATTCTGCTTTCTGGGGATTATCGAACCATTCTAAATCTGCACAAATTTGATTTAATTCGTACGATGAAAGCATTTTATGGAGAATTTTTAAGTCATCAGAACCGATTCTTTCGGTGTTATTTGAGATATTAGATCCGTGCCATCGATACTTACATGAAGTTTGTCCAATATGTTTAAATGGTAATCCAGTGGCTGCAAGTCGAACCCACAAATCGTAGTCATTTGAATATGGAATATCGTTGTCGAACCCACCTACAGCTCGCACAACTCCCAAATTAACCATTGAACCAGGCGCAGGAACTATATTGCCGAGTAAAAATCGACTGAGCACTAATCTGTCTCCAAAATAGTCAGGATATGCTATTTTATCAATATCCTTTCCATGCGAATCAATCCTAATTAAATCGCCATATGCAAATACAATCTCTGGCCAAGTTTGCAACAACGAAGCATAGTTGGATAGTAATCGTGGCATTAGTAGATCATCATTTCCCAACCAAACTACATGGGTGCCGCGCGCTTCTTCAAGCAGTCGATTTAACGTGCGTGGAATGCCAGAGTGCACCTTCTTGACATATCGAATTCGAGAATCATTAAAAGAGAAAATAACCTCCTCGGAATTATCAGTGGAACCATCATCAACGATCAGAAGTTCAAATCGACTGTATTCTTGATCTAATACTGATCTGATGGCACTGAATAGGTAGTCTTCTCTATTGTAATTTGCAATCCCCACAGTAAAAAAAACCTCGCTGCCTTCGATCTCTGATCGGTCTAAATTAAACTTTGATAAGTGCGGATGAAAATTTACTGCGCGCGATCCCATTGCCTTATAGAACTTTTTGTAGGCATATACAGGTGCAGTTCCGTCAAAGGGATCTATCTTTGGCAAGCGTGGCAAAAAGAAGTGGGATGGCAGTAAAGTAAGTGCTTTATAAGCGTACTCATTTCGTAATTCAAGTAATCTACCAGCGCCAGTAGCGTCATGAGTTGACTTAGTTGCCAGATCTCGATCCGACTGAATTCGCAATATAACTTCTGCGATAAATGGGTTCTTGGGCTCGGCTGCCACAAAACAAGTAGATATTGAGCCAGGAAATGAAATCTCATTAAGCCAAGGAGCAGCCACTTGACATTCTAGTAGCCAGTCTGGAAGTGCGCGCAAGCAGAACATATCTGCGTCCACTACCACCCCGCCCTCACTGTGCAAAATTTCCCAGCGCATGCAGTCGGCAACCCCGCGAAGATCGCGATTCAATAATTGTTGCATCTGATCGCCGCAAAGCCATTTGAAATCAGAAAGCGCATCATTCCCCCAAACGGTCAGATCCCAATCTGGGTGAAGCAGGCGCCACGTCACTACGCACTCTTCAGGAAATTCATTTTGGTTGCCAATCCAAATAATGTGCAATTTGCGTGGAATCATTTTATTAGTCCAAACGAGTTAAAATTTCAAACATTTGCTATGGGAAGTTTTCGAACTGAACTTACAAATTGTTGTGAACAAATACCTAATTTGTAAAATACAAAACGATGCGCCTAAAGACCATTACTCACTCCTATGCAATATTAGGTGCGGTAGTAAGGCGATAGTACAGTTTATAATTGTTAAATCTATTATTTAACAGTCGGCCTAAAGCATGGTTAGACTGAATTAAATTAATATGAAAATTTTTTTAATAAGTCTGTTTTGTTAAGAAACAAGTTTCATTTACAAACTGCTTCATCAAAATCTAGTGTTTTGAATCAAAGCTCAGTAAATCAGCCGGGACATTAACCCCGTAAGTAGCTAACACCTTTGCCCGAGCTTCGGCAAGCTCTGGAGATGGATGCTTACTGTAAATTGACAAATAATCCAACCAAAACATATCTTTCTTCCTAATCTGCATAGAGTCTTCTGTTATTTCCGTTTTATCAATAATCACCGTTTTTTGTGAAAGATAAAGAGAGTTTTCCCATCGAACGTTTTTAAGCAAAAACTCCCAGTCCTCATGGCTTCTCATCATGGTGTCAAACTGTGAAACGATGGCCGCCTTTTCAATCATGAAAGAGCCGACTGGAATGGTATTGCCCACCATCAATTTGTGGTGTATCACATTTGATTGATCAACATTAACCTCACCCGTGTTTCGCAAATAGGTAAAGTCTGAGTAATAAAAAGATACCTGTGGGTGCATCGCCGCCGTAAAGATGTCCATAGCACCCGGGTAAAAGAAATCATCGTCATCAATAAAGACAATGTACTTTCCCACAGACAAGTCAATACCAATGTTCCTACTGATAGACAAACCTCTCTGTAATCCACGCTTGGCAAAGTATCGGCCTTCACCAAACTGCTGAACTATGGCTGCGGCTGACATTTGAGGGTCATCGTCAATCACAATGATGTCTAGCAATGACATGTCACCGCCGCACAAGCTACCCAGTGTTCTTTTGAGTTTTTCAGTACGCTTGTAGGTTGGTATCACTACGGTGATTAATTTGTCCACGCTCATCTCCAGAATGATCTGCATTAATTACTTGACACGCTATTCTGACGGTCCTTAGCCCTGTTTAGCAAGGCTCAAGCAAGAAGCAGTTCATATTGGGCTGCCAACTTGAAACGTACCATTGATTAAGAAGTAGTCCAGTTTTGCAAGGTTAATCGAAAAATTGATTGTTGTTGGAATCAGTGGCAAAGATTTGAGTCCTCTGCTACAGGGCGAACTGTGAAGGAGGACTCCTCCCCAGACTTATGTGGGGTCTGACTTCGTTGTAGTCCTTGCACCATTTAACATTTCAATCCCTGGCTGTGACAAGCACTGAAACCATTGCTCATTCAAGTATTCGCTTTGAGAACCTTCAATAGAAACTCTCGATGTAGCCGTTTTGCATGGGCCTGCCAGGGTGAATCCAAATGTGGCGAATACCATGCAAAGTGGTCAAAGCCAAGAAGGTGCGGCTTGTAAATTCTGGTCCGTTGTCTTTACGAACTGCAACTAGCGTCAGCCTGTTTGAGGATGCCGATGATCTGCTCATCAGTAAATCTGAATTGTTTCATAGCCGCTATTCTCCAAAATTAGCGGACTTTGTTCCATCACTTTGGTACAGCAGGGAGGGGCAGTTCACAATGACTACAATTCGTATTACGCTTCAGTGTTCTTAGCTACTTTCCATCAAGGTTGTGAAAGGAGACACGTTCGGTAACTTAAATCAACCTCTGCTACGAGATTACAGGGTCAAGACCATTCAAATCTGAATGAATATATAAATCGCTAGAAAAATTGAGGGCTTCAAATGTTCACCAGTGTTGTTGAAGTAGCTATGCAACGTTACAAAGTGCAAGCTGACATGTTTGAATCATTTCCTTCACGAATTAATTTGCTGAAAATTAATATGCCCGTCTTGGGCTTAGGGAACGCCACGATTATCAATGTCTGGCGTAATCACAGTTTTGAACCGCTTCAGCCGCTAATTTCCGCTTATGCAGACTTTAGATCTTGGCCTCTATCTTTCCGTCTTGGTAACTATGATGACTCGTTCTCTTTCAACGGAATACAAAGTGCTTCATTAGAACTACTTTGGATGGATAGTAGTAGGCTTTTTTTAAAAATGAGCTTTTCCGAATGGCTAGAATGGTTAACAGATAGATTAAAACTTTTGAGGCAACATTCCTCTGCACCAATAGTATTGGCAACTTGGCTGAATAACGATACTCAACTACTAGCGATCCGTGAATGTCTAGATAAATTCCCAGCAGTCTATCTAGCTAATCTAGCAGAAGCATGTGAGATAGCTGGTGTTTCATTACTTGACCATCGGTATGCATCAATTGCCGGTTCACCTATAAGCGGCAAAGCACAGGTAGTACTTGCACGAATGCTAGCTTGCAAATGGCTTGCTGGCGCTATATTGCCGCCCATTAAAGCTATAGCACTTGATCTTGACAACACGTTGCATGCAGGTGTGTTGGGTGAGGATGGTATCGAAAAAGTTGAATTGACTCAGGAACATAAAAACCTTCAGCTTTATATCAAAGAACTTCAGAAAAGAGGGATCTTCATTGCATTAGTTTCACGTAATGAGCTAGAAGATGTGCAGGCTCTCTTTTATAAACGCAGCGACTACCCTCTTCGTTGGAATGACTTCTCAGCAATTGAAGTATCTTGGGGCAGAAAAGCTGACGCCTTAGAACGTATTGCTCAAAAGCTTCGTATTTCTACTGACGCAATTCTCTTTGTGGACGACAACATAGGTGAACTCGCTGCAGTTACCCAGCAGCTTAATAGAATCCATACTCTTTACGCCGATTCTTGTGCGGAGCTAACGAAGTCAGCTATAGAATTTTACCCAGGCATATGGCAATGGAAACAAGAAGCTGATGACAGTAACCGAATCCTTGATTTCAAGGCAAATGCAGAGCGTGATTTTCTCACATTAACTCACACTGATCCTACAGAGTATTTGCAAAGTCTGAATGTTACTTTGACTTTCCAAATGAACGTTAAGTCACAACTTGGCAGACTATCGGATTTATGTCGTAAGACAAATCAATTTAATCTCTCGCTACGCCGATTAAATGAAGTAGCGCTATTCGACCTCATGGATCGGCCAGATGCTTGTGTGACGAGCGTACATCTATCTGATAGGTTGTCTGATAGCGGAATAATTGCAGTAATAGTTGCCGAGCGCTTAGGTGACTCTATTGTTGTCAGTGAGTTGTGTATCAGTTGCCGAGCCATAGGGCGCCAACTAGAAAACAGCATCATTCTTCTTGCTCTGCGTAGGATGCCGATTTGGGAAGGGAGTACAAGTATTGAGTTCCGATTTAAAGTTGGTGAAAGAAATCAGCCCGCCATAAACTGGCTTAACGATTTGATGAAAGAAATGGCAATTTCTCACAAAGACTTACAATCGTACACGGCTCCTGTCAACGCAATCGAACAAGTAAGCCTTATTGAAGGTGTGGTAATAAATGGAGATTAAATAGATATGAATCGTCAACACATCCTCGATATTACGTTGACAGTTTTATCAACTGTCCTTAGGAGCGAAGTAAATGAATTCAGCTCACGCGAAACACTTCCAAATTGGGATTCACTTAAGCATATCGAGATCATCTTTGCTATCGAAGATGAACTAAATATTGAGTTTCCTGAGGAGCAAATGTCAGAACTAAATAGCGTGGAGCAAATTATAAAGATTGCCGAAGGGGTTTATGCTTCATAGCATAATTTTAGATGGCTTTGGCTATCGGCTTCGACCGGTATCGGATAAGGATGCTCCCTTTATTCTTAATTTACGCAGCGAACCTGTACTAGGTCGATTTCTACATGCAACAAGCTCTAGCTTGCAGAGTCAATTGGATTGGCTCTCAGATTATTATAAACGTGCAGGTGATTGGTACTTCATTGTTGAGCGACGATTAGATAATTGTCCAGAGGGCTTAATTTCAATTTATGACCTAAATGAAAATGAGTTGAAGGCTGAGTGGGGTAGGTGGATTATGAGACCTGGCTCGCATGCTGCCATTGAAAGCGTATGGTTAATATATAAGTGCGCTTTTGATCTGTTAAATTTGCGAGAGCTTTACTGCAGAACAGTGGCAGACAATTTGTCAGTTGTGTCATTCCACGACTCATGTGGTATTTCGAAGCGCGAACACCTTAAGGGATTTTTTAATCTAAATTGCAATGTGCTTGATGCAGTTGAACATTGCGTTGATATATCTGAATGGGCAACCCTAGGGCCGCGTCTCAAATATCTGTCAGAAAAGTTAGCGCGACGTATACAAAATGAAACTTAACACCTCAATGGAAGAAGCATTACCGGGCTCAAGAGTCTTCCATCACATCGGATACGCAACTAAGTCTGTAACTCTTGAGCGAAAGCTATTTGAGAGTTTGGGCTATGCACAAGATGGCGCCACATTCGAGGACCCTATTCAGGGTGTAAAAGGTTGCTTTATTCAAGGTCCTGGTCCTCGAATTGAACTACTAGAAAATCTTGAGGGCTCGCAAACCTTAACACCTTGGTTAAATTCTGGTATCAAGATGTACCACATTGCCTACCAGGTTGAATATATGGACGAAGCCATCGCGTGGGCTAAAAATCTTCGCGGAAAAATGATCATAGCACCTGTTTCTGCTACAGCATTTTGTGGGAAAAAAATTTGCTTTTTCTCTTTCCGTCAAGGTCCTATGCTCGAATTTATTGAGTTATGACAACTCATGGAGTTACAAATGATTAACGAAGAGTTAGCCCAACTAGATTCGATTTCAAGAAGTTCCATTTATTCATCTGGTGTTATGACGCCAGCAATTCAGCACTGCTTTAAGATTCTTCAGCGTTTTTTAAATGGCAGTCGAGTTCTTGAGCTGGGACCTGCTGAAGGAGTCATGACCGAATTACTCTCGAAGACAGGCAAGGATCTAACTTTGGTGGAAGGTTCATCTGTTTTTTGCGAAAACCTACGCCAGCGCTTTCCAAACGCGAATGTAGTTCATACACTTTTTGAGCAATTTGAGCCCAAGGAACGATTTGATACGATAGTTCTAGGTCATGTTTTAGAGCACGTCCAGAATCCTGATCAAATCCTCCGCCGTGTGCACACTTGGCTCAAACCTGGTGGACGAATTTTCGCTGCAGTTCCTAACGCAAGATCGGTTCACAGACAAGCTGCTGTTCTCATGGGCTTGCTTCCTCAGGAAGATACGTTGAACGACAAAGATATTCATCATGGCCACCGTGTTGTGTTCAATCCCGAGACCTTTCGTGCAGCATTTACGAAGGCCGGCTATAACATTGATGTGTTCGGAGGCTATTGGCTAAAGCCAGTATCAAACAGTCAAATCGAAAATTCATGGTCACCAGCTATGGTCGATGCCTTCATGCAATTAGGGGAAAGATATCCAGACATAGCCGCTGAAATATATGTAGTAGCTTCTCAGCTTAAAAGAGAGGAGATTTTATGAGCCTAGAGCAATGCAAAATAATTGATCTCCCAAAGACGCATGATCCCCGAGGTAATTTAACTTTCATTGAAAGTGGCAAACACATACCCTTCGATATCCAGCGCGTGTATTACCTATACGACGTACCAGGCGGCGCAGAACGGGGGGGGCATGCTCATAAAGGCTTGCACCAACTTATCGTGGCCATGTCTGGTAGTTTTGATGTCTTACTTGATGACGGAAATGAGAAGCGTACTTTCCATTTAAATCGCTCATACAACGGTCTTTATGTATGTCCCATGATCTGGCGTGAACTAAATAATTTTTCCTCTGGTTCGGTGTGTATGGTGCTAGCTTCTAATCGTTATGATGAAGATGACTACTATAGAGATTATGCAAACTTCATGCGTGTAAGGTGGGGGGGATGAACATAAATGTTCCATTTCTCGATTTGCGTGCAAGTTATCTTGAACTTAAATCCGAGATTGATAACGCGGTTAGTCACGTACTCAATAGTGGTTGGTACGTATTAGGTCCAGAAGTTGAGACCTTTGAAAAAGAATTTGCTACTTATTGCCAAACGAATTATTCAATTGGGGTTGCAAATGGTCTAGATGCATTAGTCCTAGCTTTGCGTGCAATGGACGTAGGCCCAGGCGATGAGGTTATCGTACCTAGCAATACCTACATTGCTACTTGGCTGGCTGTCAGCCATTGTGGCGCCACGCCCGTGCCAGTGGAGCCAGATGATAGTACTTACAACATAGACCCTACGGCCATCGCTGCAGCTATTACTTCGCGCACAAAAGTGATTCTGCCAGTTCACCTATATGGCCAGCCTGCAGATCTTGACCCGATTTTGGCGATTGCCCGAAAGCACGGGCTCAGAGTTTTGGAAGATGGCGCACAGGCTCACGGGGCTCGCTACAACGGCCAACGTATCGGTGGACATGGAGATGCAGTAGCGTGGAGTTTTTACCCGGGGAAAAATCTTGGTGCAATCGGAGATGGTGGGGCTGTAACGACCAATGATCCTGTTATCGCAGAGCGTATTCGCATGTTGCGTAACTATGGCTCGAATATTAAATACGTCAATGAAGTCAAAGGCTTCAATAGCCGTCTGGACCCTATCCAGGCTGCGATACTGCGAGTCAAACTTAAATATTTAGATGCTTGGAACGATCGACGAAGGGACATTGCACAGCATTACCAAGATACTCTGCTGGGTAGCTCTTTAGTATTGCCTCACACCCCAGAATGGGCGGAACCCGTTTGGCATTTGTTCGTTGTTAGGCATCCTCAACGGGATGAGCTAGCTGCGAGACTACACGATATGGGCATTGGAACACTAATTCATTACCCAATTCCACCACACAAACAAGCGGCTTATGCCGAACTAAAGTTTCCACTTGAATCCTTCCCCAAAGCGGCAAAGATGGCGCAGGAAGTACTTAGCCTACCTATTGGTCCGCATCTTGAAATTCGTTTAGCAACTCAGGTGCTAGAGGCCATTAAAGCCCTACAAAGTAAATGAAGTCACCTCATCACCGCACTCATACAAGTTAGGCGTTTAGATTTTCAAGGTCAGGGCCATTGAAATGACCCAAAGCTTGCCGCTTTTGCCCTAATTCCGGCAACCTCCTGCCACTTTCAGTCAATCTTTCGACACAAAGTGGCAAAGAAAAGCTGGCACACCTCTTGCTCCATACCCTGCATTCGCATCAGCAGCCTTGATTTCATTCAGTTTGCTGGTGTTCATTCACTAAAGGAGCTAGACATGCACATTGAATTACAACAGGCCATGCAACATTTGGTCAGCGAGCAATCTTTGAACCTCAAAGAGGTTTCACGCTTTACCCCCGTTGATTTCCGCC
>JBIKSV010000102.1:0-3910 GCA_044348425.1 Candidatus Planktophila sp. | reverse complement strand
CCGCCGTCTGCGAGCTGACCCATGTAGCAACGCTTTATCACGATGACGTAATGGATGAAGCGCCATTGCGGCGTGGAGTAGAGAGCGCCAATAACCGCTGGGGAAATACAGTGGCGATTCTTACAGGCGATTATCTCTTTGCAAAAGTTTCAGCGCTGCTTGCAGATATTGGACCAGAGGCGGTTCGCTTGCAGGCGCATACTTTTGAGAGATTAGTAATCGGTCAGATTATGGAGACACAAGGTCCAGCCGATGGAATTGATCCGCTAACTCATTATTTAGGAGTTGTTGCCGATAAGACAGGATCTCTTATCTCAGCATCCGCTCGTTTTGGCGCCATGGTCTCTGGTGCGCCAGACGAGATTAAGGAGTCACTCACTGTTTATGGCGAAAAAATTGGAATCGCTTTTCAATTAGCCGATGATGTGATTGATATTGCGAGTAGCTCATTTGAATCCGGCAAGACCCCCGGTACCGACCTGCGCGAAGGTGTTCCTACCCTGGTGACTTTAAACGTTATCGCCATGAACCGCCCCGAAGATAAGGCTTTAATAAGGCATTTACAGGGACCGATTAAAGATGAAGCTGTAGTCGCCGATGTATTGGCGACCTTGCGCAACCATCCCGCGCTAGAACTATCACGTCA
The DNA here is from genome assembly GCA_044348425.1 of Candidatus Planktophila sp. Lineage (GTDB taxonomy): Bacteria > Actinomycetota > Actinomycetes > Nanopelagicales > Nanopelagicaceae > Planktophila. The sequence continues at coordinate 3,264 of JBIKSV010000102.1, read as the reverse complement.
ACAACTCCTGCAATATGCAAGAGATGCTCGTGCGGCACTTGGTCCACTGCCAGTTAATGATGTGACTGGGGCGCTATATCTCTTGTGTGATGCGATTATCGACCGCTCTGCTTGAGCGCAATAAATCAAAAGCAAGCGTCACTAGCGCACACCAGATAATCACGAATCCCACCCAGCGGGCAGTCGACATCTCTTCGTGATTAATCCAGACACCAATCGCAAATTGAATTGTTGGGGTTATGTACTGCAGAAGACCAATTACCGTATATGGCAAACGAGTTGTAGAACCATTAAAGAGTAAAAGTGGAACCGCAGTCACAATGCCAGCACTAATTAGGAGAAGCGTGAGTCCAAGATCTTTACCAAATTGTGCCGTGCCACCATTTTCAAGGATAAGCAAGAAAGTTAAATAGGGGAGTAGCGAAATCATGGTTTCGATGGTCAGTCCCTCGAGTGCCCCTAAATCAAGGACTTTCTTTACAACCCCATAACTTCCCCACGAGAATGCTAAACCTAGCGCTACCCATGGCAGGCGACCGTAATCAATTGTTAATACTGCAACACCAACAGTTGCAATGCTTACTGCAATCCATTGGCCCCTTCGCATCTTCTCCTTAAGCAAGATAACGCCAAAGGCAATCATGACCAGAGGATTGATGTAATAACCAAGCGATGCTTCGACAACATGGCCATTGTTGGTTGCCCAGATATAAACAATCCAGTTAATTGAGATAAGTATTGAAGTCAGAGTGAGACCGAGAAGAATTCTGATATCTCGTAATCGTGCAAACATGGCTCGTAGCTTTTTGCTCAGTGCCAGAACAATCATGCAGAAGATAAATGTCCAGAGCGCCCGGTGAGCAACGATTTCATATGGGGTAGCAGGTTTTAGCAGCGGCCAGAAGAGTGGGAAAAGCCCCCAGAAAACATAGGCTGATAGACCAAAGATTAAACCAAGCGATTTCTCGCTTCTCACAGTGCTCACTGATAATTCTTATTTAGCGGTAATTCGTAAATTGCACTGCGAAGTCAAAGGGACCTTCTTTAATTTGAGTGATGGCATCCTGTAGATCATCGCGAGACTTAGAAGAGACGCGGAGTTCATCACCTTGAATCTGTGTCTTGATGCTCTTTGGACCTTCATCACGTAAAAACTTGGCAATCTTCTTAGCATTCTCAGTTGAGATGCCTTCCTTCAAAGTACAACCAATCTTGTATATCTTGCCTGATAATTGTGGCTCACCGGCATCGAGATGCTTGAGTGAAACTCCACGCTTAATCATCTTCTCTTTTACAACTTCGAGAGCAGCTTTGGCGCGCTCTTCAGTGCCAGCTTCAATCTTGATTGTCTCGCCACTGAGTTCTACAGATGTGCCAGTATTCTTAAAGTCAAAGCGAGTATCAATCTCTCTTATCGCCTGATTGATTGCATTATCAAGCTCCATACGATCAATCTTTGAAACTACATCGAAACTGCTGTCAGCCATTGGTTTCGGCCCTTTCACTCATTAAATAGAAGGCGATTTTTCATCCTTACGGGGCTAAGGTATCCTTTCCGCTCGTACTACCAAAGTGCCGCAACACTTTGACCCTGGCGGGTTGCCCGAGCGGCCAATGGGAGGGGACTGTAAATCCCCCGGCTCTGCCTTCGAAGGTTCAAATCCTTCACCCGCCACCACTCCAAACCTAGACGCATAAAAGTGGCGACTATAGGATTTAAGAATGATTAATCCTGATTCGGTAAGTGAGATTCGTAAACTTCCGATTGACGGAACCCCGTTATGTCCCTCTGCCACTCTTGCGCAATGGCGTGAAGAAGCTGCTGCGACACCATTGGAATATGAGGATGGGCATCAAGGTCTAGTTATCAACCGATATGAATTAGCCAAACTTATCCTAGAAGATAAACGCTTTAGCCAAAAACCAATCAGAATCCCAGCTCATCAAGTTATCAGAGAAGAATCTGACCCTGGTATCAATGTCGTTGGCGGTGAGCTGGCGACTGAAGGAGAATTAGATCCAGGCAATTTGCTCTTTTTAGATGGCGAACAGCATCTAAAGATTCGACGCGCAGTGACGAGCCGTTTTTCTGTTCGAGCCGCCAAAGGATACGAGGCCGATATTAAAGATATTGTTGCCACGCAAATTAAAAGGTTAAGTGCTCAAGGTTCTCCAGTCGATATAACAGAGTATTACTCAGAGCCAATATCAGCGCATGGCCATGCTCGTGTCCTTGGAATTCCTGAATCTTTCTTTAAAGATTACGAAAGATTATTTGTTGGTAAATCTGAGGAGAATGAAAAAATTGATTATTTACGGCGAGTCCTAGCTTCTAAAAAGAATTTCCTAGCTGACGACGTTTTAAGTGATTTATTAAAATCAGATTTAAGCAAGAATGAGATTGAGGGATTAACATTTTCGTTGATGGTCTCTGGAAGAGACAATGTTGCTTACATGATTTCGACAGGTATTCTCGCTCTTTTAAGACACCCTGATCAGCTACAGGCATTGCGGGATGACCCAACTTTGATTGATGCAGGTATTGAAGAACTGCTACGCATCAGTGCTGTTTTTCTGACCATGTTCCCTCGAACTGCCATGGAAGATGTTGAAATCGACGGTGTAAAGATTGCGCGCGGCCAATCAGTATCGGTATCTGCTGTTGCTGCAAATCATGACGGACGACAGTATTCAGACCCAGATCGTTTTGATTTAAGTCGTGACGCATTTGGCCACTTAGGTTTTGGTAATGGAATTCATGGTTGCCTTGGTCAACAAGTAGCTCGTATAGAGATCAAAGAAGGAATCATGCAGTTAATTAATGCTTTTCCGAATCTGAAACTGGTAAGAGCAGAGCAAGATTCTCCCATGCCTTTTGTCCATCCTGTTGCTGCCTATCAAGTTGGCCAGGTCATTCTCGATTTGGGCTAAATCCGCAGCACTAAACAATTCTCCTGCACGATTATCAGTAGGTTCCATCATCTGTAAATATGTGATTAAGTTCAATCATGAGCTCACAGACAATTACTGATCGAGTCGAGTCCCTCCTCGCACAGATGACTATCGAAGAGAAGGCCGGTCAGCTAACTCAGTACTTTTACTTCGGCGGGCTACCGGATCCAGAACCTGGATCTGAGATTCATGTTATTCCATCCAAAATGCGTGCATATGTAGAAGCGCAGGCAAAAGTTGGGGGAGTCGGATCCGTTCTATTTGTACGCGATGCGCAAGAGCTCAATAGATTGCAGAAGTTAACCGTTGAAG
>JBIKSV010000101.1:0-3933 GCA_044348425.1 Candidatus Planktophila sp. | reverse complement strand
AGCCACCTGCTTGCCACCGGATACGAGCTGATTAGCTCCAATCATCTTCTTCTTCCAAGTTGCGCCAAGAGCTGACTTGCTCATATAACTTGTTAAGTTCTCCGCTGAACTTGCATATTGGTCAGTAAGTGGTCCGACTTGAACGCCAAAGACGTCTGGGCCTTCACCTGTAGTAACAGCGAGTCGCAAAGCGTTCTTATACGCCTCGTAATCCAGATTACGCAGAACGATCTTTATATCTGGGTTCGCTGCTTCAAAAGCCTTCATGTACGGATTGTCATCTGGTGGACCACCTGCATTCCAGGCCCACCAATTGACCACAGTCGGTTCAGCCGAAGCTGATGGGGACGTTGCCACTATTAGTGATAAGGGCAGCAAAATAGCTGTCAGTATCACCTTGAATCGCGAGCGGCTAGCCGCCCTTTTTTGATCACTCATTTTTATGCCTTCCATTTCCCTTACTTCGGTTGATGATTGTTGATTTCCTTTGTATTCCTCCAAATGCGGGTATTTGAAGGAAATTTTGATTTGAGTCGGTCGAGGGATAGCTGGCTTTTTAGCTCTCTGACCCTCGCATTCAGGGGAAATCGGCCCGATTGGAACCCTCTTCGGGCGCTTCTTCCCTCCTAAATGAAACGTTTCATGAATCATTTCATTAAGATAGAAGCAAGCCCTACACTTGTCAAGGAATTTTTGAAAGTTTTTTAGTGAGAGGTGTATGCATGGTCAGGCGATCTCGAATTACTGATGTCGCAAAACACGCTCAGGTGTCCATCGGGACCGTTTCAAACGTCTTGAATAACGTCCCCACAGTTGATCCCATGATTAGGAAGCGTGTTGAGGAATCTATAGCCGAGTTGGGCTACATTCGAAATCATGGTGCAGCAAGCATCCGCTCCAATTCAAATGCCGTCTATGGCTTGATTGTTCATGACGTAACCAACCCTGCTTACTCTGAGATTGCCAGCGGAGCAAAGAGAGAGGCTGCAGAGAATGGCTACAACCTCTTGGTTGCCAGTTCAGGAGAATCGACTTCAGCAGAGCTAGAGAATTTGAAGCTCTTTGAAGAGCTTCGGCTGGCAGGGATTGTTTTTGCCACAATTTCAGGAGAAAACGTCAAATACGCGCAGCAGATTCAGGCAAGAGGTACGCCAATTGTGATTATCGGCGCGCAAGATGTACCGGGAATCCCGCATGTAACATTCAGCGACAAAACTGGCGGAGCGCTCGCGATGAAACACTTACTTTCACTTTCGCACAAGAATATCTACTTCGTCTCCGGATCATTAAAGATTCAGGCTTTGCAAGACCGTCTGGCGGGAATAAAAAGTGCTATTCCAAAGAAATCTACGGTAACAGTGACGCACTTAGAGACAGATGGCCAGAGCCTTAAAGCAGGAATAGCTGCTGCCAGAGTAATAGAAAAAATGCCTGCTAAGTCGCGACCGACTGGAATTATTGCAGGAAATGATTTGGTTGCAGTAGGCATACAGCAAACATTGTTACATGGGAAAGTGATGAACTCTAACCAAGGCATATCTGTGGTCGGCTATGACGATATCGGAATTGCTGAACTTGATACCATTTCCCTGACAACCGTACGTCAGGACTTCAATATAATTGGCAAAAAAAGTGTTGAACTACTTATCGCTATGAGGAGTTCTGTCGGAAAAATAGACTCAAAGAAACTCTCTATTAATTTGGTACCAGAGCTTATTGTGCGCCAGAGCTCATTCTCAGTTAAACCCAAGTGACTTATATAAACCTTTTCCAGCGGTGTTATCTTCATCGACATACAAAATAGATGACTTTAGGCCCTTATCGCGTAGATAAATCAAGCCTTTAATGCAGATTGCTTTACCAATTCCTTGGCCGCCATGGTCTGGGTCAACACCGATGACATAAAGCTCACCGAATGGATCTTGATTTACGAAGTCGTGATGAATCTTGGTCCAGCAGAAACCAACTATTTTGCCATCCTTGATGCAGAGAAAGAATCCAGCGGGATCAAACCAAGGCTCGTACATTCTGTTTTCAAGGTCTGCCATTGCCCAGTTGCCTTGGTCTGGGTGTGATTCAAAGATGTGATTGTTGAGTTCGAGCCAGGCTTCACAATGAATTTCGGGATCAAAGGTAACAAATTCGTATGGGTGTGCGATATGTGAAATCTCTGCCGTTAAAGAACGCGAGAGTCTAAGAATCTTACGCATTGAATTTAGACGAGCTCAGATACGGATTCGCGACCAGCGTTCTGAATTGTGAAGCGGTATCCCACGTTGCGAACAGTGCCGATTATAGATTCAAATTCGGGGCCAAGCTTTGAGCGCAAGCGACGGATATGAACATCGACTGTGCGAGTTCCACCGAAGTAGTCATAGCCCCAGATCTCTTGCAGAAGCTGTGCGCGAGAAAAGACGCGACCAGGGTGTTGCGCTAAATACTTAAGTAGCTCGAACTCTTTAAAGGTGAGATCTAAAGAGTTGCCTCGAATCTTTGCGGTGTAGGTGCCTTCATCAATTACTACATCACCTTGGCGAATCTCTTTAGCCCCACCTTGCAATGCTTCTTGCGCATATGTGCGTGCATCAACTGCTAAGCGAATTCGTGCATCGACTTCAGCAGGGCCTGCTGAATCGAGGATGACATCGTTAATCTCCCAATCAGCGCTAATAGCTGTAAGGCCACCTTCAGTGGTGATTGCAATAATTGGTGACTCAACACCTGTTGTAGACATTAAGCGTGAGAGAGACTTTGCTTTAGGAAATTCGCGACGGGCATCAATAAAGATTAAATCCATAACAGGCGCATCAATTAATACAGATGCCTCAAGCGGAAGAACTTTAATTGAGTGCTGCAAAAGACCCAACGCTGGCAGAACATCTGCGCTAGCGCCTTGGGTATTTGTCAGTAGCAACACCTTGGCCATTGTGTGAGAATACTCTTGTGAAAACCTATATTCCACTCGTCGTTGTGCTCGCGATAGCTAGCGCATATGGGCTCTGGTATCAGCGCTCGCGAGGAGCAATCCGCACTGTAAAGGCGGTTCCAGGACATCGCCTTGGTGCTGATGTATTAGGTGAAGCTCTCGGATCACGGGCGACGATGGTGCAATTCTCATCAGCCTTCTGTGCTCCTTGCAGAGCAACTCATGCCTTGCTTTCGCAGATGGTCCTTGCGATGGAAGATGTGAAACATATTCATATCGATGCTGAATCCCATCTCGAGCTCGTTCGCCAGCTAGATATTCGTTCTACTCCAACCACGCTCTTTCTCAATAGCGACGGCGTTGAAGTCGGGCGCGCAGCCGGAACACCTAAGCGCGAACAGGTTCTGACTGCGCTCAACGCAATATAATTCAAGCAATCTGATGCAGTCGCCTACAAGAAGCAAATAGTTCGCAAGTAGCGTTATCACTGGCTACTCCTTAATATCAACCTATGTCTGAGATTCTTGATAAGCCAGAAGTTGCCCGTATCTACATTGATGCACGTGGTCCGCGCTTTGGTGCGATCATCACAACAGTTGTTCTTGCACTCACGCTTGTAACAAATAACAAGTGGCTCTTGTTGGCGCAGGCTCTTGTCTTTGCAATCGGTGCTATCCGCGGTCCGCAATTTACTCCTTATGGATTTTTCTTTAAGAAGTTAATCAAGCCTCGACTAACTAAAGAAGCGCCAACCGAAGATGTACGTCCTCCAAAGTTTGCACAGAGCGTTGGTTTTCTCTTCGCACTCGTTGGTCTCGTCGGTGCTTTTTCGGGCGCAGATGCCGTCTTTACAGTGGCAGTTGGCTTTGCATTGGGTGCCGCATTTCTTAATGCCGCCTTTAATTACTGCCTGGGTTGCGAGATGTACCTGCTCGGACTTCGACTTATCAAGCGTTGATTACGAAATCACTCTCCACTCAAGTAAGATTGATTCATGGCCGATCAAC
>JBIKSV010000100.1:0-4066 GCA_044348425.1 Candidatus Planktophila sp. | reverse complement strand
ACTTATCTGAAAGCGGAGCTCCGTCTACAGTGCAACGGCTTGGGACTGGAACCATGGTGTCACCGTGTGAACCAAGTGTCAGCGTCTTTACTGAAGAAACTGCAACACCAAGTTTTTCGGCAACAAAGTTAGTAAAGCGAGCGGTATCGAGCATTCCTGCCTGACCCATCACGCGGTTCTTAGGAAAGTTTGTTGCAATCTGCGCTAGCGCTGTCATCTCATCGAGTGGATTCGAAACCACGATAATGACCGCATTAGGTGAATGCTTAGCAATATTTTCAGCAACGCCGCGAACGATTCCGGCATTGACACCGATGAGATCCATACGGCTCATACCTGGCTTACGCGGTAAGCCTGCAGTGATTACAACGACATCAGAGTTAGCTGTCTTCTCATATCCACCACCTTCAGCTGTTGTGGTTGCGCCAATAATCTTTGTCTCAAAGCCTTCGATAGATCGCGATTGGTTCATATCGAGAGCTAGACCTTCGGGCTTTCCTTCGAGAATATCTGTAAGGACAACCTCATCAAAGATGTTGTACTCAGCTAAACGAAGAGCTGTGGTGGATCCGTAGAAACCTGCACCGACAACGGTGACTTTCTTTCCCATAATGCGTCCTATCTTAGGTATCTTGACGTCGAGGCAACTCTACAACCCTTTAGGTAGGGCTAGCGCCAAGGCGAAGAGCACACCGGCGATGGCCAGTGGGAGATAGCTCTCAATTATGCGCCTTCTCCCCTTTACTTCACTGCTACGCGCCAAAACAATGACGGCCGTTCCTGCAGCGATCAAGAGCGCACCTGTTCTAACGAAGCCAAAGGCGCCGACCACAACACCTAAAACGATAGCGCCAAATGCGATTCGTAGATTGAGGGTAGTTATCGCTCGCATGCATCCACCACATTCGTGAGCAACATTGCGCGAGTCATTGGTCCGACTCCCCCAGGCATTGGCGCCACGTGAGATGCAATATTCATCACATCGGGATGTACATCGCCAAGCAAGCCAGCATCAGTACGAGATATTCCGACATCAAGAACAGTTGCACCTGGCTTAATCATCTCAGCCTTTAAAAAGTGAGCCTGTCCAATCGCTGCTACAACAATATCTGCGCGAAGAGTATGTGCTGCTAAATCTTTTGTTCCTGTATGTGTAAGGGTGACAGTTGCATTCTCTTGCTTGCGAGTTAAGAGCAATCCAAGTGGTCGCCCAACTGTAAGTCCTCGTCCAATCACAACAACTTCAGCACCTTGCAATGGAACTGAATAGTGATTAAGCAGAGCCACTATGCCACGTGGAGTACATGGAAGAGGTGCTTCATAGCCAGCCACTAATCGACCAAGGTTCATCGGATGCAACCCATCAGCATCTTTTGCAGGATCTATTGCTTCCAGGATTACTTGAGTATTAATCTCGCGTGGCAGCGGAAGCTGAACAATGTAACCAGTGCACTCTGCAGCGTTGTTAAGATCTTTAATTGCTGCCAAAACATCTTTCTGGGAAGCAGTTGCTGGTAGGTCGATTCGTATTGATTGAATACCAACTTCTTGGCAATCACGATGCTTGCCGGCCACATATGAGTGAGAACCAGGATCATCGCCTACCAAGACTGTTCCTAAGCCAGGTGTGATTGCCTTGGCCCGTAGTGCTGCAGCACGGATTGCAAGATCCGCCTTTATTGTGGAGGCAAGTGCTTTGCCATCAAGTATCACTGCAGTCATGGAGCTAGCCTACCGCTTCTTCTTTTCGCACTTCACTTACACATTGAAATCAAGCGTGAGAGAAGTGGCGAGTATCGGTGAAAAACATTGCGATGCCAGCTTTTTGCGCCGCCACAATTACCTCTTCATCACGTATCGAACCACCTGGCTGCACGACTGCTGTAACTCCAGCTGCAATAAGAATCTCTAAGCCATCGGCAAAGGGGAAGAATGCATCTGATGCGCCAACACTTCCTGCTACACGTGTGCCGGCGCGATCAACTGCCAACTTTGCTGAATCAACGCGATTGACTTGCCCCATTCCGATGCCGACTGCGGCCCCATCATGAGCCAACAAAATTGCATTGCTCTTAACGGCGCGTACTGCACGCCACGCGAATTCAAGATCGGCGAGAACTTTATCGCTCACCTTTTCGCCTGTTACTTGGCGCCAATTAGCAGGATTATCACCTGGTGCAGAAATTAAATCGGTCGCTTGCACTAACGCTCCTCCGGAGAGAGTTCGCATCTCTAAAGGATTAATTTGGTTGACAGCTGATGTCAAAATTCGAATCGAAGGTTTTTCGGCCAAGATTGCTTCTGCACCTGGCGCATATCCTGGCGCAATTATCACTTCGGTAAAGACCTTCGACAACTGCTCGGCCATGGCAACAGAAACTTCACGATTTGCTGCAACTACTCCCCCGAAAGCTGAGACAGGGTCGCAGCGATGAGCCTTGGCATAGGCATCTGCAATATCAGTACCAATTGCAATGCCACACGGATTAGCATGTTTGATGATTGCAACACAAGGTTCGGTGTGATCAAGTGCTGCGCGCCAAGCAGCATCAGCATCGGTGTAATTATTAAATGACATCTCTTTGCCATGCGATTGAGCTGCATTCACGATTCCGGCAGGCCCACCGCGATAAATTGCTGCGCTTTGATGTGGATTCTCCCCATAACGAAGAGTGTCTTGGCGCTTATAAATGGCACCAAACCAATCGGGCAGAATTTCGTTACTGCTTTGGCGACCAAGCCAACCGGCTATCTGTAGATCATATTCAGCGGTGGTTCGGAAGACCTCTAGCGCAAGTGCAGTCCGTTCTTCAGCTGTAAATCCGCCTGCTTTAACTGCAGCAATCGCTTGGTCGTATTGCGACTCGTGACAGAGCACTGCAACAGAGCCATGATTCTTTGCAGCTCCGCGCAACATAGAAGGCCCACCAATATCAATTTGTTCAATTGAATCTGCAAAATTGGCACCCGACATAATTGTCTTTACAAATGGATAGAGGTTAATAACAACTAAATCAAAGGGTGCGATATCTAAATCCTTGATTGCCGATAAGTGATCAGGGTTATTTTGATCAGCAAGAATTCCAGAATGAATCTTTGGGTGCAGCGTCTTAACACGGCCGCCCATAATTTCTGGAAATCCCGTGTAAGTGCTTACTTCAGTTACCGTGATCCCGGCCTCGGCTAAAGTTTTAGCAGTTGACCCAGTTGAGAGAATTTCAACACCAGAATCTGAAAGCACTGTAGCAAGTTCTAGGAGTCGATCTTTATCGTAGACGCTAATCAGCGCTCTTCGGATTGGCTTACGTGTTGACATTCTCAGGGCTCCAGTGTCGGCAGTAATCGACGGATGGTCGCAACTATGAGACCGCGCTCGATAATCTTAATGCGTTCATGGAGGGACTCCTGCGTATCCCCCGCCAGAATCTCAACTGGTTCCTGCGCGATTATCTCTCCGGTATCGACGCCAGCATCTACCCAATGAATCGTTGTCCCGGTCTCTTTCGCACCAGCGGCAAGTGTATCTCGGACAGCATGCGCTCCTGGAAAAAGTGGCAAGAGGGCGGGGTGGCTATTGATAATTTTAAATCTGCTTGTAATTGCTTCTGGCAGGATTCGCATAAAGCCAGCACTCACCACTAAATCAGGACGAAGCGCTGCGATGAGTTTTTCAAGTTCGAAATTCCAATCAGAACGATTAGCTGTCATTGGAATCAAGTAACTTTCGATGTGATGGTTGGTGGCGCGTTGCAAGACGGGAGCATCAGGGCGATCACAGATTAGCGCCACAATCTCGCCACCTTCTGGTGAGAAATCTGTTCTAAAAATTTCTTCTGCAAGTGTGCCTGAGCCAGAGGCAAGCACGAGAATTCTCTTCATCGCTGTGCTCGAGAGGCGATTGCCACGGTTGCTGCTGCTCCAATGAATACTTCAAAGAAGGCGAGCAAGCCGAATTTCCAGATTGATACGCCCATTGCTCCCATCTCATCTGTCATGAGCGAACCGCTAGAAAGATATGCCAAGAGCACTAGGCCAACAGTAAAGAAGAGACCGCTCTGCAGGGCTA
>JBIKSV010000024.1:0-16155 GCA_044348425.1 Candidatus Planktophila sp. | reverse complement strand
TCTTTTGCAGCGCGACGGATATTGCGCATAGAAATCTTGGAATCTTCTGCCTTGGTCTTGGCAACCTTGATGTAATCCTTGCGGCGCTCTTCAGTGAGCTGTGGAAGCGCCACACGAATTACTGAGCCATCAGATGCTGGGTTAACACCCAGGTCTGAGTCGCGAATAGCTTTTTCAACAGATGCCATTGCGCCCTTATCGAATGGCGAAACAATGGCAAGACGGTTTTCGGGAATCTGGATAGATGCAAGCTGAGATAACGCTGTGTATGTGCCGTAGTAATCGACCATGATCTTGTTAAACATACCTGGGTGGGCGCGACCAGTGCGGATTGCGCCGAAATCATCTTTAGCAACCTCGACAGCCTTATTCATCTTATCTGTCGCCTCTGCGAGGGTGCTTGCTACATCTGCCATGGTCTTCTCTCTTCTTACCGCTAGTGGCTCTCGTTAATTAACGAGAGTTCCAATCTTTTCACCGCGCACTGCGCGACCGATATTGCCATGAGCCATCAAGTCAAAGACGATGATCGGCAAGTTATTCTCGCGGCAGAGGCTAAAGGCTGCAGCATCTGCAACTGCGAGTGACTTCTGCAGAACTTCATCATAAGAAATAACGTCAAACTTAACTGCCTTAGGATCTTTGCGAGGATCTGCGTTATAGACACCATCTACTCCAGACTTTGCGAGTAACAATGCGTTGGCACCGATTTCTAGTGCGCGCTGTGCTGCCACGGTATCTGTTGTAAAGAATGGCATTCCGGCACCGGCGCCGAAAATTACTACGCGACCTTTTTCTAGGTGGCGAATTGCGCGAAGTGGAATATAGGGCTCTGCAACTTGTCCCATAGTGATCGCTGTTTGAACGCGAGTATCAACGCCTTCGCGCTCAAGGAAATCTTGTAGTGCAAGACAGTTCATGACTGTTCCGAGCATTCCCATGTAGTCAGCTCTTGCGCGTTGCATTCCGCGCTCTGAGAGTTCGGCTCCGCGGAAGAAGTTACCGCCACCGACAACGATTGCTACCTGGATTCCACTTCGTGAAACTTCAGCAATCTGTTTTGCAACATCTACTAAAACATCGGGATCGAGCCCGACTCCTTTGCCTCCACCGAAAACTTCTCCGGAAAGCTTAAGGAGCACCCGTTGATATGAACCCCTGGTTCCTGGCATCGAGTGCTCCTTTGCGCTTAGCGAATTGTTCTTACGATACTACTGGCCGACGCGGAAGCGGTGGAAGGCCTTAACGGCTGTTCCTGCTTCATCAAGAATCTGCTGAACAGTCTTCTTGGCATCCTTAGCAAAAGCCTGCTCAAGAAGTGAAACTTCCTTCACAAACCCGGTGATGCGGCCTTCAACAATCTTAGAGAGCGCAGCCTCTGGCTTACCCTCTGCCTTTGCTGTCTCTTCAGCCAAGCGACGCTCTGTCTCAATAAGGTCAGCTGGGACCTCATCGCGATTTACGAAGCGTGGTGCAAATGCTGCAATGTGCTGAGCGACATCGCGGCCAACTTCAGCTGCTTCCTTAGCAAGTGAGACGAGAACGCCTACCTGTGGTGGAAGATCTGGTGAAGTCTTGTGGAGATAGATTCCGACCGGACCGTTGATTACTGCAACGTTACGGATCTCAATCTTCTCACCCAACATTGCGTTGGCTTCATCGATAACTTCTTGCACGCTCTTGCCGGCTGATGTCTTTGATGCAAGGAAACCTGCAACATCGCCAGTCTTGGTAGCAAGAAGCTGCTCTACGAGTTCGTCACCGAGTGCAATGAAACGCTCACCCTTTGCAACGAAGTCAGTCTCACAGTTGAGTTCAAGCATGACACCTGTATCTCCTGAAACCTTTGCGACAACGAGACCGTTTGAAGTCAAGCGACCTTCGCGCTTTGTGACTCCCTTGAGTCCCTTAACGCGAATGATTTCGACAGCCTTGTCGTAATCGCCATCAGCCTCATCGAGTGCTTTTTTGCAATCAAGCATTCCTGCGGCTGTTGCTTCGCGCAGGCGCTTTACATCTTCTGCTGTGTAGTTAGCCATGCGTTAGGCCTCCGGTGTTGTTGCTGGAGCTTCTGGTGCAGCGGCTTCAAGAATCTCTTTTTCAAGTGACTCTGCAGCTTCAACTACAGCAGCTGGTGCTGCTGATGCTGAACGTGCCTTAAGGCCATCTGCAATTGCATCGGTGATAACGCGTGTAAGAAGCTCGATCGAGCGAATTGCATCGTCGTTACCAGGAATCTTGTAATCAACTTCGTCTGGATCGCAGTTTGTATCAAGGATTGCGATAACAGGGATACCGAGCTTCTTCGCTTCTTGAACTGCGAGGTGCTCTTTCTTGGTATCTACTACCCAGATAGCTGACGGAAGTTTTGTCATGTTGCGAATACCGTCGAGGTTCTTAAACAACTTCTCGCGCTCACGACGAAGAACAAGGAGCTCTTTCTTTGTAAGCAAAAGGTCGTTCTTCTCTTCAAGTGCTTCGAGTTCCTTGAGGCGCTGAATACGCTTGAGAACTGTTGGGAAGTTTGTGAGCATTCCACCTAACCAGCGCTCTGTAACTGTTGGCATTCCAACGCGAGCTGCTTGATTGATGATTGGTGTATGTGCCTGCTTCTTTGTTCCTACGAAGAGGACATGTCCACCCTTAGCAACAATGTCCTTAGTGAAGGCATAAGCCTGATCAATAAGTGCAAGTGATTGCTGGATGTCGATGATGTAGATGCCATTGCGTTCTGTGAAAATAAAACGCTTCATCTTTGGGTTCCAACGACGAGTCTGGTGTCCGAAGTGGACTCCGCTGTCGAGGAGTTCACGCATTGTTACTCCTGCCATGACGGCACGCTCCTTTGTGGGTTCGCGCGCAGCGCTCACCCGATCGGTTAATGGCTTAACTATTTGTTAGGCCCGTCGCGTTCACTACGCCGACCAATTTCGTTAATTAATATGTATCAATTAACTCGTTGGACCGAAGAGGCCCACATTCCCCGTAAACGGTTCATGTGAAGAACGCTGAGATGTCACGCAAATCTGAGGTTTCCCCAAGGTCTGCGTGCAGGGGTGAGTCTAGCTTGAGGCTGGCAAGCCCCCAAATTGGTCACTTTCGGGGCAAAAGCTAAGCGCGAGGATGGGCCTGTTTGAATGCTTGGCGCAATCGCTCCGTCGAAACATGGGTATAGATCTGTGTTGTTGCAAGGGATGCATGGCCAAGAATCTCTTGCACGGTGCGCAAGTCAGCTCCACCTTCAAGTAAATGAGTCGCAGCCGAATGTCGCAGCGCGTGTGGTCCCATGCGCTCTACGCCTTCAAGAGCAGATAACGCTTCATAAACAATTGTGCGAACAGCTCTTTGATCGATGCGTTTGCCACGCGCCCCGAGAAAGAGTGCGCGTTCTGATTTTTCATTGGCCAGCAGGGCACGTGCGTCATTGATATAGGTATTGAGGGCCTTGACTGATGGCGCCCCCATTGGAATAACACGTTCTTTATTTCCCTTACCTAAAACACGAATTGTATTGCGGTGAAAATCAAGGTCCTCAAAATCAAGACCGCAAATCTCTGATACACGCGCGCCTGTTGCATATAGAAGTTCAACAATTGCAACATCGCGAATTGATGTCGGAGTATCAAATTCTGTAGCTCGTGTCGCCATTGAATCAATCGCTGTAACCGCATCGCTCTGGGTCAGAACTCCTGGCAGCGTGCGATGAGGTTTAGGTGTAGCAAGCGTTGCACCAATATCTACTGGGATATGCCCCTTCTTCGCCGCCCATTTAGTGAAGAGGCGAATAGCAACCGCCCTACGAGAAAGTGTTGTGCGCGCTCCCCCACGAACCTGTTGGGTGGCAAGCCAGGATCTAATGTGGGCAAGTGTTGCCTGATCTAAAGATTCAATGCCGTTGCGACCAAGGTGTTCGGTAAAGCTATCTACATCACCAAGATATGCGCGGACGGTATGAGTAGATAATGCTTTTTCGGCAGTCAGATATCGCGAATACTCTTCGCGAATTAATTCATGCGTTGCCATGAGATAAGGCTACTCGCCTTTAAATCAGTTTGGCTTAATACCCTGGCGCAATAATCCAAATGTCAGAGCATCTTCAAGTGCCATAGCAGATGCAGCAATTACGTTCTCGTGAACTCCGACGGTGTTCCACTCACTCTTGCCATCTGAAGTTTCGATGAGCACGCGAGTGATAGCTCCCGTACCAAGGCGACCTTCGAGGATACGAACCTTGTAGTCGGTAAGCTCGAGAGCAGATATTTGTGGATACAACTCGTTGAGCCCATCGCGAAGCGCTTTATCAAATGCGTTGACGGGTCCGTTTCCGGCGCCAGAGCATGTGATCTCGCGACCTTGTGCTGTGACAGTTACTTCGGCTCTAGTGACGATAGTTCCGTCGACATCGTGCTCAGTTGTTGTTAACCAGTGGTTGATTGAGAAAAATGTTGGGCGCTTTCCTGAAGACTCTTCGAGCATCAGTAGTTCGAAGGATGCATCAGCTGCTTCAAAGGTGAAGCCCCGTGATTCCATCTCTTTTACACGATCAATGATCCGAGTAATCAACTCTTTATCGCCACCTAGGTCTACACCGAGCTCTTGTGACTTGAGTTCGATTGAAGCGCGACCAGCCATATCTGATACCAACATACGCATATCGTTTCCGACAGATGCTGGGTCTTCATGCTGATAGAGCATTGGATCAACTTTGATTGCAGATGCATGCAGGCCGGCCTTGTGGGCGAATGCAGATACGCCCGCATACGGCTGACGTGGTGATGGCGAAATATTTGTTACCTCTGCAACTGCATGTGAGATGCGGAAAGCTTCACGAAGTGCGTTGGCTGGTAGAACTTCTTTCTTCTTCTTAAGCTCAAGATTGGCAATGATTGTTACGAGGTCAGCATTACCTGTTCGCTCGCCATAACCATTGAGAGTTCCCTGCACATGGGTGACTCCAGCTGCAACCGCGGCCATTGAGTTTGCGACGGCGCATCCTGTGTCATTGTGGCAATGAATACCGAGACGAGCCGAAGTTGCACCCAAAACATCATGGACAACATCAGCGATTTCATCTGGCAACATTCCGCCGTTGGTATCGCAGAGGGCAGCAACATCGGCGCCGGCCTCCATAGCAACGCGAATAACTTCTAGCGCATATGCACGGTTTGCGCGGTAACCATCGAAGAAGTGTTCGGCATCGAGAAATACACGTTGGCCTTCAGCGCGAAGATGTGTGACCGAATCACGAATCATCGCCAGGTTTTCATCGAGTGTTGTCTTGAGTGCAAGTTCGACATGGCGGTCATAAGACTTTGCTACCAATGTCACTGCTGGAGCCCCTGACTCGCGCAGAGCTGCGAGCAGTACGTCATCTGCCGCTTTTACATTAGGGCGACGAGTCGCACCGAATGCGACAAAGGTTGCGTTCTTAAGCTTGAGTTCTTTCTTAGCGAGAGCAAAGAATTCGGTATCTTTTGGATTTGCTCCAGGCCAACCGCCTTCGATAAAGCCAACCCCGAGATCATCTAAGTGGCGGGCAATAGTGAGTTTGTCATGGACAGAGAGGTTTAGACCTTCTTGTTGAGCACCATCGCGCAGGGTGGTGTCATAGATGTGAAAATTGTCGTTTATCAAAGGATCACCGATTACTTAATTGCCGTTACCCAGTTATGGGTATCTGCGATGATGCCATGTTGAATGCCGAGCATATGGTTGCGAATCTCCATGGTGATTGCCCCTGGCTTGCCATCTCCAGTAATCCAAGTACCCATCGTTGATTTAGCTTGGCCAACTGGTGCAATAACCGCCGCGGTCCCGCAAGCAAAGATTTCTGTAATCTCACCTGATGCAACTCCATCGCGCCAATCATCGATAGATAACATCACTTCATCAGTCTTATATCCAAGATCTTTTGCTACAGATAAAATTGAATCGCGCGTGATTCCAGGAAGCAGTGTGCCTGTGAGCTTCGGAGTCACGACAGTTGCATCTTTACCTTTACCTTTAACGAAATAAAGGTTCATGCCGCCCATCTCTTCAATCCACTTGCGTTCGATGGCATCAATCCAAACGACTTGATCGCATCCTTGAGCTGCTGCTGCCTTCTGTGCGATGAGAGATGCTGCGTAGTTGCCACCACACTTTGCCTCACCGGTTCCGCCTTGTGCTGCGCGAACATATTCGGTTGAAATCCAGACAGAGACAGGCTTTGAAGGATCAAAATAAGCCCCTGCAGGTGTTGCGATAAGAATGTACTTGGCCTTATTTGATGGACGCACACCGAGTCCGACTTCAGTTGCGAACATAAATGGGCGCAGGTAAAGGGATTCTCCAACCTTCTTTGGAACCCAACCAGAATCTTGGCGAACCAAAGTGTGGATAGTTTCTAAGAAGAGATCTTCTGGCATTTCAGGCAGTGCAAGACGTGCTGCTGACTTTGCAAAGCGACGAGCATTGGCTTCGGGACGGAAAAGAGCGATAGAACCATCAGGTTGGCGATAGGCCTTCATGCCTTCAAAGATTTCTTGACCGTAATGAAAGACAGCAGTCGCTGGATCTAAAGTAATTGGGCCGTATGGCACGAGCTCTGGCTCTGCCCATCCATCGGTTTCAGACCAGTCGCAGACAATCATGTGGTCTGTGTAGTACTTACCGAAACCACAGTTGGCAACGAGTTCATCGCGCTGTGCTGCAGGAACTGCGTTTGGGTTAAGAGTGATCTTCATCTACTTCACCAATGCAACGAGTGCGGCGCCAATTTCAGTTGTGCCGCGCTTTGCATCTCCCCGAGTAAGTAAATCTTGAGCTACTGCCTTTTCAACATCGCGGGCACCATCTGTGAGCCCAAGATGATCGAGCATCATCGCAACTGACATGACTGTTGCAGTTGGGTCAGCTAAATTTTTGCCAGCGATATCAGGAGCTGAACCATGAACAGGTTCGAACATAGATGGGAACTTGCCTGTTGGATTGATGTTGCCTGATGCCGCTAAACCGATACCACCACAGATTGCAGCAGCGATATCTGTGATGATGTCACCAAAGAGGTTATCTGTAACTACAACATCGAAGCGCTCTGGATTGGTAACAAAGAACATTGATGCTGCATCGACGTGTAAATAATCGGTTGTGACGGTTGGATACTCTTTTGCAACTTCGTTAAATGTGCGAGTCCATAGGCCACCTGCGCGGGTAAGCACATTGTTCTTATGAACCAAAGTTAACTTCTTGCGCTCACGTTTTGCAGCGCGTTCAAAGGCATCGCGAATAACGCGCTCAGCACCACGACGAGTATTAAGTGATTCTTCTGTTGCGATCTCAGCATCAGTGCCTTCAGCAAGGACTCCCCCTGCGCCAACGTATGGGCCTTCAGTTCCTTCGCGAACAACGATGAAATCGATTGGCGCTTTTGTTGCGAGTGGTCCTGTGACACCCGGCATTAACTTTGCTGGACGCAAATTGATGTAGTGATCAAAGGCGAAACGAATCTTCAGTAAAAGTCCACGCTCAAGTACCCCTGATGGAACGCTCGGGTCACCGACTGCGCCAAGCAGAATGACATCTGCTTTAGCGAGGTTAGCGAGAACCGAATCAGGGAGAACCTCGCCTGTGCGATGCCAGAAACCAGCGCCGAGGTCGTAGTTGGTCTTATTGAAGGTCACGCCATATTTAGAAGCGATTGCATCAAGAACTTTAAGACCTTCACCAACGACTTCGCTGCCGATTCCATCACCAGGAATTACTGCAAGGTTGATTGAGCGTGACATTTTTCTATTACCCCACCAGGTTAACTGAACGAACGAGATCTGCAGATATCTCAGATTTGATTGACTCTGTTACAGAATCTGGAACTGAAGAGTCAACAGTCAAGGCCATCAAAGCTTTACCACCAGCAGCTTCACGAGCTACCTGCATACCTGCGATATTGATATTGGCCTTGCCCAGAGTATTACCGACAGCGCCAACAACACCTGGCTTATCGGTATAACGAAGGAAGAGAAGATTTTCGGTTGGCGGAAGATCAAGATCAAAGCTATCGATTGCAATAATCTTTTCGACCTTCTTGATTCCCATCAGCGTTCCATCAACCTTGATAGATGCACCACTAGCAAAAGCGGCATGGAGAGAAATCATGCTGCGATATTCGTGGCTATCAGGAGTTGTTGTGACGGTTGCTGATGAACCGCGCTCTGCTGCGAGTCCCGGAGCATTAACGTAGGTAACATCTTCAGAACCTGTTGCTTGAAGCGCGCCCTTGAGTGCGCTCACTGAGAGAATTGAAGAATCGTGGGTTGAAATATCGCCCTTTACGGAGATCTCCATGGTGAGTGGAATCTCGCCAACAATTGCAGTTGCGATCTGTGCCATCTTTTCAACCAATGGAAGTGATGGACGGATCTCGTCGTGGATTGCTCCACCCTTGACGTTGACTGCATCAGGGACGAGTTCTCCAGCTAGCGCTTTACGAACTGATACTGCTACAGCAATACCGGCACGCTCTTGTGCTTCATCTGTTGATGCGCCCAAGTGTGGGGTTGCAACAACTTGATCAAGCTGGAACAAAGGTGAGTCAGTGCATGGTTCAGTGACATAGACATCAAGTCCTGCACCGGCAACGCGACCTTCGACGATTGCATCGTAAAGCGCTGCTTCATCAAGTACGCCACCTCGAGCAGCGTTGATGATGCGAACCTCTTTCTTGACCTTCTTAAGAGCATCGACGCCAATCAGATTGGCTGTCTCTTTTGTCTTTGGAAGGTGGATGGTGATGAAATCTGAACGCTTCAATAGCTCATCAAGTTCAACGAGCTCTACTCCTAGTTGAGCCGCACGAGCTGGCTGAAGGTATGGATCGTAGGCAACGATATTCATACCGAAAGCTTGCATACGAGCTGCAACAAGTTGTCCGATGCGACCAAAGCCAACGATTCCGAGAGTCTTCTCGAATAGTTCAGCGCCGGTGTACTTAGAGCGTGCCCACTTGCCATTACGAAGCGCAGCGTGTGCTGGTGAGATAAAACGAGCTGATGCGAGAAGCAATGAGATTGCAAGCTCGGCCGCAGAAACGATATTTGAAGTTGGCGCATTAACGACCATGACACCAGCTGCTGTTGCCGCTGGGATGTCAACGTTATCAAGACCAACGCCGGCACGTGCAATTACTTTAAGGCCCTTTGCTGCAGCGATTGCTTCAGCATCCATCTTCGTTGCAGAACGGATAAGCACTGCATCGACACCTTTGCCTAGAGCTTCGAGGAGCTCTGCGCGGTTTGCACCATCGCAATTGCGAACCTCAAAGTCTGGACCGAGTGCATCAAGTGTTGCAGAGCTAAGTTCTTCAGCGATCAGAACAACAGGTTTAGCCACGCGCAGCACTTCCTTCTTTATAATCATCGTTGTCGTTCTTCTTCATCCAGCTAAACATCTTGCGAAGTTCGCGACCAACGGTCTCGATTGGGTGTGACTCACCCTTTGCGCGAAGTGCTGAGAATTCCTTAGCACCACTCTCGAGGTCATCGATGAAGCGCTTTGCAAATGCTCCAGATTGAATATCAGCAAGAACTGCCTTCATGTTCTCTTTAACGTGTGGATCAATAACGCGTGGACCAGATACATAATCACCAAACTCAGCTGTATCTGAAACAGACCAGCGCTGCTTCGCGATTCCACCTTCGTACATCAAGTCAACAATGAGCTTGAGTTCGTGGAGGCACTCGAAGTATGCAACCTCTGGCTGGTATCCAGCTTCAACAAGTGTTTCGAAGCCGTACATGACGAGCTGTGATGCGCCACCGCAAAGCACTGACTGCTCACCGAACAAATCTGTCTCTGTCTCTTCGGTAAATGTTGTGAGGATTCCACCTGCGCGAAGTCCACCGATTGCCTTGGCATAAGAAAGTGTGAGCGGCCATGCGCTACCTGTTGCATCTTGTTCTACAGCAACGATTACTGGAACTCCACGACCTGCTGCGAATTCACGACGCACCAAGTGACCTGGACCCTTTGGCGCAACCATGCAGACATCAACATCAGCAGTTGGCTTGATGTAACCAAAACGAATATTGAATCCGTGGCCAAAGAAGAGTGCATCGCCCTTTTCAAGGTTAGGCAAGATTGATTCGGTGTAGATGTGACGCTGCAAGTGATCAGGTGCCAAGATCATGATGACGCTTGCTTCTTTTGTTGCTTCAGCTACTGAAACTACGCGAAGGCCTTCTGCCTCTGCCTTGGCACGTGAAGGAGAACCTTCCTTGAGACCGACGCGAACATCTACGCCAGAATCACGAAGGCTGAGTGCGTGGGCATGGCCCTGTGAGCCGTAACCGATAATCGCGACCTTGCGACCTTGAATGATTGATAGATCTGCATCCTGCTCGTGATACATCGTTGCCACGGTATTTCTCCTTTTGTAGTTTCTTGCTTAGTTCTGATAGTCGGGCTGTGTGTCGTGCTTACTACTCTTTACTGCCCCATCGACAAGTTCTTTGATGCCAATGACGGTAATCAACTTATCTAATTGAGCCATTACTTGTTCGAGAGAGTGGCCTTCAAGGTTTACTTGAATCACCATCTTCGAAATCTCTGGGTTTTCAGTTGGCCCCACGACCAATGTGTCGATGTTGTAGGCACGACGGGCAAATAGACCTGCAACGCGGGCAAGTACGCCTGGTTCATTTTCGACGAGAACTTCAAGTGTATGAATAGACATTAGAGCTCCTGTGAATCCCAGTCGGGCGCGGTAGCGCGAGCAATCATGATTTCATCATTTGATGTTCCGGCAGCGACCATCGGCCAGACCATCGCATCGCGATGAACGCGGAAATCAACTACAACGGGTTGGTCATTAATTGACATGGCTTTTTCGATAGTGGCATCAAGATCACCAGGGTTATCGCATGCAAGGCCGACACAACCCATTGCTTCAGCCAATAGTGGGAAGTTAGGTACGCGCTTTGAATCAAGGTTGGTATTCGAATAACGACCTTCATAGAAGAGCGTCTGCCACTGACGAACCATGCCAAGTGATTCATTGTTGATAACTGCAACCTTGATTGGAATATTGTTGAGTGCACAGGTAACGAGTTCTTGATTGGTCATCTGGAAACAACCATCACCATCAATTGCCCAGACTGTTGCATCAGGTGCGCCAACCTTTGCGCCCATAGCAGCAGGAACGCCGTAACCCATAGTGCCCGCTCCACCAGAGTTAAGCCAGGTACGTGGTTTTTCGTATGAGATAAATTGTGAAGCCCACATTTGATGTTGGCCAACACCTGAAGTAAAAATGGTGTCAGTGCCTGAAATCTTGCCGATACGCTCGATAACTAATTGTGGTGAAAGTGAACCATCATCAGGAAGTGTGTAACCCAATGGATAAGTTGCACGTAGGTTATTCATTGAAGCAAGCCATGGAGTTAAATCTGCACGGTTCTTAGAAAGTTCTGCCTTTAGCGCTGGAATAAGCGCGGTAATGGTTTCGCGTAGGTCACCAACGACAGGAACATCTGCATACTTATTCTTATTGATCTCAGCTGGGTCGATATCTGCATGGATTACCTTGGCATTTACTGCAAAGGTAGAGAGCTTGCCGGTAACGCGATCATCAAAGCGAGCGCCCAAAGTGATGAGCAAATCTGCTTTCTGAAGAGCTGTAACAGCAGCAACTGTTCCGTGCATTCCTGGCATACCAAGGTGCAATGGGTGAGAATCAGGGAAAGCACCGCGCGCCATCAAAGTTGTGACGACTGGTGCGCCGAGAACTTCAACGAGCTGTGCTAATTCTTTTGCAGCGTTGGCCTTAATGACACCGCCACCTACGTAGAAGACAGGCTTCTTTGATTGTGCGATTAACTTTGCCGCATCAAGAATTGCTGAGTTATCTGGAGTGAACTTTGGGTTATAGCCCGCGAGTTCGATTTTTCCTGGCCATGTGAAATTTGTCTGCTTCTGCAACGCATCTTTTGCAATATCGACGAGAACAGGACCTGGGCGACCAGAGGTTGCGATATGAAAAGCCTCAGCGATTGCGCGAGGAATATCGTTGGGATTGGTTACAAGATAATTGTGCTTAGTAAAGGGCATTGTGATTCCGCGAATATCAGCCTCTTGGAAAGCATCTGTACCGATTGCAGCAGATGGAACCTGACCCGTGATTGCAATGAGCGGAACCGAATCCATTGCTGCATCCATCAACGGGGTAACCAAGTTGGTAGCTCCTGGGCCAGATGTTGCGATACAGACTCCGGCACGTCCTGTTACTTGGGCATACCCTGTTGCTGCATGTCCTGCGCCTTGTTCATGGCGAACCAAGATGTGGCGAATAGTTGAATCAAAGATTGGATCGTAAGCAGGAAGAATTGCGCCACCAGGGATACCAAACATCACATCTACGCCAGCTGCTTCGAGGCTCTTCACCAATGAAGTAGCTCCGGTCATTGCTGTGCCGTTTACTGTCGGTACGTGTGTAGTCATCTTCTTGCTCCTTTCTCCTTAAATAAAAAAACCCTCAGATATCTGAGGGCGCGCATGACTCGGAAGGCATGCGCTATCGAATCACCACCACTGAAACGCTCTGTGAGCCGAAATGTGTGCTTGATTGCATGAGCCTATTCTCCCGCCTATAGGCGTGTTGAGTCAAGGGAGAAGTCAATAGATGAGATGCACATCTCAAATATTGGTCAATTCAGTGGCTAGTGCCAGACCGCGCCCATCGAGGCCGAACTGACCCCCTTGGAAAACTTGGCGAGCACTCCCCGAGTGAACTTATGCGGGATTGGTTTCCATCCCACTTTGCGTGACTCAAGTTCTGCTGGGTCTACCAGAAGATCAAGTTTGCGCGTCTCTAAATCAATGCGAATCATGTCGCCATCCTTGATGAATGCAATCGGTCCACCATCTACAGCTTCAGGAGAAATGTGCCCGACGCAGAGACCGGTTGAGCCACCAGAGAATCGGCCATCCGTGAGAAGAAGTGTCTTCTTACCAAGACCTGCGCCCTTAATTGCACCTGTCACCATCAACATCTCGCGCATACCTGGTCCTCCCTTAGGGCCTTCGTAGCGGATAACAACAACATCGCCTTCTTTGATGGTGCCATTCTCAACTGCATCCATCGCAGCTTGTTCACGTTCGAAGACGCGAGCAGGGCCTTCAAATGATTTGATTCCGATACCTGCTGTCTTACAGACAGCGCCATCAGTAGCGAGTGTTCCGCCAAGAATGGTGATTCCGATATCAGTTGATAGTGGCTTAGCAATTGAGTGAAGGACATCGCCATCTGCAAGCGGAGGATTAATGTCAGCGAGGTTTTCTGCCATTGTCTTACCTGTAACGGTCATAACATCACCATGTAAATACCCGGCATCGAGCAACATACGTAAGACCACTGGAATTCCACCAACGCGATCAACATCAGTCATGACATATTTACCAAAAGGTTTGAGGTCTCCAAGAAGTGGAACTTTTGATCCGATTCGGTGGAAATCTTCGAGATGAAGTTCTACCTCGGCCTCATAAGCAATTGCCAGTAAGTGAAGAACAGCATTGGTAGAACCACCGAGAGCCATCAAGATTGTGATGGCATTTTCAAATGCCTGCTTTGTTAAGATATCGCGCGTTGTGATCCCTTTTCGGATTAGTTCGACAACTGCTGCACCTGATGCAACAGCGTATGAATCTCGACGGCGATCAACTGCTGGAGGCGCTGCTGATCCAGGGAGAGATAGCCCGATTGCTTCGCCGATACTCGCCATCGTGTTAGCTGTATACATACCTCCACAGGCGCCTTCGCCTGGACAGATGGCTCTTTCGATTTCATCAACGCGTTCGCGTGTAATCAATCCGCGTGCACATGCACCAACTGCTTCAAAGGCATCAATAATTGTTACATCGTTGCCATCGACCTGGCCTGGCAATGTAGATCCGGCATAAACAAAGACTGAAGCAACATCTAGTCGAGCTGCAGCCATCATCATGCCTGGAAGAGATTTATCGCATCCAGCAAATGTGACCATGCCATCGAAGCGCTCTGCTTGCATCACAGTTTCAACAGAGTCAGCGATGATTTCACGCGAAACTAAAGAGAAGTGCATTCCTTCGTGGCCCATTGAGATTCCGTCAGAGACTGAGATAGTTCCGAATTGCATCGGGAATCCACCAGCGTCGATAACACCTTGCTTAGATGCCTTTGCTAAACGATCAAGTGAGAGATTACATGGGGTGATTTCGTTCCATGAAGATGCGATTCCGATTTGTGGCTTGACCCAATCTTCATCACCCATTCCGACTGCACGTAACATTCCGCGTGCAGGAGATCTCTCTAAACCATCAGTTACAACACCAGAGCGAGGCTTCATTGTCGGCATGCTTAAGTTTAACCTGCGATAAGCCTCTTTGTCTTTACTCAGGTAGAATCAGGGGTCTTAGAAGCTGATGTGAGTCCTAAATCTCACTCTTGCAAATCAACTTTCCATTTACCTCATTGGAGATACACCTGTGCCAAATCAAAACCGCGATGCCCAAGGCCATGTCAAAGGTCAGGCGCCCGATCGCTGGAGAACACTTTTTGTTGTAGCGATTTCACAATTGATGCTCGTCCTTGATGGGTCAATTATGAATATTGCAATCCCTCGAGCACAGGCAGATTTGATGATCTCAGATGCAAATAGGCAGTGGATTATTACCGCTTACACATTGGCCTTTGGTTCACTTCTGCTTTTCGGTGGACGCATTGGTGACTATGTAGGTCGTAAGAAGATCTTCATTATTGGTCTCCTTGGTTTCGCCGGCGCATCGGCACTCGGTGGAATCGCTGCAAACCAGGAAATGCTCTACTCCTCTCGTGCGCTTCAAGGTGTCTTTGGTGCGCTACTTGCGCCAGCAGCTCTGGCAATTATCTCTGAAACATTTACCGTTCCAGCAGAGCGCGCAAAGGCATTCGGTGTCTTTGGTGCAATCTCAGGTGGTGGGGCAGCAATCGGATTAATCGCTGGTGGAGCTCTCACCGAGTTCTTCTCATGGCGTTGGTGCCTAGGTGTCAATACACCTATCGCCATCATTGCAGCAATCCTTGCCTTCAAATTTGTACATGAGTCCAAGGCTGATGGAGATAAGACTTACGATGTTCCTGGAGTAGTTACAGCAACAGCTGGACTCTTCTCGCTTACATATGGATTCAATGAAGCTGCTACCAAGGGTTGGTCAGCAACTTCAACACTTTCATTCCTTGCAATTTCAATTCTGCTCTTAATTTCTTTTGTGTCTATCGAGTCTAAGGTTGCAAATCCAATGATGCCTCTTCGTGTTGTTACAGAGCGCAACCGCGGTGGTTCATATCTAGGATCTCTTATCGTGGGAGCTGGACTTTTCTCAATGTTCTTATTTCTAGGTCTTTACCTCCAGAATATTTTGGGCTTCTCGCCACTGAAATCTGGTTTCGCCTTCTTGCCATTTACCGCAGGCATTATTTTTGGCGCCGGAATTGCTTCACAGCTCTTGCCTAAATTTGGCCCTAAGCCGCTAATGGTGCCTGGTCTGATTTCAGCAAGTATCGGACTTTTGTTGCTGACGCGCATTACTCCAGAAACCGCATACGCAACACATGTTGTTCCATCACTATTGATTATGTCTTTCGGTATGGCGTTAGTATTCATCCCACTCACTTCAACCTCACTTCACGGTATCTCAGGTCGTGACACAGGTGTGGCAAGTGCGATGGTGAATACTTCACAACAAATTGGTGGATCACTCGGAACAGCGCTGCTGAGCACCATTGCAGTGACTGCGTCATCGAATTACGAAAAAGCAAATAGCGTCGCCCAGGGTGACATGGTGGGTGGAGCTTTTGCCGCAACGCACGGATTTACAGTTGCATTTCAATTCAGTGCAGCGTTTCTCTTTATCGGCGCGATAGTGCTCTTCTTCTTTATCAACGTTGGAAAAGAATCACTCGTTGAGACAGAAGGCGCAGGAATGCACTAAAGCGTTGACTGCTTAAACTATTGACCTAAGTGGCCAAGTAGGAGCTCGCGAACTCGCGCAGCATCTGCTTGGCCCTTTGTCTCTTTCATGACTGCGCCAATCAAAGCACCTGCAGCCGGAAGATGTCCTCCGCGAACTTTCTCTGCAGTCTCTGCCTGTTCGGCGCAGACCTTTTCG
>JBIKSV010000132.1:0-4164 GCA_044348425.1 Candidatus Planktophila sp. | reverse complement strand
CTGCTCGGGGATCTCCGTGCCGTCCAGGATGCGGGTCTCGGTCGTCATGTCTGACCACATCTGCTGAACGATCGTTTCCAGCTCAGCTTCATGGGCCTCAATCAGCGCGAGGTCTGCTCCCACCTCAGGTGCCATCGCGAACGGATCCACTGCAATCTCCACTGTCCAAAAGTCGTCGGGAAGCTTCCTCTCGCTCATTGTACAACCAAAGCCATTTTCTATGAAAGCCCTGAACTCACATATGGAGACCATCACCTCGAAAGAAGACATGGTCCTTCGGCGTCTGTCCGCCTTTTACGCAACCCCCGAGAACCTTGCACGTGTCCAGCCCATTCTCACCGGCGAGTCCAAAATCAGTCTGCGTCTCTTGGATTGGCTTGTGACCAATTACGCGAAAAAGTACAACATCGCCTATCTCGCAGCCTCGGGACAGGACGTCAATGTCTACCTGCGCTACAAGGCCAACCTCCGCGCCTACAGTAAAAAGATGTTTGACCCCTTCTGTCGCTGGAAGAAGATCACCTTCCTCGGCCTCAGCACGACCGTCGGTCAGCTGAACTTTTTCCACTGGGTGCTGGAGGACGGGGTTCTCGATTACCTTGAGGCGAACTACGAGGCCGTCCAGACGGATATGGATGCGTGCTCCACGACGATCCAGCCCAAGGAGGGGGACCGCCGAAAGCGTCATGAACTCTCGCGCTCAGCCACCAAGTCCATCTGTTTGTCAGCGTTCCCCTTGTCCGTAAAGTTTGAGTAACAAGGACAATGGAATCGCGGTTGGTTCCGTCCTTCCTCTACACCGATGTCTCTCCGGGGATTACAGAAAACGACCTGGATGTTGTCTCCGACCTCTGGACCATGGACGGACGGGATGTCTATCGCGGGTCGCGGGATCCCCGCTATACCCATGCGAACGTGTACTGGCTCTATGACGAGGACCTTCAGCGGGTCGGATGCTCCGAGCACAATCTCGCGGACCACGGCGATGTTCGGCTGCTCTGGTTTCAGGAGTCCACGTTCGGAACCCTGCTTCAGGAAGAGGGATGGACGCTCGGCGGCGAGCTCTGGAGCCGTCTGCCTCGCCAACCCTTTGAACGGTTCATCAATGAGGGCTGGACAACCGTGGACAGCTTCTTGGAGCAGTGCCTCCACGGACCCCTTCGGATTGTGACGCCGCAGATGCTTCAGACCCTCCCGACGGTCTATACCTGCGCCACCTGTGGAAAACGGTCTCTGCGGCCGTCTCCGTTTTGCTCCAACACCGAGGCCCCGCTAGACTTCCCCCAATTGGAAAAGGTGTTGTTTGTGGATGAAGACTTTGTGCTTCATGTTCCTCCCCCCGAGTCAGCTGTGTTTACACGGCTGCAGCCACGACGCGGCGACGATTCGCAGCAGGCTTCGCAGGCTCAGGAGCCGGAGCGGGTGCAGGAGCCGGTGCAGGAACCGGTGCAGGCGCCTCAACAGGAGCCTCCTCCTCGTCAAGCGGAACCGCAGCCGGAGCATTCGTCTCCTCCTCAATCTCATCTGCGAACACCTGGGCAGCCGTCAGACGCTGGGGAGGAGCAACGCGAGCGTGCGTGATGCGCCAGGTGACACCGAAGCCCTGTCCGGAGACATAGACGCTCGGCGTGACGACGAGAGAGGCCTCCACTCGCTTGGGGAAGATGGCCGAGATGTTCTCAAGATCCACAGCGACCGGCTTGCCAGTGCTGTCGGCGACATCCATGCTGACGACCCCATCGTAGACAGGAACCTTCATGCGGAAGCTGGGCGGGTACTTGCCAGAGGGAACCCACTCGCCATTGATCTTCTCAACGCTGGGGCTGAGGAACTGCTTCATGATGTCAGTGAGGACCTCGCGGGTGCGAGACTTGCCGAACCACTTGGCGCTGTTCGCCGTGCCGACGTCCAGGAGCTTCTCCTGCATGTCCAGGAGGAAGTTGTAGAGGCTGCCGAGATCGCCTGCGGACGCATCCGCGCGCTCCTTGGCATAGGTGTCACAGCCCTTGAGCGTGAGCGACATCTGGTAGGTGGACCCGTTCTCGGTGTCCCGGATGTTGATTCCGAAGGGATACATGGCCTTGGGGATGCGAATCTGGAGGCTCTGGCCGTTGTACTTGATCGGAACCGTCTTGCCACCCGCCTTGTTCATGCGGATATCGCCAAAGGAGACCTTGGAAGCGTCGAGGTTAGAGACAGAGATGATGGCAGGGGTAGACATTGTGTGAGAGTATACCTAGCTCTCCCCGCAGACCCCCCGATCCGTTTTCAGAGCATATTTCTGAATTGATAAGAGATGCCCTTGTGTGCGTCGGTTCGGAAGAAGGGGAGCCTGGATCCCTGTCCCTGCAAGGCTCTCGTTGGACACACGCTCTGTGGAGTGCATGCGAAATGTAAAGTCCCGCGACTGTGGGTGGATGTCCATCAAGACAAGTTGAGTGCGATCGTGCGGATTCAAGCGTGGGGGCGAGGATGGCGAGTTCGGCGCAGACTTGCCCTCGCGGGGCCTGGAGTTCTCCGCCGGGCAGGATTGTCCAATGACGATGATCTGGAAACGTGCGAGACGTCAGACCGCCAATTCCCGATGGACTACTTTGCCTTTGAAGAGAATGGGAAGATCTGGTGGTTTGATTTTGCGACGCTCTGGAAATGGGCGCAACGCTCCACGGAGCCTGCGAATCCGTATACCAAAGTCCCCTTGTCCGCGGAGACGCGACTGCGACTGCGACTGATGTGGTCGGCTCGGCGTCGGAATCGTGAGACGGTTCCGGAGGATCCTCGGACCTTCCAGGACCGGCTGGCAATGCGATGGACCCTGATCAGTCAAACCATTGCCGATTGTGGGTTTGGGACGTTGCCCGTGGAGCCCTTTCTCCAACTCTCCATGAACGACTACATTCGCATCTTCCGGTTCTTACGGGATGATGTCGGAGCGACTCTGCCCGGGAATCGCTATGCCTCTCCCCTGATTCATCGGTGTCTCATTACCGCGTGGACGATTTCCCCCGCCCAATTCATCCTCCAAGGGTCCTATGCTCTCATGGCGATGCTGTGTCATGCGGAGGATCCGTTTCCTCTGGCCTTCTGTATCCTCTCCGCCCTCCATCGTCTCTAAAACGGATTCGTTCAGAGCAAGGAAGGCCGACTGCCCCCACCATGAATATCTTCGTCCTCTCTCGTTGCCCGCGCACTGCGGCTCGCCTTCACTGCGACAAACACGTCGTGAAGATGATCCTTGAAACTGCACAGCTGTTGTACAGCGCCCACCACGTCCTTGGGACGACAGACCTTCCCGAGGGAGCGTATAAGAAGACACATGCGAACCACCCGTGTGCCATCTGGGTGCGCGAGAGTCAGGCCAACTATCGGTGGCTGGCTGAACTCGGATGGTGGCTCTGCAAGGAATACCAATATCGCTACGGAGACACCAAGACCCACAAGACCGAGCGCCATATCGTCTGGCTCAAGGCTCATCCTCCAGCCCTTCCAGATTGCCCAGCCACCCTCGTTCGCCAAGCCATGCCGGACGAGTACAAGTGTCGCGATCCCGTTCAAGCCTACCGCACCTACTATCTGGAGGTGAAGGTCCCCCGTGGGATCGTCAAGTATACGCGTCGGGAGCGTCCGGACTTTCTTCTTGAGAACTGATTTACATGACCGCGGGAGGTAAGAAGTATATCAACGCGTTAAAAATGTCCTCCACTACTTCCTCCGTTAAGGCAAACAAGATGCCCGCCGACAAGAAGACCGCCCCCAAGACCGCCGCTGCCCCTGCCCCGGCCCCGGCTGCTGCCCCCAAGGCCGCCCCCGCCAAGAAGGCGGTTGCCAAGAAGGAGACCCCCGCCAAG
Source organism: Candidatus Planktophila sp. (assembly GCA_044348425.1). Taxonomy (GTDB): domain Bacteria; phylum Actinomycetota; class Actinomycetes; order Nanopelagicales; family Nanopelagicaceae; genus Planktophila. The sequence continues at coordinate 316 of JBIKSV010000132.1, read as the reverse complement.
GCTGAGGTCGTTGTCCCCACCGTTGCGGCGACCACTGCCCCGGTGATCGCGATCTCCTCCGAGGTCCTCCTCGCCACCCTCACTGAGCAGCTCAAGGCGCTCTCCACTGAGTTCACCGCCAAGGTCCGCGATGCGGTCAAGGCGACTCAGGAGGCCGCCAAGGCCGCCAAGAAGGAGGCCCGCGACTCGAAGAAGAAGCGCAAGATCAACCCCGCCGACATGACCCCCGAGCAGAAGGCTGCCTGGGAGGCCCGCCGCGCGAACAACGCCTTCCTCGTCCAGCGCCCGCTCACCCCCGAGCTCTGCACCTTCATGG
>JBIKSV010000099.1:0-4171 GCA_044348425.1 Candidatus Planktophila sp. | reverse complement strand
AGGTGTTCGCATCGCCGCATGTATGCACGTTACAACTGAGACAGCAAACTTAATGCGCGTGCTCAAAGCAGGAGGGGCAGAGATTGCTCTCTGTGCTTCAAACCCACTATCAACTCAAGATGACACTGCAGCTGCTTTGGTACATGAGTACGGAATCTCAGTTTTTGCTCGCAATGCTGTTGATCGTGATGGTTACTACGCGCACATCAACGCAGCGCTAGATATCGAGCCACACCAAGTATTCGATGATGGTTGCGATCTAGTTAATACTCTTCACACAACTCGTCGTGAACTTCTGCCAACAATTACTGGCGGATGCGAAGAAACCACAACAGGAGTAATCCGCCTCAACCAGATGGCTAAAGATGGAGCCCTCACCTTTCCAATGATTGCTGTAAACGATACAGATACAAAGCACATGTTCGATAATCGTTATGGCACAGGACAATCAACACTTGATGCGGTTTTCCGTGCAACTAACTTCCTGTTGGCGGGAAGAATCGTTGTCGTTGCTGGATTCGGATATTGCGGTAAGGGTGTCGCAGAGCGCGCTAAGGGTATGGGCGCAGATGTTGTAATCACAGAGATTGACCCAACAAAGGCGCTTGATGCGTTGATGCAGGGATTTCGCGTAATGCCTATGTCTGAAGCTGCAAAGATCGGTGATGTGTTTATTACTGTGACTGGTAACCGCGACGTTCTTCGTGATGAGCATTTCTCTGTGATGAAAGATGGCGCAATCATGGCCAACTCAGGTCACTTTGATATTGAAATCGATGTTGCATGGCTAGAACAGAATGCAAAGTCCAAGAACGCCAAGATGCGCCATCAGACAGATGAGTATGTATTGGCTGATGGACGTCGCTTGCTTCTTATCGCTGAAGGACGCCTTGTAAATCTTGGGGCTGCAGAAGGGCACCCTGCATCTGTTATGGATATGTCATTCTCGGATCAGGCCTTGACAGCTGAGTACCTCGTAAAGGAAGCAAAGAATCTCAAGCCAGGTGTTCATGATGTTCCTGTCTATATCGATAAGGAAGTTGCATCACTCAAGCTCAAGTCAATGGGTGGCGAAATCGATGCGCTTACACCGGCACAAGAGCTTTACTTGAACTCTTGGGAGCACGGTTCTTAAATGTCATTAATTATGGTCGTCGATGACGACCAAGATCTTGCAGAGATGTTAGGAATCGTTTTAACGAGCTCTGGCTTTGATGTAGATCTAGTCAATCGAGGAGATGAGGCCCTGGAGGTTTTTAGAAGTAACCCTCCAGACCTCGTCTTACTCGATGTGATGTTGCCAGGAATTGATGGAATCGAAGTTTGTAAGTTAATTCGCGCCGAATCTATGGTGCCGATTGTGATGTTAAGTGCCAAGGGGGAGACCCTCGATATTGTTCGCGGCCTTGAAGCCGGCGCGGATGACTATATGCAGAAACCTTTTCGCGATGAGGCAGAACTCATCGCCCGAATCCGCACAAGACTTCGCCGAACCAACTCAGATGTCACAGGTCTTCTCACCATTGGAGACCTCACAATTGATGTGACTGCACACGAAGTTCGCCGTGGTTCGGTAAAAATTACTCTGACTCGTCTTGAATTTGATTTATTGGTCGCTCTTGCAAAAGATCCCGTACGAGTCTTTACGCGTGATGCCCTTCTTAGCGAGGTCTGGGGATATCGACATTCAACGGATACAAGATTGGTCAATGTGCACGTGCAGAGACTTCGTTCAAAAATAGAACACGATCCAGAGCATCCAGAAATTGTCATGACAATTAGAGGAGTCGGCTACAAGGCGGGCGGCTCTTCCTAAATGAAGGGGATCTACCTTCTCTTTCAACGTTCAATTGCAGTCAAAGTTGTAACGTCAACGCTCCTTCTCTCACTAGGCGTTATTTGGCTTACTGGGTCGGCACTTAACTCCCGGCTTTCTGATGGAATCCGTTCGGTTAACCTCAATTCTTCCTTAGCAGAGGCACGTCTGGCTTTCTTTAATGCGCAGTATCAATTTGTGATCACTCAGACCGTAACCACAGAACAGCGTGAGGTTGTACTTGCCCAAATAGTCGAAGAAGCCACAACGCAGGGCGCTAAAAATCTACAACGTGAAATTATTCTTTTAAAGAGTTCAACAAACAAAAAACCCTCGCGAGTTTACGAGATTGCATCTAATCAAGCGAGCAAAAATTCGGTCCCACTCAATTTACGTGAGAGAGTTGTAAAAAGCCCAGAACTTGAGTACGAATATGGAACTCTGACATATGACTCTGGAGCAAAGGTTGAGTCTCTGTTTATCGGAGCGACACTTGATATTCCAGAGGGTGGACAATATGAAATGTATGTTGTTTTCTCACTTGCCAACCAGGCATCGACGATTACCCTCATTCAAAATTCACTTCTAATTACGGGTTTTGCACTTATATTTCTAATTGCGCTGATCACTTGGCTGGTCGTAAGGCAAGTCGTCCGACCGGTTCGCCAAGCTGCGAGTGTTGCTAAGCAATTTACGCAAGGAAAGTTTGATTTAAGACTTCCAATAGATTCGAATGATGAGCTTGCGACCTTGGCACTTTCATTTAATGACATGGCGGCATCGATTGAGCAACAAATTTTGCGCCTAGAAAATCTCTCTCGCGTACAGCAGAGATTTGTATCAGATGTGACTCATGAGCTAAGAACTCCTCTAACAACTTTGCGTATGGCTTCCGAGATGATTCACAATAATCGTGAAACATTTGAACCCCCTATTGCAAGAAGTGCCGAGCTTCTTGTTGCACAGCTCGATAGATTCGAGCGCTTACTTGAGGATTTGTTAGAAGTTTCAAGGTTCGATGCCGAGGTTGCTGTTCTAGAGCCAATTGAGTTTGATCTGATGTCACTTATTAAGCGGTGCGTAGCGGATCTTGGTATTGATAACGATGAGAAAACTTCAGGTATCTCGACTAAATCTGATAACGCAATAGTGGTAATTAAGGCAGATATGAGAAGAGTTGAGCGAATAATGCGCAACTTGCTCTCTAACGCGCTAGATCATTGTGAAGGCACCCCAATAGAGATACAGATTCGTTCAACTGAGAGCGAAGTAGCTATTGGCGTGAGAGATTTTGGTTCTGGGCTGGATGAGTCTTCATTGATTCGTGTCTTTGACCGTTTCTGGCGAGCAGATCCATCCCGCGCACGAGTGCGTGGAGGCACGGGACTTGGTCTATCAATTGCCCTCGAAGATGCACGCCTGCACAACGGTGAACTCGATGCATGGGGCAGACCGGGTCGTGGCGCACATTTTGTTCTAACTCTCCCAAGAGTCGCCGGCAATCAAATTCAAAGCCGCCCCCTGAAACCCACACCCGAAGATTTCCACCCGGAGTACTTCTACCAGTAAGCACATTGCTCCAGCTCGTGGATGATTCCTAAATGGAATTTTTCAAAGGCTTTAATGAGATTATCTTTCCTTCACGTTGTATTTCTTGTTCCACACTTGGATCTTCGCTCTGTGCGCAATGTCAATCAATCTGGTCATATCAACCTTTATCTCAGAATATTTCGCGAGAATCCGGTGAAAGACTTTTAGTTTTCTCAAGCATTATTTACTCACCGATTGTGAGTCACATCCTCTTGGCTGCAAAAGAATCCAACGTATCGGAGGCCAGCGCATTAATTATTAACGCTCTTGAAAATTCATTACTGGAATTCACCAAACACCATCCGCATATCTCTCTTTCAGGGTTGGTTCCTATTCCTTCACGTCCACAGGCCAATCGCCTTCGGGGGAGAGATTTCATGCAAACCATCACTCAATCTTTATCAAAAAAATTACGCATCCCAATGCTGCCGATTCTGGGGTATTCCAGAAAGGTGAGAGATCAAAGTGGACTTAATAGTGAAGAACGTTGGAATAATCTCTCCGATTCTCTTGTTGTAAAGGGCAGTGTGTTCAAAAGTGAGAATAAAGCCGTACTTCTCATTGATGACCTAGTAACGACAGGAGCAACCCTTCTCGCTGCAGAGAAGGCCTTAAATCAAGCGGGAATAAGGGCTATCGGCGCAGTTACAGCTTGTGTGGCTCAACCACTACGATATGGCGGTGGGAGAGCTCCCTTCTGAAAGGTATTTATTTGATGTCAAAAATTCTAGACAAGATTATGCGCGCCGGCGAAGGAAAAATTCT
>JBIKSV010000023.1:0-16257 GCA_044348425.1 Candidatus Planktophila sp. | reverse complement strand
ACCACTGCCGGAGCAACCCTTAATCTCAGTTCTGCGCTACGCATCGGATCTGTTGGTCGACCAATTCCTGGAACATCAATCAAGATTGCTGAAGATGGTGAAGTTCTCATCGCTGGAGATATTGTCATGAGAGGTTATTGGCAAAATGATGCTGCTAATCAAGAAGTCTTTGCCGACAAATGGTTTAGGTCTGGCGATCTCGGTCGCTTAGACGAGGAAGGCTTCCTTTACATCACAGGTCGCAAGAAAGAACTCATTGTTACAGCCGGTGGAAAGAACGTCGCTCCTGCGGTCCTTGAAGATCGTCTACGCGCACATCCACTAGTTAGCCAATGTATGGTCGTCGGTGATAACCAACCGTTTATCGCCGCTCTCATCACAATCGATCCAGATATGGTCAAGGGATGGATTGCTGCCAACAATAAGACTGGCGCAACTGTTGCATCCCTTGTTAACGATCCAGATCTTATTGCGGTAATTCAAACTGCAGTTGATGAGGCCAACAAGGCAGTCTCTAAGGCTGAATCAATCCGAAAGTTCGCATTGTTGCCAACTGATTTCACAATCGCGGATGGCCAGCTCACCGCCAAGCTCTCTGTAAAGCGCCATGTGGTTGCTGAGCAGTTCGCATCTACTATCGCGGGACTTTATTCAAAAGAGTAACTTTCATGGATAGCGCGAGTGAGCGAATCGCACTTGCTCGCGCACTCCATGACGGTCTCGCGCAAGATCTAGTTGCCTTGCGCTTTCGCACTGAATTCCTGGCTGATAACCCTGCAATCGATATTGCTGAATCTCGTGAGCTCAGAAAAATGGCTTTTGAGATATCACAATTGACAGAGAAGGTTCGACTAGAACTCTTCAATCTACGCGAGCCGCAACCCTTTGATTTCTTACCTGCATTGCAATCTCTCGTTGAGGAATATCGACGCGAAATCAATTGTGAATTGAAGGTCTCCTTCGATGCAATCCCCCACCACCTGGCAGAACTATTTCTTAACATCACGCCCGAACTCATCCGAAACAGTCTTAAACATGCTGGGGCATCCCGCATTGATATAACAATTACTCAGATAGAGAATTCTCTTGAATTCCGATTCTCCGATGACGGTAAAGGTGGGGCACGCGAAGGTGGCCTTCGCTACGGGCTCACTGGCGTTCGAGAATCAGTTGAACTGTGCGGGGGTACCCTCACGATAATTGATAAAGGTGGCACAGAGATATGTTTGAACTTTCCGAACGAAAGATTCTCGTTGTAGATGACCACGAGGTAATTCGAGCCGCTCTTACGACATCGCTAGTCAACCACGGGTGGGGAGATATCACTCAAGCAGATTCGCTTCAGGGCGCTCTTCATTTGATTTCAAGTCAACCCTTTACAGATGTTCTTACAGATCACCATCTTCCTGATGGAGAAGGTCTTGAACTTGCTCCAGCTGCACTCAAACGAAATCCTGAAATAACACTCGCCCTATTCACCTTCGATGAGAGTTGGATGCTGGTCGAGAGAGCGAGGGCGCTGGGATTCTCTCTCTTTATATCTAAACAATCATCAATCACAACGATTATGGAATCACTTCACAAGATCTCAAATGCCACTCAAAGCTTTGCAATTCATGCACCTTCACTTCCCAGAAAAGAGGCGATTGTTTCACCATTAACAAGAAGTGAGATTGAAGTTTTATCGTTTTTTAGTCAGGGACTAACCACAAGTGAGATTGCAATAAAGCGTCACAACTCTGAGGCAACCATCAAAACCCACGTAGGTGCGATACTGCGAAAACTAGAATCTCGAAATCGAATTGAAGCGATTGCGAAGGCTCGAGACTTACGCTTAATACCAATTACTTAAGCTACTTAAGCAAGTTATTGAATTCGTGAGACCAGCGCTTCCATTCCCAATTTTCGATAATCCACTCACGTCCACGTTTACCCATCGCTACTCCCAAGACAGGATCGTGCAGTAAGCGCAGAATCGCATCAGCTACATCGCTCGGGTTGCGACCATCGACGGCAAAGCCGGTCTCTCCCTCAAGTAACGCATCTGGTGCTCCGCCAGATTTTCCTCCGACTACCGGTAAGCCACATGCACTTGCTTCGAGATAGACGATGCCGAGTCCTTCAACTTCTAAACCAGCTAATCGAGAACGACTTGGCATTGCGAAAACTTCACCGAGGGAGATGAACTTCGGGATCTCCTCATATGGAACTCTTCCTACAAACGAAATATTTGATAGAACTCCTAATTGAATTGCTCTCTTATGAATATATTCGAGGTGAGGACCGACGCCAACAAAGAGAAGATGTGCATCTGGGAATTCACTTACTATTCTCGGCATTGCCTCGACTAAAGTGTCTTGCCCTTTTCTATGTACGAGACGACCGACACTGACGATTACTCGCTTACCTTCAAGATCTAACTTCTTGCGTAGCGCCGCAATGTCTGTGCGTGGAGAGAAATGCTCAGTATCAATACCAGGAGCTAAATGAACCATCGTGCTCTGATTCTCTTGCTTAAGCGCTCCCCCAATTACCTTTTGCGTGTATTCGCCAAGGTAGGTCATTACATCGAGTCCAGATCCGATTCTGCGCAGTAAAGATTTAAAGGGCCACAGTTTCGCCCACCAGACTTCATGGCCGTGCGTGAGCGCGACCAAACGATTCGCGCCTGCTCTGCGCAAACCATGAGAGAGAAGACCGAGAGGTGCTGCGGCGCCAAAGAAAATTCTTTCAATACCTTCTTCGCGTACCAATCTTTGAGTATTTCTCAGTACTCGGGGTGAAGGCAGAAGTATCTTTGATTTATCACGAATCACGCTGACACCAAATCTATCGAGCCATACGCGATCAAACTCTTCTGAACCACTCTGTGATGAGGTGTAGACGGTTACTGACCCATGGGGCAAGCGTTCCAGCAAACCATGAACAAAAGTTTCGATACCGCCAGCTCGCGGACCGAAATCATTTGTAATACAGAGAATGCGAGGTGAGTGAAGAGTCATTAGAAGCGGCGTATAGCGACAAGTTTCTTGCTACCAAGCGAAGTTGCGCTAGCAATCTTGACACGAGAGCCTCTGCGAGGAGCATGAACCATCTTGCCTCCTCCAATATAGATTCCTACATGTGAAACAGGGCGACCGAAGAAGACGAGATCGCCGGGCTTCTTCTTACTAAATGGGATCGATTTACCCATCCGTGATTGGGCAGCAGATGAATGTGGAAGATTTACTCCCGCAGTTCTGAAGGCGCGCATAGTGAGACCCGAACAATCCCAAGTGGTCATACCGTCAGAGCCAAATACGTAGCGATCTCCAATCTGTTTAAAAGCAAACTTGATCGCTATTCCCCCGCGCCCTGAGGCGATATTGAGGCTCTTGGTCTGCTTAATCGAATCTGCTTGGTCGGCATCTTCACGCTCTCGCGCCAGACGTGCCAATCTCTCACGGTCTTCCTTTTTCAGAGTAGCCAAGAGCTTCTCCGCTTTCACCAGTTTTCCCTGGGCAGCGGCGCTTTGTTGAGCCAATCTCTTCTCTAAACTTTTCACCTGTGCCAAGCGATCAGAGACCGTAAGTGAAGTTGCATTGAGAGCCTGCGTCGCGCTCTGAAGTTTCTTTAACTGAATAGATTTTCTTCTAGTAATTGATTCCAAGGCTCCAGCCGAAGATAGGTAGAGCGCCGGGTCGCTTGAGAAAAGGAGCTCGAGACTTTCGCTCAAAGAACCTGACTTATATTGATTGACTGCGATCACGCCCAAAGAGCGAGAGAGGGAATCAACATTCTTTCCCTGGATTTCAGCTTGAGTTTGAATACCTTGAAGGCTTTTTTGTAGAGCGGCGAGCTTGACCTTCGCCTCTTGCGCTCCCTCGGCTGCCGCTGTGGCTTGCTCTTCAAGTTCAATCACCTGAGCCTGAATCTGAGCCAGCGATGGTGCAGCCGAAGCCGGCGCTGTCAGCAAGAGCGAAACACCCATGACTGCCGCCATTACCGATGCGGTGGCCAGTACAGATGTCCGGGCCGCGCTCTTGATGCTGATGCCCTTGATGCTGATGCCCTTGATGCTCATGGTCGTAAGGTTAACGAGGGTTATGTGCCTGGCTCAACTTGTAACCTCGCTTTACGCTCAATAAATCTTGTGAATAAGCCATATTCTTGGCAAATGAGCGTTATTGCGACCTTAAATATTGGTGCAAATGGCGCAACATCATTAGCTGGATCATCTGCTGGTCTTTCAACTCCAGAGGATAGGCAGCGATTCCTAGCACTTCATCGCCGAGCTGGCGCATATGTTCTTGGCCGCAACAGCGTATCCAGTGAGCTGTATAGCACCTCTGAAGTTCCCATAATTATTCTCTCTCGCGATATGCCAAGCCAACTAGTCGATAATCGGATAGTTATTAATACCGCAGACGGACTACAAAGCGCCATGCGCGGTATCAAGGCTGAGTATCAGGCACCCATAGTTGTAGAGGCAGGACCGAAACTCTTAACAACCTTGGTAGCTCAGGGATGTATCGAGGAGATTGAGTTAACTTTGTCGCCGCTTTCGGGTGATGGGGATTTCATCGAAAGTGCTGAGCTGCTAGCGCAATTCACAATCATTGGTGATGAGCTCATTAATGGAACCCGATTACTACATGGAAGATATAACGGCAACTCCGCCTACAGCTAAAATGATTCCGATGTATTGCACTTTTTGAAGACGTTCGTGCAAGAAAATGAATGCCAACACTGCTGTTGCAATTGGATAAAGGGCTCCCAAAACCATCGCGATAGATACTAATCCCTTGGTTGTTGCAACTCCCAGAAGTAAGTTGGCTAGGAAATCAGAAATGCCGATTCCGATCAATAGTGGGATATGTTTTTTCTGAACTCCACCAAAGTTTCCACGATTAATGAAGTAGCCGACAGTGATGGTAAATGTTGCGATACGCATGGTCGTCATGGTTAAAAGTGAACTCATCTCAGAACCAATACTCATAAATGTAAGTGCTGCACCAAAACCACATGCCGCGCCCAAAGCCAGAAGAATCGGTTTAAAGGGAAGTCCCGAAGAAACCTCAGGTCCTCCAGATAAGAAGACTCCGATAATTGCTGCAACAACTCCAAGAGTTACCGGCCTGGAAAGTGACTCGTCACCGACAAATAGCGCGAAGCCAAGTGGGATGAGAACACTTAGAGATGAGATTGGAGAGACAACACCCATCCGTCCAGTAGATAAACCTGCGTAGAGACAGAGAAGTCCGGCATAACCACTTAATCCTGCGAGAACACCATTAACGAGATAACCATCGCTCGATAAACTTGGTGCAATCCACTCTTGCGAGATTATTACTAGGAAGATTCCAAAGAGTAGGCCGAATGCTTGATTAATGCCGAGAACTACCATGGCCGGGTACTTCTTGGTGAGATTGCCAGCGTGATAATCAGCGCTACCCCAGAGCAGGCTTGAAAGAAGGGCAAGTAACGTGGCCATCTGAGCAGGGTACATTGGCGCCTCCCCGATTTCCAATCACTTCAATTTAGAATTAAGCCGTGAAATCAAACGTAACATTCTCATTTGAATCAATGGTTGCCATACTCCGTGATTTCACTCCGCGTGCAGAGATAATTCTCGAAGAAGTTCCTGCGCCTCAAAAATTGGCTCAGTATTCTTTTGCATTTACAGCAGATGTTAGTAATGGCTTATTAGGCGATGGTGAAGATGAACTGGCATCTGGACGTTTTGTCATTCTTCACGAACCCGGCGGTCAAGATACTTGGGAAGGTGAATTTCGCTGCGTTACCTTTATGCGTGCAACGGTAGATTCTGAAATGCATGAAGATCCCTTGTTGCCTGAAGTTGGTTGGAATTGGCTTCTTGATAGCTTGCAAGAGGCCGATGCACTTTATAGCGCGCCTTCTGGAACGGTCACTCGGGTTTCGAGCGCTTCATTTGGAAAACTAAGTTCACGTCATGATGAATCAGAAGTTGAGATTCGTGCCTCATGGTCACCAATACTGACCTCACCGCTCGAATTAATTCCGCACGTTCAAGCATGGTGTAATTTTATTAGTGAAGTAGCTGGACTTCCTCCGCTCGAAGAAGGCGTAACATCTCTGCGCACAAACCGTCGCCGTGGCTGAACTCTTAACAACACCTTACGATGGGCTTCCAAATCTCATCACAACACCATCACACTTTGAGCAAATGCTCAGCGAGCTCGCAAAAGGAAATGGTCCCTTCGCAGTAGATGCCGAGAGAGCTTCTGGTTACCGATATAGCGCCCGTGCCTATCTGATTCAAATTAAGCGCACAAACGGCGGATTGCATCTGATTGATCCGATTCCATTTGGAGAGGATCACTCTCTCTTTCATAAATTGAATCTTCTCTGGAAAGATGAAGAAGTAATCCTTCATGCAAGTACGCAAGACCTTCCGTGCTTACGCGAACTCGGTCTAAATCCAACCCGATTATTTGACACTGAACTCGCAGGTCGTATTGCAGGATTGCCACGTGTTGCACTTGGAACACTTACTGAAACAATTCTTGATATCTCATTAGCGAAAGAGCATTCAGCCCAAGATTGGTCTATTCGTCCACTGCCAGAAGATTGGCTTACCTACGCTGCCCTTGACGTTGAACTTCTCGTTGACTTGCGGGATGAGATTGAAAAGATTCTTGAAGATAAAGGAAAGCTCGGTTGGGCTGAGCAAGAGTTTTCAGCGATCTTGGCCGCTCCCCCGCCTGCCAAGCGCATAGACCCATGGCGACGTACATCGGGCTCTCACAAATTGCGTAAGCGAGAAGAGTTAGTTGTTGTTCGCGAACTCTGGTTAAAGCGCGATCAACTAGCGCGCGAACTAGATATATCGCAGGGGCGCTTATTGAGTGACCTGGCGATTTCGACCCTCGCTATTGCGAGTCAACTCCAACCTCTGACCAATAAGAAGCAACTCGAGAAAGCGCTTCGCCCGATAGGTATACGTGCGCGTTGGATGGAGTATTGCGAACTCTGGATCGCGACCATCGAAACTGCGCTGGCTATCCCAAGTGAGGACCTTCCACCACTTAAGGTAAAGGGAGATGGTTTGCCACAGATCAAGATTTGGCGCGACCGTTTTCCAGAAAAATATATCCCGCTCTCTCACGCTCGGGCGAGATTGGCAGAGGCTGCCGCTGAGCGAGAGCTCCCCGTTGAGAATCTGCTTACCCCTGAATTAATGCGAAAAATTTGTTGGAACTATGGCGGCAACTCAGCCTCAGTTGGCGACATCGCAACAGATCTCGCAACGTGGGGTGCTCGCCCTTGGCAGATTGAAATCACCTCGCCAATCCTGAGCGCCTGCCTCGACGAGAAAGAGGCTATACCTGAGCCTGTTGTAGAGGCCGACTCAGATTCGGAGTCAGGCCCTGAAGGTGAAAGCGGCGAAGAAAAAGGCGCGAGCTCATAGCCTTTTTCTTTACTGGCGAGTAACATAAAAGCCTCAGCGTGTGCACCGCTCGCTGGCGAAAAGGAGCTCCCTCGTGTCTGTATCAAATCCCAATCAACACACTGTCGTTCTTGTTGATGCTGTCCGCACCCCTTTCGGAAAAGCAGGAAGTGCATTCAATGGCACACGCGCTGACGATTTGATGGTTCGTGCAATCAGAGGATTGTTAGAGCGCAATCCAAATCTGCCTCTCGACCAAATCGATGATGTCTCGATTGCAGCGGCAACACAAACCGGTGATCAGGGTATGAATATTGGGCGCAGCGCCGCATTGCTCGCCGGAATTCCAACTTCAGTTCCCGGATATTCGATTGATCGTTGGTGCGCAGGTGCGCTCACCGCAACTACAACAATTGCAGGCGGAATCGCCATGGGTGCAATCGATATTGGATTAGCTGGTGGTGTTGAACATATGGGCAATCACCCTATGGGCGAACTCATGGATCCCAATCCTCGTTATTTAGCTGAGCGAATTGTTGATACAGATGCACTATCTATGGGAGCAACAGCAGAGCGTTTACATGATCGTTTTCCAACAATCACCAAGGAGCGTGCAGATCGTTTCGCACTGAACTCTCAACTTAAAACCGCGAAGGCGTATGAAGAAGGCAAGATTCAACGTGATTTGATTCCTACCGCTGCTCGTTCTGCTGAATTAGGTTGGACAATTATTTCAGCAGATGAAGGACCACGACCTACTACAACTATGGAAGGTCTTGCAGGACTCAAGACACCATTTCGTCCGGGTGGTCGCGTTACTGCGGGAAACTCATCGGGTCTTAACGACGGAGCAACAATCGCTCTCCTGGCAAGTCAAGAGAAAGCGCTAGAGCTTGGGCTTCCCATTAAGGCGAAGATGGTGACATTCGCCTTTGCCGGTGTAGAGCCTGAGGTAATGGGTTACGGTCCTGTTCCATCAACTCTTAAAGCACTCTCTAAAGCTGGTTTAGATATAAAAGATATTGGTGCATTTGAAGTCAACGAAGCATTTGCAGTACAGGTACTAGCATTTCTTGAACATTTTGGGATTGCTGATGACGATCCCCGCGTCAATCCATATGGCGGCGCAATCGCAGTTGGACACCCACTCGCCTCATCCGGAGTTCGCCTGATGATCAACTTGGCTCGCACTTTTGAAGCAGACCCTTCTGTGCGATATGGAATCACAACAATGTGTATTGGACTTGGTATGGGTGGAACAGTTATTTGGGAGAACCCACACTTCACAGGAGGATCAAAGTAATGACAACAGCAATCAACCTTCCCGAGGGCGCTCCTGAAGAGGTAGTCACACTCGCTAAAGTCCGCGATGTTGACCTGATTCCTTTTGGATATAAAGGAACTCTCGCTCTTATCACTCTTGATAACGGTCATGATCACAATCGCCCAAATACCCTTGGACCGCAATCACTTGCCTCACTCGATAGCGCAATCACTGAGGCGCTTTCCCATAATCCCTCTGCAATTGCAGTAACGGGCAAACCATTTATCTTCGCAGCCGGTGCAGATCTTTCAGCACTCTCTTTCCTCAACGATCGCGCACAAGCTCTAGCTATCGGAAAATTAGGTCACGATATCTTCCGTCGACTCGATGAATCCAACGTCCCTACCTTCGCCTTTATCAATGGACTTGCTCTCGGTGGCGGTCTCGAGATTGGACTTCACTGCAAATATCGCACGCTCTCTGCAACTGCTTTTACTGGTTTGCCAGAGGTGTTCCTGGGCTTGGTACCGGGATGGGGTGGAGCAACTATTCTTCCGAAACTCATTGGTCCCGAAAAAGCTGTTCAAGTAATTATGCTCAATGCTCTCAACAACAACACCATGATGAAAGCAAAAGATGCACTGGGACTCGGTGTTGTAGATGCCGTCTTTGAGCCAGCAGATTTTCTAGAGAAGTCAGTCTCATTTGTCGCGGCGATTCTCTCGGGAAAAACAACTATCGAGCGAAAAGATTTCAGCTCAGACCCTGCTTGGGATAGCGCCCTAGCTACTGGAAAAGCTGCAGCTCTCAAGAAGTTTGGTGGGGCAGATTTAGCAGCACCTCGAACTGCGCTAGAACTTATCGCAGCCGCTAAGACCAATACGCGTGGCCAAGGATTTGATACTGAAGATCAAGCCTTAGCAGATCTCACAATGTCTGATCCGCTTCGCGCCTCACTTTATGCATTTAATTTAATTCAAAAGAAGAAGAAGAAAGTTGAAGGCGCACCAAAATCTAACCTTGCTCGTAAAGTAAATAAGGTTGGAGTAGTCGGTGCCGGTCTGATGGCTTCACAGCTTGCTCTTCTCCTTGTCCGAAACCTCAAGTGCCCAGTTGTTATGACTGATATTGATCAAGAGCGCGCCGATAAAGGCGTTGTTTGGGTTAAGGGTGAGCTTCAGAAACTTGTAGAGAAGAAGCGTATGAGCGCAGAAGCTGCAGCTCGTCTAGCTGGTCTCGTCTCTGGCTCGGCCGATAAAGCGGTCTATGCAGGATGTGATTTCGTAATCGAAGCCATCTTCGAAGAACTCTCACTCAAGCAAGAGCTCTTTAAGTCACTCGAAGCCATCGTCTCCCCCGAATGCATCTTGGCCACAAATACTTCATCGCTATCTGTGGAGAAGATGAGTATCGGCATGAAGAACCCAGAAAGAGTTGTTGGTTTCCACTTCTTCAATCCAGTTGCAGTGATGCCTTTGCTGGAAATCGCACGGACTTCTCATACCGACGATGCAACAACTGCAACCGCAGTTGAAGTTGGTAAGAACCTGAAAAAGACCATGATTATCTGTAAAGATGCCCCAGGATTTGTCGTCAATCGCCTTCTTACACGCTTTATGGGCGAGATTACAGATGCGGTCGATGAAGGTACTGATCCAGCGGTGGCAGATAACGCGATGCGCTCAATCGGTTTCCCAATGAGTCCGTTCGAACTTCTTGGTCTAGTAGGTCCTGGTGTCGCGCTCCATGTTGCAGAAACATTGCATGAAAATCTTGGTCCGCGCTATCGCATCTCCCCAACAATGCAAGCGATGGTCAAAGAGGGTGTCAAAACTTTCTACATCAAGAGCGATGATGGGACTATCACTGCCAATCCAGCAGCACTTGCATTGATCCATAAGGGAACAACGCCATCTACTGCCCAGCAAGTATCAGATCGCGCACTTCATGCACTTGCTGAAGAAGCCCGAATGATGCTCGATGAAGGTGTTGTAAAGACACCAGCAGAGATAGACCTCTGTATGTTGATGGGCGCTGGGTGGCCAATGCACCTTGGCGGAATTCTGCCTTACTTGGATCGTACCGGCGTTAGCGAGAAGGTTTCCGGTCAGCGTTTTCACGCTCCGGGAATTGCATCGGTATTGAAGTAGAGCTCCATTCAACAATTTCACGCGCAATTTTCTGAGAAGTGATTCCGATATCTTCTAAGATCTCGGAACGCTTTGAGTGCTCGATAAATTTAAGTGGGACACCAATGCTATGAATCGCTATCTCTAGTCGGGCATCTCTAAACATCTCAGATAGAGATGAGGCGATACCGCCATGACGGATTCCATCTTCAAGGACAACTACGCCTTTGTAACGCTGGGCCATCGTAATCAGCGATTGTGGAAGAGGCTTTACCCAACGAGGATCGACAACGGTGACTCCGACTCCCTCAAGATAGGCTTGTGAAGCAGCTTCGACAGCAATTGCGGCCATTGCTCCAATACTTATAACTAAGACATCAGCGCTCTCGCCACGATACAAAACATCAATCCCGTCTCTACTTTCAAAAGCTGGAATATCTGCTTGTACCGCGCCTTTCGGAAAACGAATCAAGGTAGGTCTATCACTGATGCTGACCGCTTCGCGCAAGGCTTGTCGCAGACGAGCACCATCTCGTGGAGCAGCAACCTCGAGGGTCGGAACCAAACCAGTCAACGCTAAATCCCAGATGCCGTGATGAGACGGTCCATCATCGCCAGTAACACCGGAGCGATCGAGAACAAAAGTTACGCCAGCGCCATGCAGGGCAACATCGAGAAGGAGTTGATCGAAGGCGCGGTTAAGGAAGGTGGAGTAGACGGCAACAACTGGATGTAGCCCGGCATAGGCAAGTCCCGCTGCGCTGGTGACTGCATGTTGCTCAGCAATACCAACATCAATTGTGCGAGCCGGGAAAGCTTCTTGAAATTTATCTAGTCCTGTTGGACCAAGCATTGCAGCAGTGATTGCGACGATATCTTCGCGCTCCTTACCGATTTCTACAATCTCAGATGCGAAAGTATCGGTCCAAGAGAGTGCGCTCTTATTCTTTGGTACTCCCGTCTCGGGATTCACGATTCCAACAGCATGGAACTTCTCTGCCTCATCGGCGATCGCAGGGCTATACCCGCGACCTTTCTCAGTAATCACATGAACGAGAACTGGTTCACCGAATTCTTTTGCTTGTTCGAGCGCTCTATCCATGGCCGCAATATCGTGTCCATCGATTGGGCCAATATATTTCAGACCTAAATCTTCAAACATGCCTTGTGGAGCAACAATATCCTTAATACCTTTTTTCATGCCGTGAAGAGTTTCAAAGATAGGAGCACCAACAACTGGAGTCTTCTGGAGAACTTCTTTACCCCAATCAAGGAAGCGTTCATATCCTTGTGTCATCCGAAGTGTGGCTAAGTGTGTAGCAAGTCCACCGATAGTTGGTGAATAAGAACGTTCATTATCATTAACAACAATGACAAGCTTTCGCTCTCCTGCAGTTGCAATGTTATTGAGCGCCTCCCATGACATTCCGCCAGTGAGCGCACCATCGCCTACAACGACAACAACATGACGATCGACCTGACCAGTCATCGCGAATCCGCGAGAGATTCCATCTCCCCATGAGAGCGCGGTGGATGCGTGAGAGTTTTCGATAACATCATGTTCTGACTCGCTGCGGCTGGGATAACCCGCTAAGCCACCGCGTTGACGCAATGAATCAAATTGATCTGCGCGTCCTGTAACAATCTTATGAACATAGCTTTGATGGCCAGTATCAAAGAGAATCAAATCTTTCGGCGAATCGAAGGTTCTATGGAGTGAGAGCGTGAGTTCTACAACTCCGAGATTGGGACCTAAATGGCCACCAGTACGGGAAACCTTTGCGACAAGAAAATCGCGAATCTCTTGCGAGAGCTCAGCTAGCTGAGTAGCGGTGAGCTTCTTGAGATCCGCAGGGCCGCGGAGTGATTCCAACATGAACGTAGTCTAAGTTACCCGCGCAATTGACGTAGGACGTACTGCATGATTCCGCCGTGGCGATAATAATCTGCCTCACCTGGGGTATCTATGCGGACGATAGCGGTGAATTTCTTCTCTCCAGCTGTGACCTCTACCTCTTTTGGTACGCCTGAGTGATTAAGGGCCGCGATACCTGTCACGGTAAAGCTCTCCTCACCTGTAAGACCTAATGATTGCGCGCTCTCGCCGTCACGGAATTGCAAGGGAAGGACTCCCATTCCGATGAGGTTAGAACGGTGAATACGTTCGAATGATTGAGCAATAACAACACGAACTCCTAAGAGCGCTGTGCCCTTAGCTGCCCAGTCACGTGAAGAACCAGATCCGTATTCTTTTCCTGCCAAGATTACTAGCGGAATACCTGCGCTCTGATAACTCACTGAAGCATCATAGATAGTCGATTGTGCGCCACCGTCTAGGAAGTTTCTGGTGTATCCGCCTTCTACTCCATCAAGTAAGAGATTCTTGAGACGAATATTTGCAAAAGTTCCACGAATCATTACTTCGTGATTTCCGCGCCTTGAACCATAAGAGTTAAAATCTTTACGATCAACGCCATGTGCTTCTAGATATTTTCCGGCAGGTGAATCAGCCTTGATATTTCCAGCTGGAGAAATATGGTCAGTAGTAACCGAATCACCAAGTATTGCTAGGACGCGAGCTCCAGTAATGTCTTGAACAGGTGCTGGTTCGGCTGGCATTCCATCAAAGTATGGAGGCTTGCGAACGTAGGTAGATTGTGGATCCCACTCAAAAGTCTTACCGGTCGGAGTATCGAGTGACTTCCAACGATGATCACCTTCAAAGACACTTGCGTAATCTTTTTTAAACATCTCTGACGAGATTGAAGAATCAATTACATCCTGAATTTCTTGCGCTGAAGGCCAGATATCTTTTAGGAGCACAGGGTTGCCATCTTTATCATTGCCGAGAGAATCTTTCTCAAAATCGTGATTCATAGTTCCGGCGATTGCATAAGCGACCACGAGTGGTGGTGAAGCAAGATAGTTCATCTTTACATCCGGGCTGATGCGGCCTTCGAAGTTGCGATTTCCGGAAAGGACTGCAGTTACTGCGAGGTCATGTCCATTAATTTCACGGCTGATTTCAACTGGAAGCGGCCCCGAGTTACCGATACATGTAACGCATCCATAGCCAACTAAATTGAAGCCAAGTTGTTCCATATAAGGCGTTAAGCCTGAGCGATCATAATAATCGGTGACAACTTTAGATCCGGGTGCGAGTGTGGTCTTTACCCAAGGCTTTGACTTCAGGCCTTTCTCGACCGCCTTCTTGGCGAGCAGAGCTGCCCCAATCATTACTGAAGGATTTGAGGTATTGGTGCATGAGGTAATCGATGCAATAACCACGTCACCATTTTTAATTGTTGTCTTATTATCGCCAACAGTTACTGGGTACGCCTCTTTGCCAGTCTTTTCTGAGAAGTAAGAAGGGAGAATCTCTGAGAACTTACTCTTTGATTCGGTAAGTGAGATGCGATCTTGCGGACGTTTAGGACCTGCAATAGATGAAACAACTGTTGAGAGATCAAGTTCGATATGTTCGGAGTAGCGAGGAGTTGCACTTGGATCGAACCACATTCCTTGCGCCTTTGTATATGCCTCAACTAGGGCAACTTGTTCTTCGCTTCGTCCAGTTAAACGCAAATAACGAAGAGTCTCTTCATCAATCGGGAAGATTGCGCAGGTCGATCCGTATTCAGGTGACATATTTCCAATTGTTACTCGGTTCGCCATCGGTACAGCGCTAACACCCGGTCCATAAAATTCTACAAACTTGCCAACCACTCCGTGCTTACGAAGCATCTCGGTGATTACAAGTGCCATATCGGTTGCAGTAGTTCCGACAGGAAGAGCGCCGCTGAGCTTGAATCCAACAACACGTGGAATCAGCATAGAGACAGGCTGGCCAAGTAGAGCAGCCTCAGCTTCGATTCCGCCAACTCCCCAACCAAGTACACCCAGTCCGTTGACCATAGTTGTATGTGAATCGGTGCCAACGACAGTATCAGGATAAGCACGCAGTGTTCCGTTAACTGTTCTGGTCATTACGACTCGAGCAAGGTATTCGATATTAACTTGGTGAACGATTCCGGTTCCGGGTGGAACAACTTTAAACTCATCAAATGCGCCCTGTCCCCAGCGCAAGAAACGGTAACGCTCACGATTTCGCTCATAATCGATATCTGTATTCTTCTCGAAGGCATCTTTTGTGCCATAGACATCGGCAATAACAGAGTGATCGATAACCAACTCTGCTGGAGCAAGTGGGTTGACCTTTGATGGGTCTCCACCAAGATCGACAATCGCTTCGCGCATAGTCGCGAGATCTACGATGCAAGGGACGCCGGTGAAATCCTGCATAACTACGCGAGCCGGGGTAAATTGAATCTCGGTATCCGGTTCAATTTTTGGATCCCACTGTGCGAGGGCCTTGATGTGATCGACGGTGATATTTGCGCCATCTTCTGTGCGCAAGAGATTTTCAAGGAGAATCTTGAGTGAGAATGGCAGATCGCTCGATCCCTCAATCTGTGAGATATCAAAAATCTCATACTCGCTGCCGAGTACAGATAGTTTCTTCGCAGAGCTAAGGGAATTTTTACTCATCACAGACTCACCTTCATAAAAGTATCTTGACGTCGAGATACTTTTATGAGGATACCGTATCGGCGGTGTAGTGCGCAATAGATTCAATATGGTGAGTCATCGGAAAGAGATCAAAGGCACGTATTGATTGCAAGTGGTATCCGCAATCCCTGAGATAGCCCGTATCTCGAGCCAACGCAGCGGGGTCACATGCAATATAAACAATTGAACGAGGTGCCATATCTGCAATTGAAGCAAGGATTGATTGCCCCGCACCTGTCCGGGGAGGATCAAGCAAGACAACATCTGCTGATTCAAATTGAGAGATAACGCGAGCCACATCTCCTCTATGGACAGAGACGTTGCCGTAATCCCTAAAATTTTGTTGTGCATCACGAGTTGCAGTTGGACTGGCCTCAACCAAATCTATTCGTCCGGTTGAGCCAATTTCTCCAAGTAGTGCCTTTGCAAAGAGTCCGACTCCCCCATACAAATCAAGAATGTGATCACCTTCGCGGACTTGGGCATAAGCACGAACTGCATTTACTAAAGTTGCGGGAGCGTTGATATTGCTCTGCCAGAAAGATCCTTGGCTCACTTGGTACTTTAAAGTCTCAGAAGATGTCATCACTTCATAATGCAAAGCTGTCTTACCTTCGATGATTTCTACCGGCGGATTCTTCTCTAGGCGATTGCTGCGCACAGCCGAGATAGCAATTGTTCGCTCTCCGCGAGTGGAGAGCGCAACCTCTACTCGAGAATTAGCACTAATCGATTCTTTCGCAATCGATTGGAAATTAATCTCTGGAATCAGTACAGGGCAATGTGATATCGGAATCACCTTATTTGAGCGAGTCTCTTTAAATCCTAAATCGCCTTGGTGATTTGTTGTAGCTGCAAATCTTGAGCGCCAGTGCAAAGGAGAG
>JBIKSV010000098.1:0-4211 GCA_044348425.1 Candidatus Planktophila sp. | reverse complement strand
CAGAGCTCGCAGAGCTTCCTGCAACTCAGCTCTCACAAGAAGTCATGAAAACATCTGATGATAAGTACACATCATTCCGTGTCTCTGCAATCTACAGCGATGGTTCTGTAGGAACAGCAAAGGCTTTTGGATTTAAAGGTACTTTCGAATAATTCAAGATATAGAAAAACGCCCCGGCCATTTTGGTCGGGGCGTTTTTTTGTAAGAACATTGCTTATAAATACCGTGTTTATAAATACCGTGCAATCTCACTAATGTAAACAGCGACTCCTTCTGGAACAAGGTGCACTCCATCAGGGGCAAAGTATTCTGGGTGATCTGCAGATGCGAGGTTCCAATCAACGACTGAGATATTTGGATATTGCTGCGCAATTTCGGCAATAAGGCGATTGTTTTCATCGCGCCAACCCCGCGGTACCGCTGTGTTAACCACAATTACTTTCTCAGATTCAGAGAGCGCTTCAAATATAGCCATTACTTGATCTTTCGTGAGGGCCCCGTTATTGCCCATATTGAGAACTACCGGTCCCACCGGGGCGTTTGCCTTATCTTTCAGGATAACCTCAAGGAGTTCATCTGCTTGACGGCCGATGCGGGCATTGACGAGAGCTACTGGAAATTGCTCGCCAAGAGAATTTCGAATTCCTAGAATGACTGAATCTCCTGTTAACCAAATCCCTGTCTGGGCAACCTCAGCTACTGGGGTTTCGCTCGTAAACTCTTCTCGCAATGTGTTTTGCGCAACCTGCGAAATCGTGACCGCTCGAAAACTAACAACACCGACTAGGCAGATCACAATAAATGAAGCGATAGAGATTCGACGAGTTTGAATCTTCTTCTCATCCGGTGTTCGGTATTTACGACCCTTGATCCAATTTTTTATAACTCCTCGTCTGACAGGCAGTTCGATATAGCGAAGAGAGATATCAGCTAGAGCCAACACAATCAAAATGCGAAGTGCTAGGAGAGCCCAATCTTGGCCAGCTAAATCGATATCAGGACGAGTAACCTGAAAGATAATCCAATGCCAGATGTAGATTGCATATGAACGCTCTCCGATCCAGAGCAGGACTCTATTTTGGAGTATCGGTGCAAAGCGTGAAGCTGGATGCACAATCGAAGTAACAATTGCTGCACCAAATAGCCCCGCTAGTGGAAAAGCTATCTTGTATAAACTGGGATTGTCGGCATCAATCAGTAAGAAGGTACCAAGGATGCCAATAAAGCCAACTACTCCAATAGCATCAATAAAATCCTGGGCTTTTTTAGAGACAACTTCTTTAAAGTTTTGTGGCACCCAACTCACTGCAAGCGCGGCGCCTAAGAAGAGGCCGATGCTGTGAGTGTCTGTTCCGAAGTAAATATGGCTGACACTTGATGCGTTGTTGGCATCCAGTCTTAGTGAGACCAAGAGCAGTGCTGTCCCCGATATTGCCGCAAAGAAAAGAGATGCCATCGCAACTCTTTTCTTACCGAACCACTTCAGGATCAAGAGCAAAATCAGCGGCCAAATAAGGTAGAACTGCGCTTCTACCGCGAGTGACCAGGTGTGTTGAAGCAATGGTGGTCGACCGATGGTTTCGAAGTAATCGAGTTCGCGACCGACCAACCACCAATTCATAGTGCCAGTCAGTGCAAAGGGAGTATCTGCCAAGAAGCGCTTCATCGTATCTGGAGCCCAGATACCAACTGTGATGGCAGTTGTGACAATCATAAAAATCAGCGCAGGAAGCAAGCGTCGCAAACGTGCGAGATAGAAGGCCCGTAAATTTAAACCGCCACTGATTTCGATTGAATCAAGTAAGAGGCGAGTGATTACATACCCAGAAATCACGAAGAAGAGATCTACACCTAAGAATCCGCCAGGAATCCAATCGAAACCTAAGTGATAAAGAATTACTGCAACAACTGCGATAGCGCGAAGACCATCAATGGCAGGGATGTATTGGATACCGCCTTTGGTAGCCATGATTTTTACTTACGCTTAGAAGGAGTCTTCTTTGCAACGCTCTTCGTCGGCTTACGACGTGATGGAGCATCTAATGCAGGTGCGCTACGACGACTTTCGACACGGACAGGTTCTTTATGACGGACTGTGCCATCTTCATTGAGTGAGTCATTCACAATCGCTTGCATATTTGCTAGTCGTGCAAATGCGCCGTCGAGACGTTGACGAGATTGTGCAATTGCTTGTTCTGCAGCAACAAGGGCCTGTGATTGAACTCGGTAGAGTTTTTCAGATTCAGCAATTACTTCTGCAAGCCAGCGACGGTATTCGATGACTTCATTCGCTGCATCAGCAACGATGCGCTCACCTTCGCGACGTGCTGCAGATGCTAATGCCGCTGCTTCGCGACGCTTGCTATCAATGAGTGACTCGGCTTCACGGGTTGCTTCAGAGACTAAATCTTGAGCTTCGGTCTCTGCCGCAGAAATGTACTTGCGACCACGCGCTTCGGCCCCTGAGAGAATACTTCTCGCCTTTGATTCGGCGCCTTCAAGAACATCTTTAGCATTACGGGTAGATTCATTGATCAAGCGCTCTGCAGATGAGAAAGCTTTAGCTTCGCGAGCTTGTGCTGATTTGATCATCATCATGGCGGTTTCGGTCGCCAAGATTTCAAACTCTTCTTTGCTCAGTGATGTGATGTCACGGCGTGAGCGAAGGTCTGCAAGCTGGGATTCGAGTTCGCGAATTCGATCAGAGGGGTTGCCGACAGAGGGGCGCTCGGATTCTTCGCGGAAACCGACCCAATTAAGGAAGTCCTTCTTCTCAGCCATTGTTAAACCCCATCACATGTATTTTGCTAGGAGCCAAGATTAGGGCATCCCATGCACTCGGTAAATCGCCCCACATATGCAGGCCTGCAAACGCTGGAATATCCGCGTCATCTCGCCCGATATATGGCGAAGCAGACCGCCAGGTATTGAGAGATCCACGCCGCTAGGACAAATATATGGAAGAGCTCATGAAAGCCGAAATATTTTGCGGCGGGGCCAGGGCGCTTTAAGGCGTAGAAGATTGCACCAATTGAGTAGAGCAGGCCTCCAATTAAAATCGGAATTAAGACCCAGAGGCCGCCCTTCTCATAAAGCTGAGGCGTGTAGACGACTGCGACCCAGCCCAATAAAAGGTAATTGGCGACATAGAGCCAGCGAGGTGCACCAATCCAGAAGATTCTAATTGCAACGCCAAATAGAGCGCCCACCCAGATAATTGAAAGCAAAATATTGCGATCGCGTGGTTCAAGTAGCGCAACCGCGAATGGAGTATACGAACCAGCGATGAGTAGATTTATATTTGCATGATCCCAGCGACGCCAGATTTTCTTCTTCGCAGGTGACCATGGAACGCGGTGGTAAATAGCAGAGACGCTAAAGAGCATGATGGCAGTAAGTGAATAGAGAGCGACTGCAAATTTGAGTGATTCTTTGCTAAGAATGAAGAGCACAAGTGATGCGATTACAACTGCTGGAGTAGCTGCCAGATGAAACCAACCGCGAAGTTTTGGGGGAGCTACTGGGGTCGCGCTCGCTTCGCTCATGCTGATAAGACTACGCGTTACTCAAGCTTCGTACCGATTTAACGGATAGCGCCACGAGGGAGGCTAAAAGGGTGATAAGTCCAGTTGCAAACAAGATGGAGTTAACCGAGAAAGCCTCAGCTAGTGGACCCGCAATAATGATGCCAAGCGGGGCGAATCCATATGAACCCAACGAATCGTAGGAGTTAACTCGCGAGAAAGACTCTTCAGGGATATGAGTCTGCATTGAAGTGCTCCAAGTAACGAGAAAGATTTCGACCGCGATTCCGGAGAAGATACCGGCCGCAATTGCAATCACCAGCGAAAGATCAAGTGCAAGAGCAAAATCCCAGACCCCAGATATCGCGACTAAAATCATGGAAACAAAGAGTGGGCGCTTAAACTTAAATTTGAAAACAATTACTCCGCCAATCATCATGCCGATGGTCAGGCCAGCCAAGTTATAAGACCAATTGCGTGGGCCAGTCTCGGGATCGCTGAAATTCAATGGGCCCAGAATCGTAATCATCGAATCGAATGCCATATTGATAAATGCAAAAGCAATCACCATGGTTACAACCCAGGAACGCGATATGAATTCGCGCCAACCCTCGCGCAAATCATCCAGGATTCCGGGGCTCTCAATGCGACTCTTTGCATTTAACTTGAGGTTCCACACTATTACGC
>JBIKSV010000097.1:0-4229 GCA_044348425.1 Candidatus Planktophila sp. | reverse complement strand
ACTTGATGGAGACCGGCTCAATTGATTTCTGTAACTTCGATTCTTCTTGGTCTGGCGGCCCAACTGAATGGCGTCGCGTTGCCGCGATGGCAACTGTCTACGATGTAAAGATGGCCCATCACGAAGAACCACAGGTTGCATCTCACCTCCTTGCCTCAATTCCTCACGGAACATATCTCGAGAACTTCCACCCAAAGCGCGATCCAATTTGGCATAACATCATTGCAAATCGTCCAAAGCTTAAAGATGGAAATCTCACCTTGACCGACAATCCGGGTCTTGGCTGGGAACTCGATCGCGACTACATTAAGAAATACAGAATCTCCGAAAGAGTGACTGAAGCAAAATAATTTCTTCCATCGCATCGACACGATGTGCGTCACAAAGGAGCTCGGGATGTTTACTTACTCAATTAAGGATCACGAGATAGAAGTTGTTGGCGCACTGGGTTTTGAAGAAGATAGCGATGGCTGGATAACCCCGCGTCGCCTGCCAGATTGGACCATCAACCAATTTGCCGATGGCGCTATTGATCGGTTCTCTAAATTTCCATCTGGGGTACGACTTCGCTTCACAACTTCAGCAGATGAAATCACCTTAAAAGTACGTGTTTCACGCCTAGTTATTACTGGTATTGCAGATCAAGTTCGTCCGGCCGCCTTTGATTTGTTAATTAATGGTGCCGAGAGCCAAACACAGCATGCAGAAAATGGAAACATACTCCGTCTTACTGCAACCGCTCCGTCTGTATTCGTTGAAACTCTTGAAGTTGGTGAGATTGATATTCTCAAATTCTCTGGACTCGGTACTGTCTCTAAAAATATTGAGATCTGGTTACCAACCTCTGCAATTGTCGAAATCGCTGAGGTTGCTGCTTCGAGTGAAATCACGCCTGCTCCAGTTGATTCTCGAAAGCGCTGGTTGCATTACGGAAGTTCAATCAGTCAATGCATTGAAGCAGACCGCCCAATGGATGCATGGGCGCTGCGTGCTGCACAACTTCTTAATCTCAACATCACAAACTTTGGTCTCGCTGGGCAATGTCAGCTCGATGGTTTTGTTGCACGCTCGATGGCCGCGCTACCGGCAGATGTCATCACACTTAAACTCGGCATCAATATCGTTAATGCCGATTCAATGCGCGAGCGCGCCTTTATACCTGCGGTGCATAATTTTCTAGATATTCTGCGTGAGAGCGCACCGCTCACGCCGATCATTATTATCTCCGCAATCTGGTGTCCATTCCATGAAGAGACACCGGGCCCAACAATGATTGATGGAGCAAAACTCTTTGGCAAAGATCGACCTGAAGATTTGGCAGCCGGCGCTCTCACGCTCCAGCGCACACGAGAACTCTTAGCTGAAGTTGTTTCTAAGCGATCTGATGCCAACCTTCACTTCATGGATGGCTTGACTCTCTTCGGAGCTAGCGATGAATCCAACCTGCCGGATAAGCTCCATCCCAATAGCGCTGGCTATCGCCTTATGGCTGAGCGTTTTGCTCACGCACAGAGAGCCTTTATCGAATCGTTATGACTCTGCACTGCCCCGCATGAGCATATTTTAAACGTGTTCAATTTTGATAACGATTTGGACTCATTTCAAAAGAATCCTTGACAGTGCCTTCAAAATTGGAAACGATTCCCTGCACACGGGAGCTTTAGGAATAACCTTTTCGAAAAGAAATCCCGTCCGGAGAATAAGTAGAGAAAGGTAACTATCCAGTATGAAGATCACTTCTAAGAAAGTGCTTCTTGGAGCTGTGGCAGCAATCGCTACAGCAACAATGCTCGGCACTAGCGTGATGCCTGCAACTGCTGCGGATGTAAATTTCCGTAAGGCACAGCCAGGTTACGGTAAGGGAATCACAATTGGTTACATCGGTCTCGATGATGCCATTGGTTTCGGTAAGGATGTCGGCGATTCAGTTCGTCGCGAAGCAAAGAAGGCTGGAGCAACTCTCGTATATTGCGATGGAAAACTCTCTGCTGCAAAGGCACTTGAGTGCGCAAAGACATTTAAGCTCAAGAAGGTACAGGGATACCTGAACTTCAACGCTGTATCTGATGCAGCTGCTGCAATCTGTAAGGCTGGACCAAATGTTCCTGTTATCTCAATCGACATCGAACAAGATCCATGCCAGTCAGCTTTCATGGGTGCTAACAACTCAAAGGCTGGATTCGTAGCAGGTGAAGCACTTGGTAAGTTCTTTAAGACCAAGTTCAATTGCGAATTCGACGCATTTATCTCACTTGAAGATTTCGGTGTAGGACTTGTTAACGAAGCTCGTATGGGTGGATACCGTTCAGGATTCGAAAGCATCTGTGGAGCAGGAGTTATCGCACCTAAGCTAAAGAAGCTTGATGCTGGTCGCCTTGATCTCGCACTTGACAAGATGAAGGACGCACTCACAACACTTCCAGGCAAAGACAAGGTCATCGTTGTAGCAATTAACGATGAAGGTATCCAGGGCGCATTCTCAGCAGCTAAGGCTGTTGGACGCGAAAAGGATATCTACGGAGCAGGTCAGGGAGCATCAGCTTCAGCATGGTGCGATATCAAGACCAATCCAAACTGGATCGGATCAACTGCTTACTACCCAGAGCGTTACGGCGAGATTGGTGTTCCTTACCTTCTTGACCTAATCAAGGGAAAGAAAGTTCCATTCCAGCTCAAGATCAAGCACGTATCAATCAACGCAGCAAACATTGACAAGAACTTTAAGGTTCCAGCTTGTAAGTAAGCTCCTTTAAGTAATTGCAATAAAAGCGCATTGTGCGAAAGCACGATGTTGTTGAAAGATATGATGTAAATAACTAGAGAAAGAACGGTCAGATTTAATGGGAAAAGATTTAGTACAGCTAAGGAACATCCATAAGTCCTATAGTGGCGTGGAGGTTCTGCACGGTGTAGATCTTGATCTAGGTTCAGGAGAGGTGCTCGCACTTCTCGGTGAAAATGGGGCAGGAAAATCAACTCTCGTAAAAATTCTGGCCGGAGACATTCCACCTTCGAGTGGAACAATCTCGATTGACGGTACTGAGTTGGCGCGTCTTGATGTATATCAGGCGCGCCAACTCGGCATCCGCATGATTTTTCAAGAACTCAATGACGCGCCGACCCTGACTGTTGCCGAGAATATTTTCTTGGGTCAGTGGCCAGGTTCTGGTGGCATGGTTGCGTGGTCAGAGATGGAGAAGAAGGCGAAAGAAATTTTGGATCGCCTGCAAGTGACTATCCCTGTTGATGCAATTGCCGGCTCACTTCGTGTAGGCGAGCGCCAATTACTCGAAATCGCACGAGCGCTAACTCAAAATGCCAAGGTGCTCGTACTTGATGAGCCAACCGCTGCGCTCTCAAGTGTTGAGGTAGATCGCCTCTTTACAGTTATGGATCAGCTCAAATCACAAGGTGTAGGAATGATTTACATTACCCACCGACTTGATGAAGTAGCGCGTGTAGCTGATCGCGTCCAAGTACTTCGTGATGGAGACTCAGTCCTTACAGTCAAAAACTCTGAGATTGACCGAACAGCTTTGGTTACCGCAATGCTCGGTAAAGAGGCAGAGAAGAATGCCCGCCCATCTGCTGTGAAGACAAGTAAGCCTGCGCTCAAGCTCAATGGCCTCTCGAGCCGCAACGATTATTCAAATGTTTCCCTCACTGTCAATGAAGGTGAGGTTGTCTGCCTCTTCGGAAAAATCGGATCAGGTACAGCAGAAATTCTAGAAAGTATCTTTAGTCTTCGCCCTGTTACAGGTGGATCCATCGAAATCTTTGGCGAGAATTTCACGCCTAAATCCCCAGCAGCATCGGCTGAATTCGGTATCGGGTATCTGCCGGCCGATCGCCAGCGCTTAGGCTCATTCGGCATTCGTTCTGTCGCCGAGAACCTTGCAGTTACCTGTTGGAAGAAGATGTCGACTCTCGGTTTTGTAAGTCAGCTCAAAGAGGTTCAGGCTTTCGAGCGTTGGGCAGCGGCGCTGCGCATTAGCTCACGAAGTGGTTCCACCCAAGAGATTGCAACTCTCTCTGGCGGAAACCAGCAGAAAGTCCTCTTGGCACGTTGGTTTGAAGCCAATGTTCGAGTCTTGCTTCTCGTCGAGCCAACTCGTGGAGTAGATGTGGGTGCTCGTCGCGATATCTACGAAATCATCCGCCGCCAAGCAAAAGAGAGCAACATGGCTGTCCTTGTTGCAACTTCAGATTATGAAGAAGTTGTATTACTC
>JBIKSV010000096.1:0-4237 GCA_044348425.1 Candidatus Planktophila sp. | reverse complement strand
CGTTGGTGTCATCGGAGCTGGAAGTTGGGCTCTTGCATCGCATTTACCAAATCTAGCCAAAGATAAGGATGTCGAATTTGTTGGGGTCTCCCGTAAGGGCCCTGAAATTCTCAACAAGATAAAAGATACCTTTAATTTCCAAGTCGCCTCTGAGAACTATCAAGATGTTCTTGATGCAGGTGTAGACCTTTGCGTAATCGGCAGCCCAACAGGGCTTCATCATGAGCACGCTATGGCTGCTCTTAAGTCAGGTGCGCATGTTATGTGCGAAAAGCCAGTGACAATCGATCCTAAGCAGGCATGGGATTTAGATGAGACAGCGAAGAAACTTGATAAGCATCTCGTAATCGCTTTTGGCTGGAACTACATGCCAATGCTACAACGCGCCAAAGAGTTGATGCTCGAACGCGGAATCGGCGAACTCGAGCATATGTCGATCACTATGTCATCACAATGCCGCGAGCTTCTCTCCAATACTGGTACCTATCCATATGCTGCACCTGAATCTCTACCAGAGCCATCAACATGGATCGATCCTCGCATCTCTGGTGGCGGTTACGGACAAGCCCAACTTTCACATGCGCTTGGTATGGGTCTCTGGCTAACAGATAGCCGTGTCGAATCTGGCTTTGCCCTTATGAGTGCGCCTCTCAATGCACCTGTTGAACTTCATGATGCAATTTCATATCGCTTCGATAATGGAGCTATCGGCGTTGTCTCAGGTGGATCTTCATATGTTCCTGCACACCGCCAGACCCACGCTCTTGAAGTTCGTGCAATTGGTAACAAAGGTCAACTTCTCGTCGATATCGAGCGCGCTGCTGTCTGGCTCTACGATGGTAAAGAAAATATTGAAGTTCCTCTCGATGACAAGGCTGGTTACTACAACTGCGATGGTCCGATTGAAGCGATTCTAAAAGCTGCAAAGGGCGAGGCATTTATCAATCAATCTCCTGGACACCTTGGTGCTCGAACAGTTGAAGCTCTAGATATCGCCTATCGCAGTGCAGCAAGCGGAAAGCTGGAACACCGAATCTAAAGGATAAAGTTCTTTAGCTCTTCGAAGTTGCATCCTCCTGCAAGAAGTTCTCTCGCGAGCTTCTGCGCAGCTTTGCTATCGGATTCGCCAATCATTCGGTGATGCTTTTCTAAACGCCACTGCACTTCGTTGGTTACTAAGAAGTTGCTGCCTGGTGCGCTCTCTATTCTCATTCTCTTCTCACCCGTTGTCGTCTTGACTTCAAGCTCGACTCCCCCAACTGGAACATCGGAGCCAATTACTTCAATAAGCGATAAATCGCGCTCAATATCGCCTGAGTTCCATGCCTTTGCTGCTGCATGGCGGGCGTTCCAATAATCCCCGCCGACAGATCCATCGAGAAATGCAAGCATCGCTTGGGTTAATCCAACGCGCATCGAAATAAGTTCTCCACCTAAATCTTTACGAGACTCTGCAATTGCTTGGTATGCACTCTGCACAAATCCATTGCATGGAAGAAGTCGCAGCCCTGCTGTGGAAATTCCATTGCGAATTAATGATGAGGGAGGTTCGACTGAGAGTGAGAAGAGAGCTACAAGCCCTCGATCTCCATCCCAAATGTTTGTAGCATGAGGAATACCTGATATCGCTGCCTCACTACTCAAGATTCCAAGTGTGACCGCGGCGCCACGATTAAAAATTGCAGCACCTGTGCGGCGGTCTGCAATTGCAATCCCGCCCATATTTGCGGCGGCGTGTGAAAGTGCGGAGATAGATTGAGCTGCGGTTGCGTTGAGAAGAACATTGCTAGCTGTAGCTGCAGCAAGTGTTCCAGCTGTTGTAGTTATATGCCATTTGGCGCGATGTGAAGAACCGAATACACCAGCAACAGAAGCACTTGTTCGATATGCAGCATAAGCAGCATCCTTAAATCTCACAACGCTCGTTGGATTTGCAAAGAGCTGATGAAGAAGTGCTGACCAAATAATTGAACCCGGATGAGTTACAACAGACCAATCAATATCATCACCATCATCTGCAGAGCTATTCATTGCCAGATTGGCACCGACATGACTTGTCTTTGCTAATTTTCTTCCCGCACGTGCGGTCACCAGATAATCGGTGAGAAGAACTTCTAGTCGCGAATCAAGCTCTGTGCTCTGGGCGACATTCTCGCTGAGCGATGCGAAGAGTTGGTTATGCCAATCCACCGGCGCTACTTTCACGTGGCATATATGTTGTTTCTACTGAGACGTTCTGGGGTTTTTCGCCCTTGAGCGATTGCAGAAGCATCTCTGCTGAAGATCGGCCAATCTCTGCTGGGTCGCGATAAACAGATGAGAATTGCTGCCCAAAGACATCAAAGAGTGGCCATTCATCGATAGCAACAAAGCCAACATCGATTCCAGGCTTGATACCGAGCTTCTGCCAGGCGCGCATAGCACCAGAGGTTGTTCCGATTCCACCTGCCAGCATTGCAGTCGGAGGATTTTTAAGATTGAAAAGTCTTAAGGTTTCGGTTTCTCCAAACTCTGCATCGAAAGTACCGAGCGAAATCAAATCTGTGGGAACCGCGATACCCGCTTCATTAAATGCATCCTCAAATCCTTGTAAGCGATCTCGTGTAATGAAGACTCGAGTGCTACCAGAGACAAATGCGATTCGTTTATGGCCAAGGCGTATCAAATCTTCTACGGCATCATGGACTCCTTGATGGTGATTTCCAATAATCGCACTGGCATTCAGACCCTTAACTTCGCGATCAATTAAAACTACAGGAGCTTTGAGTTCTGAGAGAGAAGCTTTTAACTTAGGGGCGTCCTCTGCCACAAGCGAAGCAATCAGCCCATCTACCTTGCGACGACGCAAGAGTTTGATGTTTGCCGCCTCCGTTTCAGTATCTCCATCAGAATTCATTACAAGCATCGAATAACCAGCTTTGCGAAGTTCTTGTTCGCATTTTTGTGCAACGACTCCGAAAAACGGATTTGAGATATCACGAACGATAAATCCAATAGTTTTGGTAGCGCCACTACGCAAAGATTGTGCAGTGAAATCAGGTTCATATCCGAGCTCTGCTGCAGCTGCTTCAACCTTAGCGCGCATTCGATCAGATACATCTGGATGACCACTAAGGACTCGCGAAATACTGGAGATTGCAACGCCAGCACGTGCTGCCACATCATGAATATTTGCAGGCTGTTGACGCGCTGAGGGGGTTGCTTTCTTCGGCGTCATGGTGAGAATCATTGCCTAAGAAAGACTTGACACCAAGTGTCTTAACGAGATTAAATTGGAAAGGTTTCCAGAAGCCATGATTATCTCCCCAGCGCAAGAAAGGCCCCAACGCATGAAGGACCTAACAATCACCAAGATTGAAACTGAAGCGATCCGAGTTCCGCTTGAGACTGTCTACCGTGGCAGCCACTACAAGATGACTCACCGCTCAACGATTGTTACTCGAATTCACACTGCCTCTGGCGTTGTAGGAGAGGCTTATGCCGGAGATGAAGATGCTGGTCTCATGGAAATCGACAACATCATTCATGAAGAACTTGCACCGCTCTTAATTGGGCAAGATGCATCAGCTATTGAAAAGTGCTGGGAACTCACTCGCCCGGCAACTTGGGATATTTTGCGCGATCGCCGTCTTGGATTGGTTGCGACAGCTTCTATCGATGTCACTCTCTGGGATCTTGTTGGACGCGCACTTGAAACTCCTCTTTGGAAACTATGGGGTGGTTACCGCAACACGATTCCTGTAATCACAATCGGTGGTTACTACGGCAGCGACATGACAATCAAGGAAGAGGTCGAATATCTTCTTGATCAACAGTATGCAGGTATGAAATTTAAGATTGGTGGCTTAACACCTGAAGAAGATGCAAAGCGATTTAAAGAAGCGCGTCGCGCAGGTGGAGATAAATTCCGCATCGCAGTAGATGCAAATCAAGGTTACACAGTCGAACAAGCCGTTAAGTTTTCACACCTTGTCGAAGGTGATGATTTGCTCTGGTTTGAAGAGCCATGTATCTGGCAGAACGATCGTCGCGCTATGCGCGATGTGCGTTATATGGGAAGCGTTCCAGTCTGTGCTGGTCAGACAGAGCTCTCTGCAGCTGGTTGCCGTGACTTGATGGAGACCGGCTCAATTGATTTCTGTAACTTCGATTCTTCTTGGTCTGGCGGCCCAACTGAATGGCGTCGCGTTGCCGCGATGGCAACTGTCTACGATGTAAAGATGGCCCATCACGAAGA
>JBIKSV010000127.1:0-4271 GCA_044348425.1 Candidatus Planktophila sp. | reverse complement strand
TAACGGCGGCGTGGGCGGTGCCGGCGGCAACGCGGGCACCGGGTCCAACGTGGTCGTCGGCGGGGCCGGCGGTGCCGGAGGTAGGGCCGGGGCGGCCGGGGCCGGCGCCAGCGCCACCGGTGTGGCAGGGGTCAACGGCACCTTGGAGTCTCGTAACGGTGGCACCGGAAGCACCGGTGGTGCGGGTGGCAATGGTGGCAATGGCGGTGCCGGCGGGGTCGGCGGTTCCGGGACCAAAGGTGGCGCCTCCGGTGCGACCGGTGCGTTGGGCACGGCCACCGATGGTGGTGTCGGTGGCACCGGCGGTGGCGGCGGTATCGGCTACGACGCCTCGGGTCTGATCGATGGCAGTGCCGGCGGCAACGGTGGTGCCGGTGGTAAGGGCGGTGCGGGCGGTGCTGCGGGTACCGGCTCGAACGGGACGACCGGCGGCGCTGGCGGCAACGGTGGTGCGGCCGGGTCTGCGGGTGCGGGCGCGACCGGTACTACTGGTGCGGACGGGACCGCGGAGTTCGCCACGGTGTACTCAAACGGGTTCGAGGTCGACGTTACGGATTGGAGTTCACCGACGACGCGAGTCCCCTCCGGAACGAACGGCATCAACGCTGCGTCGGGTGGTTACTACGCCCTCATACCCACACCGTCGCAGCCGTTCTCGAGATGGGGTGGTTACAACTTTGGCGCCGGTAGCGTGCCGACCGTGTTCCGTGAGTACTCGACGACAGTGGACATTTACCTGGACGTCGAGGGCAACTGGGCCAACAACACGCGTTTTGACTTCGACTCCGCCATCAGCGGCTCCGACGGGCAGTTCAGGCGTGACTTCGTCTTCAACGGAGGCTTCTACGACGACACCGACGGCAGCCCCGGTTCGGGAACCGACAGGTTCGTGATCAGTGCGAGCACCAACAGCCAGCCCAATAACGCCTACGCCAAGAACCCCGCCAGGGACCCGATCGCCATCTCGGAGAGCGGCTGGTACACCTTCGAGCACCGCTTCTACGACAACGCGGGTGTGTTGGCAGTCGACCTCAATATCTATGACTCCTCCAGCGCTCTGGTCAACTCGTGGACGCTCAGCGATCCGTCGGACGCAATCGCCAGCATCGGAGGGAACCGGTACGGCTGGTTCGACTACAACCAGTTCTCGACACTCGCTTTCGATAATGCGGCCCTGCTCGTGGTGGCGCGCAACGGTGCCGTCGGGGGCACCGGTGGTGCCGGTGGCACGGGTGGCGATGGCGGTCAGGGCGGTGCCGGCGGTGCCGGGACCAACCCCGGTGCGACCGGAGCGTTGGGCTTTGCCAGCACCGGTGGTATCGGTGGTGTCGGCGGTCAGGGCGGTCAGGGCTATGAGGCCTCGGGTGACACCGATGGACTTGCCGGTGGTAACGGCGGTAATGGTGGTGTCGGCGGCAAGGGCGGTGCGGCGGGTACCGGGTTGATTGCCGTCGATGGCGGTGTGGGCGGACTGGGTGGCAACGCGGGGATCGCCGGTGGCGGTGCGACCGGTCTGACCGGCACGCCTGGCACCTCGACTCCGGGGTCGCGTGATGGTGGCGTCGGTGGCACCGGCGGTGTCGGTGGTGCCGGTGGTGATGGTGGTGCCGGAGGTGGCGGTGGCGCCGGGACCAACGGCGGCTCCAAGGGTGCCTCGGGGGGCACCGGTGATGCCACCAACGGCGGTACCGGCGGTACCGGTGGTGTCGGCGGTGCCGGGTATGACGCCGCGAATGGCATTGATAGCAAAGCCGATGGCAGTGCCGGCGGTAATGCCGGGGCCGGTGGTCAGGGCGGCAAGGGCGGTGACGCGGGTACCGGGTCGAACAAAGCCAACGGTGGTGACGGCGGTGCCGGTGGTGCGGCCGGGTCTGCGGGTGGCGGTGCGACCGGTACCACTGGTGCGGCCGGGACGTCGGAGTTGCCTGATGGTGGCACTGGCGGTGTTGGTGGTGCTGGCGGTAACGGTGGTAATGGTGGTGCCGGCGGTGACGGTGGCGCCGGGACCAACGACGGCTCCAAGGGTGGGACCGGGGATCTGGGTGCGGCGACCAATGGTGGCACCGGTGGTAACGGTGGTACCGGCGGTGCCGGGTTCGACGCCTCGGGTCTGACCGATGGCAGTGCCGGCGGTAACGCCGGTGGCGGTGGCGCCGGTGGTGCCGGCGGTGCGTCGGTGTCGGGTACCGGTGGTAACGGTGGTGGTGCCGGTGCGGGCGGTAGTGGTGGGGGTGGGGCCGACAACTTAGGCACGACGAACTCCGGTGCCGGTGGCAAGGGTGGTGCCGGTGGTGATGCCGGGGCTGCGGGTGTCGGCGGTATTGGTGGCTCCGGTAACGGCGCCAACGGTTCGGGTGCCAACGGCGGTGCCGGTGGTAACGGTGGTGCGGGTTTGAACGCCTCCGTCAACGTCGGTCAGCTTCAGTACAACGGCGTTCCGATCGCCATGACCTCGGGTACCGGTGTCGGCAATGCCGGCTACTACTTGAACGCAGGCACTGGACCCAATGGCGAGGCGCTGCTGATCGGCATTAAGGCGCACGAGTACCGCAACGGCAACATGCCCGCCGGTTCGACCACCGTGTCGCCGCTTCAAGGTGGTGGTTCGTGGCTGAACGTCGACGGCAGCACCGGCGCGTACTCCGGCATTGCCGGGGTTGCCGCCAGCACGCCGAACTGGAACCCCAATGCGCCGAGTTGGGGCTTCACGTGGAGCATCACCCTGGATGGTGTGCGTCCCGATCCCGGTGCCATCAGCATGCGCTTGCTGATCACCGGCCCGGACGGGGTGGAGAAGACGGTGGTGGCCAACCAGGACGTGGGCACCGACTTCAGCGCGGGCAATATGGCCTGGCAGCAGAACTGGAATCTGGGCTACCTGGGTGTCTTCGGCCCCGGCACGCCGCCCAGTTCGCCCAATGCCACCACTGTTGGTGACTGGAAGATCAAGATCGTCACCTTCTCCGCCACAACCGACGAGGTTTATGGGGAGCAGGAAATCACGGTCACTGCGGGCACGACGGCAGGGCCGGCTGGCGAAGGTAACGCGGGTGCTGTCAACGGCGGCGCTGGCGGCGATGGCGGTAAGGGCGGTAACTCCACTGGCGCCAATGCGGGTGGTGCGGGTGGCAATGGTGGCGCCGCGGGTGCCGGCTATGACGCCAGCGGTCTGACCGATGGCACCAGTGGTCGTGATGGTGGCAAGGGTGGTTCCGGTGGTGCCGGCGGTACGTCGGTGTCCGGTGCCGGTGGCAACGGTGGTAACGCCGGTGCGGGCGGCGATGGTGGACGCGGGGCCTACAACTCAGGCACCTCGAACTCTGGTGCCGGTGGCAAGGGTGGTGCCGGTGGTGATGCCGGGGCCGTGGGTGACGCCGGTATCGGTGGCTCCGGTAACGGCACCACCGGTTCGGGTGCCAATGGCGGTAGCGGTGGTAACGGTGGGGCTGGCTATGACGCCTCCAGCGACGCCGTTGTCACCGGTGGTGGCGCTGGCGGGGATGCTGGTAAGGGCGGTAACGCCTCTGGCTTGGGTACGGCGGGCGTGGGTGGTAACGGCGGTGTCGGCGGTGCCGGCTATGACGCCTCGGGTCTGACCGATGGCAGCGCCGGCGGCAACGGTGGTTCCGGCGGTGCCGGCGGTGCGGGCGGTGCCGCCGGTGCCGGGTTGAGCGCGACTGATGGTGGTGCCGGTGGTGCCGGTGGGGCGGCGGGGACGGCCGGTGGCGGTGCGGTGGGCACTGCGGGTGCGGCCGGCACGTCGGGGTCGCGTGACGGTGTCGATGGTGGTGTCGGTGGTGCCGGCGGTAACGGGGCCAGTGGTGGTACCGGCGGGTCCGGTGGCAGCGCGGCCAATGGTGGTACCGCGGGTGCCACGGGTGCTTTGGGTGCGGGCTCCAATGGTGGGGCCGGCGGTACGGGCGGTGCCGGCGGTGCCGGCTATGACGCCTCAAGTGAGACTGATGGCAGTGCCGGTGGTGACGCCGGTTCCGGCGGTAAGGGCGGTGCGGGCGGTGACGCGGGCACCGGGTCGAATAAGGCCAGTGGTGGTGCCGGCGGTGCTGGTGGTGCGGCGGGGTCTGCGGGTAGGGGTGCGGTCGGTACTACCGGTGCGGCCGGGACCTCGCAGTTGCGTGACGGTGTCGATGGTGGCGTTGGTGGTGCCGGTGGTACAGGTGGCGATGGTGGTGTCGGGGGCACCGGTGGTGCGGCGGCCAACGGCGGTACCACTGGCACGACCGGGGCGTTGGGCACGGCCACCGGTGGTGCGG
>JBIKSV010000003.1:0-52002 GCA_044348425.1 Candidatus Planktophila sp. | reverse complement strand
ATTGAATCATCAGGAATAATGAGCTCTTCATCAACTTCGAGCTTTGTTCCGATACCGGAGCATTCAGGGCAAGCTCCAAAGGGTGAGTTAAAGGAGAAAGAACGCGGTTCGAGTTCTTCAAATGAGAGATTGCAATCATGACATGCCAGATGTTCGCTGAAGGTGCGCTCTTTATCTCCGCCTTTGGCATCAACAAAATCAAGAATTACTAGTCCGCTGGCTAGTTTTAGCGCTGTTTCTATTGAGTCCGTCAAGCGAGATTTACTCTCCGCTTTTGCAGTCAATCTATCTACAACAACTTCAATTGTATGTTTCTCTTGTTTTTTGAGCTTAGGAGGTTCTGAAAGTGAGATGGTTTCGCCATCGACTCTTGCGCGCGAATACCCTTGAGTTACTAAATCAGAGAAGAGTTCGACGAATTCTCCTTTGCGTTCTCTGATGACTGGGGCAAGTACTTGAAATTTCGTAGTTGCTGGCATGGTGAGAATCTGATCAACAATTTGTTGCGGTGATTGGCGCGATACAGCCTTGCCGCAACTTGGGCAATGGGGACGACCAGCGCGAGCGTAGAGAAGACGAAGATAGTCATAGACTTCCGTAATCGTTCCCACAGTTGAACGCGGATTTCTATTTGTTGATTTTTGGTCGATAGAGACCGCCGGTGAGAGACC
This sequence comes from Candidatus Planktophila sp., assembly GCA_044348425.1. Classification (GTDB taxonomy): domain Bacteria; phylum Actinomycetota; class Actinomycetes; order Nanopelagicales; family Nanopelagicaceae; genus Planktophila. Next base: position 51,331 of record JBIKSV010000003.1, on the reverse strand, counting down.
TTCGATGAAATCCACATCTGGCTTATCCATCTGACCCAAGAACTGACGTGCATAGGCTGAAAGTGACTCGACATAACGGCGCTGACCTTCGGCAAAAATAGTGTCAAAGGCGAGTGATGACTTGCCTGAACCAGAGAGACCCGTGAAAACAATGAGTGCATCGCGCGGGAGCTCGAGTGAGACATCCTTCAGGTTATGCTCGCGAGCACCGCGTATAACTAACTTGTCGATACTCACTTTAATGTCCCGCCTCATCCATTGATCTAAGTTCTCGCTTTAATTCTTTAATCTCATCGCGCAGGCGCCCTGCAAGTTCGAATTGGAGCTCATCTGCGGCTCCCCGCATCTGTTCAGTGAGCGAGCTTATCAACGCAGCGAGTTCTTGACGTGCCATGGAGCCCTTACCGCGCTCAACAAATGGAAGGCCTGTCTTTGCGCCCTTGATACCAGCAATAAGTTGCTCGGTATCTTCATTTTCGCGCGCTATCAAATCGGTGATGTCAGCAATTTTCTTGCGTAACGGTTGTGGGTCCACCCCACGCTCTAGATTGTAGGCAACTTGCTTTGCGCGTCGTCGATTGGTCTCATCAATAGCCTTCTCCATCGAAGCGGTGATGTTATCTGCATACATATGCACTTCTCCAGAAACATTTCGCGCCGCGCGACCGATAGTTTGAATCAGTGAGGTAGCTGACCGCAGGAAACCTTCTTTGTCGGCATCAAGAATCGCGACCAATGAGACCTCTGGAAGATCGAGACCTTCGCGCAAGAGATTGATACCGATGAGAACGTCGTAATCGCCAGAACGCAGTTCGCGTAGAAGCTCAACTCGTCGAAGCGTATCTACCTCGGAGTGCAAATAACGGACTCGGACGCCACGCTCTTGAAGGTAATCAGTAAGGTCCTCTGACATTTTCTTTGTTAGCGTCGTCACGAGAACGCGTTCATTGCGCTCTGCACGAATATTGATCTCTTCTAGCAAATCATCAATCTGGCCTTTGATTGGTTTAATGACAATCTTCGGATCAATCAATCCTGTTGGCCGGATGACTTGTTCGACGACATCGCCATTAACTTGTGCCATCTCATATTTTCCGGGAGTTGCAGAGAGATAGACCGTTTGCCCAACACGCTCTTGAAACTCTGGCCACTTGAGTGGTCGATTATCAAGGGCGCTGGGTAAACGAAAACCATGTTCGACCAGAGTGCGTTTACGTGAGGCATCCCCCTCGTACATAGCTCCAATCTGCGGAACAGTAACGTGGCTCTCATCTATCACACAGAGAAAATCTTCTGGGAAATAATCTAAGAGGCAATTAGGAGCCGACCCAGGTTCGCGGCCATCGAGATGACGTGAGTAGTTTTCAATGCCAGAGCAGAATCCAAGTTGTTCCATCATCTCAAGATCAAATGTGGTTCTCATCCGCAGACGTTGTTCTTCTAGTAATTTGCCCTGCTTAGTAAATGTATTGAGCTGAATCTGAAGTTCATCTTGAATATCGCTCATCGCCCGCTTCATAGTTTCGGGGCCGGCGGCATAGTGGGTAGCAGGGAAGATATACATCTCTTCTTCATCTCGGACAATTTCACCCGTGAGTGGATTGAGAGTCATAATCTTCTCAATCTCATCACCGAACATTTCGATTCTGATAGCTAGCTCTTCATACATCGGAATGATTTCGACAGTATCTCCGCGAACTCGAAATGTTCCGCGCTCGAAGGCGACATCATTTCGTTTGTACTGAACATCAACGAATCGGCGCAGTAGGACGTTGCGCTCAATCTCATCACCAACTTTGAGGTGAATCATCCGATCTATGTACTCCTGAGGAGTACCAAGGCCATAGATGCAAGAAACGGTCGCGACGACAATCACATCACGTCTGGTGAGAAGAGAGTTTGTAGCCGAGTGGCGTAGCCGTTCGACCTCATCATTAACGCTGGAATCTTTCTCAATAAAGGTATCCGTTTGAGGTACGTATGCTTCGGGTTGGTAGTAGTCGTAATATGAGACAAAGTATTCAACGGCATTATTTGGGAGTAACTCGCGGAACTCGTTGGCCAGCTGCGCCGCTAGCGTTTTGTTCGGAGCCAGCACCAAGGTCGGGCGTTGTAACTTCTCAATCAACCAAGCCGTGGTCGCAGATTTTCCGGTACCGGTAGCTCCTAGCAAGACGACATCTTTCTCGCCAGCGTTAATTCTTTTTGTTATCTCAGCAATTGCAGCAGGCTGATCTCCTGCGGGAACGTAATCACTGATTACTTGAAAAGGCGCTACCTTTCGCTGAACTTCAGAGATTGGGCGCATTGGCCTACTGTACTAAGCGCGGTTGTAGTTCGCCTTCCCAGAGCTTGGCGACTTCCCCGAATAAATCAGCTCGTTCGCCATCATTGACAATCACAAAGTCGGCAACCGCCTCGCGCTCAGATTGCGATGCTTGGGCATCGATGCGTCGTTGCGCCTCATCTTCCTCGAGGCCTCGTTCAAATAGTCGGTCGAGTCGATTTTCAATATCAGATTCAACGGTGATGACATAGTCAAATTTCTTAGCAGCACCCGTCTCAACGAGTAATGGAATTTCATAGATCAAAATGTCGCCCGGGCTTAGGCTCTTGATTTTGTTGGCAAGAGCTTCCTGGACTCGCGGATGAACAATTGCCTCAAGTTGCTTTCGCTTAGCCGCATCCTTAAAAACTATCGTGCCTAATCTCTGACGATCAATCTCGCCATCATCAAGAATTTCTTGACCGAAGGCCGAAACGACTTCATTAAATCCTGGAGATCCTTTTTCAATTGCTTGACGTGCCAATTGATCGGCATCAATTGTTAAGGCCCCCAGCTGGGAAAACATATTTGCCACGGTGCTCTTTCCCGCGCCGATTCCACCCGTAAGCCCCACGATTAACATGGCAATACCTTACCCACCTACACCCATCTACGGAGAAAAAAATCCCCTGCAGGAAGAGCGATGTTAAGGAGCACATCGCATCCTGCAGGGGATTTTTAGCGAACGATATCTATTCGGCTGGAATTACAGCTGCTTCTGCAGCTTGTGCTTCTGCCTTCTGCTTCTTATGTGCGAGGAAGCGAGTCTGAGCTTCAGCGTACTGACGCTCCCACTCTTCGCGCTGAGTTTCATAGCCTGGCTTCCACTCTTGTGAATCAGGATCGAAACCTTCTGGATAGATGAAGTTTCCATCTGCATCGTAACGAGCAGACATTCCGTACTGTGTCGGATCGAATGCTTCAACCTCAACATCTTGTCCTTCATTAGCTTGCTTCAATGAAAGTGAGATGCGGCGGCGCTCTAGATCGATATCGATAATCTTGACGAAGAGCTCATCATCTACAGCAACAACCTGCTCTGGAATCTCAACGTGGCGCTCTGCGAGCTCTGAGATGTGAACAAGTCCTTCGATTCCTTCGTGAACTCGGATGAATGCTCCGAATGGAACAAGCTTAGTAACCACGCCTGGAACAACCTGATTGATTGTATGTGTGCGAGCAAATGCTTGCCATGGATCTTCTTGTGTCGCCTTGAGTGAGAGTGAAACACGCTCACGCTCGAAATCAACTTCAAGAACTTCAACAGTAACTTCATCTCCAACCTCGACGACCTCTGCTGGATGATCAATGTGCTTCCAAGAAAGCTCTGAAACGTGAACGAGTCCGTCTACGCCACCTAGATCAACGAATGCACCGAAGTTAACAATCGATGAAACCACACCTGAGCGAACTTGACCCTTTTGTAGCTGGTTCAGGAACTCTGTGCGTGATTGTGACTGAGTCTGCTCAAGGAATGCACGACGTGAAAGAACAACGTTGTTACGGTTCTTATCAAGTTCGATAATGCGCGCTTCAACCTGCTTACCGATATACGGTGTGAGATCGCGTACGCGACGCATTTCAACAAGTGATGCTGGAAGGAATCCACGTAGACCGATATCTACAATGAGACCGCCCTTAACAACTTCAATAACGGTGCCGACTACGACCTCGTCGCGCTCCTTCTTGCCTTCAATCTCTCCCCAGGCACGCTCGTATTGAGCACGCTTCTTAGAGAGGATTAGGCGACCTTCTTTATCTTCTTTCTGAAGAACGAGAGCTTCGACTTTATCGCCGACCTTAACAATGTCATTTGGATCTGCATCGTGGCGGATTGAGAGTTCACGAGAAGGGATTACGCCTTCTGTCTTATAACCGACATCAAGAAGAACTTCTTCGCGGTCAATCTGTACAACGGTACCGATAACGAGATCGCCGTCTGAAAAATTTCGGATTGTGCCTTCGATGGCTGCTAAGAAATCTGCAGCTGATCCAATGTCATTAATTGCAATTTGTGTAGTCAAGATGCTCCGTAGGGATAGAAAGTAGTAGGGATAGGACGTTCTGCTTACAAATATTGATAGATGTTTGCAGGGGGCAAGATTACGGCCCGACTGTGAAGCGGGGCAAATCCCCCATATCTCACGCTCATATCTGGGGTAGTTACCCGTTGCTCGGGCGTACGATGAGGGCCTGATGGAGAGATACTTATGAATAGATACAGGCAGTTGTTCGCCTTCCCCAATGCCTGGCTTCTCGTTATCACTTCATTTCCCGCTCGTATTGCATACGGAATGGTCGGTCTTGGAATCTTCTTCAAGGTTGAGAGCGAACTAGATTCGGTTGCAATAGCTGGTCTTGCTGTTGGCATAAATGCGGCAGCAGGTGCTGCTACCGCTGGGATTCGCGGAATGGTTATCGATAAGTACGGAATGCTTTGGCCGCTGCGAATTCAAGTTCCTGCTTACTCAATCATGCTACTGGTTCTCAATAACGCGACAGATAAAAACTTGCTCCTTCTTTTCTCTCTAATTATGGGACTGACCGCTCCCCCAATCAATCTCTCGGTACGTCCATTGTGGCGTGAAGTTGTCTCCGATGATTGGCTCCGAACTGCATACGCTGTAGATACCGCAGCAATGAGTGCTGCAACAGTAATCGGTCCAGTGATTGTGACATCACTAGCTGTCTCCGTCTTTTCAGAGAGTGCACTAATTGTCGCTGCTGCATTGATGGCAATAGGCGGTGGTTCTCTTGCCACAACTAAAATTGCACGACAGTGGCAACCAGAGGAAAAACCAGAAGTTAAAGTCGCAATGTGGCGCCATAAACCTCTCCAGCTTTTGATTATCGAAGGATGTTTTATTGGCTTCGGATGGGGAGTTTTCAATGTTGCAGTTCCTGCATATGCAACCCTTGAAGATGTTCCTCATCGCACCGCGTGGATCTTTGCTGCGCTAGGTATAGCGAACATTGTTGGTGGACTACTTGGTGGCTTGGTCTCGAAACGAACAACTCCACTCGGCGCTTTGCGGAAAACCTATATCGCTTGGTTTGTAATTTCACTTCCCCTTGCATTTACCTATCCAGGATGGTCGATGGTAATCGTCGGCGCATTTCTTGGTTTAGCGGGTGGTGCAATTCAGGTTTTCTATTGGGAAGTCATGGAAGCTGTCCGTCCACAAGGATCACCGACCGGAATGATGGGTTGGCTCTGGACAATCGAAGGTGTTTTGATGGCAATTGGATCTGCATCTGGCGGTGCAATATCTGAAACTTTCTCTCCACACATCGCACTTGGTATTACCACCATATGTATCGGATTTGGTCTTTTTGTTCTCAACATTGGTAGAGCCAGATTGGCTGATGCTAATAATCTGCCTACTGACGAAGAAGATTTAGCCGCAATGAAAGATAACTCACCAACACATCAGTGAGCGGCGATATTCCAGTTCTTGCCGATTCCGATTCCGACATTCAGCGGAGCGCGCAAAGGAAAAGCCTTAGCCATCTCTTCTCGAACGATTTCTGTGACAACTTTCTCCTCTGACGAGATGATCTCCAGAATCAACTCATCATGAACTTGCAGAAGAAGCCGCGATTTAAGTTGCTTCTCAATCAGAGCTTTCTGAACATTGAGCATCGCTAACTTAATGATGTCGGCTGCTGAACCTTGGATAGGGGCATTAAGAGCCATTCTCTCTGCCACCTCTCTTCGTTGTCTATTGTCGCTGAGCAGATCAGGTAAATATCTACGACGCCCCATGATTGTCTCGGTATATCCAACTTTGCGAGCCTCCTCAACAACCGTCTTTAGATAATCGCGGATACCACCAAAGCGTTCGAAATATCTATCCATTAAATCTTGAGCAGCAGGTGGCGTTAAATCCAGTTGTGCGGCAAGGCCATAAGAACTCAATCCATAGGCAAGACCATATGACATCGCTTTAATCTGACGACGCATCTCCGGATCGACTGCACCAGGCTCTACTCCGAATACTTCTCCCGCAATAGAAGCGTGAAGATCTTCACCGGACTCAAAGGCTTTAATCAAATTTGCATCATGCGATAAGTGAGCCATGATGCGCATTTCGATTTGGCTGTAATCAGCTGTCAATAGGGCGTCATACCCGACACCTGCAATAAAGGTTGCACGAATCTTTCTTCCATCTTCAGTTCGCACAGGGATATTCTGCAAATTAGGAGCAACTGATGAGAGACGCCCCGTCGCTGCCACAGTCTGTGCAAAGTGGGTGTGAATGCGACCGTCAGATGCAATCTCGGCAATTAATCCATCAATTGTTGTTGCAAGCTTCTTGACTTCACGAATACGCAAGAGCGAAGCTAAGACAGGATGTGAAGTCTTCTCAAAGAGCCAATTAAGTGCATCAGCATCTGTAGTAAATCCAGTCTTGATTTTCTTTGTCTTCGGAAGTCCAAGTTCTTCAAATAAAACTACCTGTAGTTGCTTCGGCGAAGCAACATTAAATTCATGGCCCACAGCTTTGTGAGCCGCGCTTGTTTCTTCGGCGACTTCTGCTTCGAACAGTGCAAGAAGTCTCTGCAATTCCTTTACATCAACGGCTACTCCACGATTTTCCATAATCGCAAGAAGTTCTGCAACTGGTTGTTCTAGTTTAAGAAGCAAATCAAGCAAGTTACGCGATTTAAGGTCAGCTTCAAGATTCTTCATCATCTCAAACTGACCCGCCGCTTGCGAAGCCAATAGGTTTTCTGGAGAAGAAAGATCGAGTGCAAATCCCCATTTATCTGCGATATCTGAGATTGAAGTAGCTCTTGCTCCTGGATTGAGAAGGTAGGACGCGAGGTCAATATCGAAGACGACCCCAGTCAATCCGTTTATTCGAGAAAGTGATTTGGCATCGTATGCAATCTTGCCTATTTCAGAATTGCGCGCCCAATCACCCATCTCACTTTCATCGACAAAATAGATCTCGGATGAATCAAGGGCAACCGCATATGAAGTAATTTTTTCATCCAGTGAATCGCCACTTAATTGATAGGCCAATGAAATAATCCCAGTGTGGGTAACTAATTTCTCAGAGAGTTTTTTAGCTGTTATCGCAGTAGCTTTAACTGGAGCCCCGAAAAGATCTCCCTGTGTGCTACCAAGTGCGACACCAGCTTTTTGCTTTTCTGCCGCTGCAACTTCGCTTGCGGCAGATGCGATGGCCCGGAAGCGCTCTTTCAGGGTTTTGAATTCGAGCTTTTCAAGTAGCGGCTCGAGCTCTGCGAGAGAGACTCCGTTCCATTGCATACTTGAAATATCGAAAGCAAAAGGCGCGTCATGAAGCAACTGGGTCAGCTCGCGATTGCGAATAACATTATCGATGTTATCTCGCAACGATTGCCCGACTTTGCCGCCTACTTGATCTACTTGAGCAAGCAGATCTTTCAGTGATCCGTATTCGACAATCCATTTAGCCGCTGTCTTCTCACCTACTCCAGGAATAGATGGCAAGTTATCGCTTGGGTCTCCGCGCAAGGCAGCAAAATCTGGATACTGCTCTGGCGTCATCCCATACTTCTCAGATACGGCATCTGGAGTCATGCGCGCCATCTCACTGACACCGCGCTTTGGATAAAGAACTGTTGTCTTCTCATTTACTAACTGAAAACTATCTCGGTCTCCTGTACAGATGAGAACATCGAAATCTTCATTTTCGGCACGCTTGGAGATGGTTGCAATCAAATCGTCTGCTTCGTAACCCTCTAATTGAAAACGTTGAATCCCACAACTATCTATCAGTTCGTGGAGATAAGACATCTGCGATCGAAATTCGTCAGGTGTTGAGGCGCGGTTGGCTTTGTACTCTGGAAAGATCTCAGACCTAAAGGTCTTACGTGAGACGTCAAAGGCAACCGCGATATGAGTTGGCTTCTCCTCTTTAATGAGGGAGATAATCATTGTGGCAAAACCGTAGATTGCATTGGTGTGCTGCCCTAGGGCCGTTGTGAAATTCTCAGCCGGAAGTGCAAAGAAAGCTCGATAGGCCATTGAGTGGCCATCGATGAGCAGAAGCTTCTTCGTTGAACTCATCTGGAATATCTCATCTGGAATATCTCATCTGGCACATCTCATAAGGGTCATCCTAGGTATAAACTCTTCAACTATGACGGAACCTGATTATCTGAAGATTCTTCGCGAACGTGGAGTAGGACTCCTTGATCAGAAAATGGGAATTGAGATACTAGAGGCAACGCCTCAACGTCTCGTTGCACAAATGCCAGTCGAGGGAAATACTCAACCATTCGGCCTTCTCCACGGTGGAGCAAATGTTGTCTTAGCCGAATCACTGGGTTCGATTGGTACCGCCCTTCATGCCGGGCCAGATCGCATGATTGTTGGTGTTGATATCAATGCCACCCACCACAAATCTGCAAAGAGCGGTTTTGTGACCGCTGTCGCCACCGCCATATCACTCGGAAAGACCCTCTGCTCATACGAGGTCATCATTACAAATGAGGCTGGCGAGAGAAGCTGCACCGCAAGGATTACCTGCCTCATCCTTGCTCAAAGATAACCCCTTCGTTAAGGTTGCGCCTTGAGTTAACTTCAGGGGATGCTGTCTGGGCCCCAATAAAGAGGTAGATCTCACGAGCGTCATGGAATGGGAGTTCACCTTGTCTTATCTGTCTGACAGTAAAGCGAGATCAAGAGAGAGAGCTAGCGGGCGAATTCTCGGAGTTCGCACACTTCGTTATGCATCTCTATTGCTGCTCTCATTAGTTGCAGCTACTTCTTCAGTTGCTCTCTCCTCTTCCGCAAGCGCTGCAGAGACTCCAACCAAGCTCTACGGAATCCTTACCGATAAAGATGGCGCCGCTCTATCTGGCATCAGAATCTCTGTCGCTGGTCCCGCTGGTTTCACCGCAGAGGTAAAGACCGGAGCTGATGGAGCATGGGAAGTTCCCATCGCAACAAAGGGAACTTTTGCTGTCACAATTAATGAGGACGACCTTCCAGAGGGTCAGGCTCTCACCGACCCAACAAAGGTAACGATCAAGGCAAATGTCTTTATGCTCGGGGTAGACCTGCGCATGCTCTTTCCAATCGGTCCTGGTGTCGAACAAGCATCACTGCTCGTTCGATCAGCACAGTTAACGGTAGATGGCATCATCCTTGGCCTCATTATTGGTCTGGCAGCACTTGGTTTGAACCTCATCTTTGGTACAACAGGGTTAACAAACTTTGCACATGGAGAGATTCTTACCTTTGCGGGTCTACTCACCTACTACCTGAGCGCAATCGTTAATTTACCTGTTCTCCTTGCCGCCCCACTTGCAGTGGTGCTGAGCGCATTTATCGCGGGCTATCTGCAAGATAAGTACCTCTGGAAACCACTTCGTAGACGTGGAACCGGACTCATCGCAATGCTCGTGGTCTCAATTGGATTTGCAATCTTCCTTCGCTACTTCTTCCTCTTCATCTTTGGTGGAGATACTCGTCAGCTTCCACAATATGCTGGCCAAGCGGGTCTGGAGCTCGGCCCAGTCAACATCACTCCGAAATCAATATTGACAACGATCTTCGGAATAATCTTCATCATTCTGGCCACGCTTTGGTTGCTCCGTACCCGTATGGGTAAGGCCAGCCGCGCTGTTGCAGATAATCCAGCACTCGCATCAGCCTCTGGTATCGACGTTCAGAAGGTAATTTTGGCAGTTTGGGTTCTTGGCGCTGCTCTTGCGGGCTATGCCGGCGTTATCGTCACGATTAATCAAGGTGTGAGCTTCTTGATGGGCCAAGATATGTTGTTGCTCATCTTCGCAGCTGTCACTCTCGGAGGCTTAGGCACAGCAAACGGAGCCCTAGTCGGATCACTCATCATCGGGCTCTTTGTTCAACTTTCAACGCTCTTTATTCCTACGGAACTTAAATACGTCGGCGCACTCATCGTGCTCATCCTTATTTTGGTGGTTCGCCCCCAAGGAATATTGGGCAGAAAAGAGAGGATCGGATAAATGGATTTTCTATTTATTATTCAGCAGACCCTGGGCGCAACTATCGGCGTCAATACGATCATCTTTGCTCTAGCAGCAATCGGCCTCAATATGCACTTTGGTTATACAGGTCTGCTTAACTTTGGTCAGGCGGGATTCTTAGCTATTGGCGCCTACAGCGTTGCGGTACCTGTCATCTCCTTTGGGCTTCCGCTCTGGGTAGCTTTCTTAATCGGTATCGGAAACTCAATTCTCTTCGCACTTCTTCTTGGTGTGCCTACTTTGCGCTTGCGCGCAGATTATTTGGCTATCGTCACGATTGCAGCTGCTGAAATTATTCGCCAAATCGCCCGCTCTGCCACCTTCAACGAATGGCTCGGCGGCTCTGATGGAATAACCGGAAAGTTTGGAAAAGATTTCTTTGATCTCAACCCATTTAAAGAAGGTCTTGAGACTCCAATTCTTCGCTTCAACGCCAACGATTTATGGGTAGTCATCACGGGATGGGCACTCGTTGCAATCATTATCTTCGTCATGTGGCTCATGGTTAATTCTCCTTGGGGTCGCTTGATGCGCGCTATCCGCGAAGATGAAGATGCAGTGAGATCTCTCGGAAAGAATGTTTACCTTTATAAGATGCAATCTCTTATTATCGGTGGCGTTATCGGCTCTATCGGTGGATTTGTCTACGCCTTATCACGCCAGTCAGTTCAGCCTGATAACTACGGTACTGCGCTTACCTTCTTCGCCTATACAGTCTTGATTCTGGGTGGAGCGGCTCGAGTCTTCTCCCCTATCGTCGGTGCGATGATCTTCTGGTTCTTGATCGTCTTTATCGAACAAGTTCTTCGTCAAGCTGTCACCAATAACCTCATCCCTGATTGGCTCATTGGAGTCAACCAGGTTGGCCAAATTAGATTTATGTTGATGGGAATCGGGCTTATGCTCCTCATGATTTTTAGACCGCAAGGAATCTTCGGAGATAAGAAGGAGTTGGCCCTTGATGCAAAAGCGTAATGATGAGGGTGCCAGCTTCGCTGCCACTACCCCAATGCAACCTGGATCAGCTAAGCCAGATCCAATCTTGATCGCAGATAAAATTACCCGTCAATTCGGCGGATTAACTGCGGTAAATGTAGATCACCTTGAGATTCAACGAGGATCTATCACAGCGCTCATTGGTCCTAACGGTGCAGGTAAGACAACCTTCTTTAACTTGCTCACAGGATACGACGCTCCAAATTCAGGCACATGGAGTTTTAATGGATTGCCTCTCAATGGAATTCCTCCACATAAGGTTGCCCGTCTAGGAATGGTGCGAACATTTCAGCTCACCAAGGCTTTATATCGCTTAACCGTTCTCGAGAATATGGCCCTTGGGGCCCGTGGCCAAAAAGGCGAGTCAGTGCTTAAATCAGTCTTTCCTTGGATCTGGCGTGCACAGGAAGCAGAGATTCGCGCTAAGGCGACATCTATCCTAAAGAACTTCAAGTTACTCGAGAAGCAAGATGATTTTGCAGCCGCTCTATCGGGTGGACAGCGCAAGCTCCTTGAAATGGCCCGCGCTCTGATGGTTGAACCAGAGATGGTGATGCTCGATGAGCCGATGGCTGGCGTCAACCCTGCCCTCAAGCAATCCCTTCTCGAGCACATTAAAGAGCTACGGACGCAAGGAAAGACTGTTCTCTTCGTTGAGCACGATATGGATATGGTTCACGAGATTAGCGATTGGGTCATCGTTATGGCACAAGGCGAAATAATTGCAGAAGGAACTCCAGCATCTGTTATGGGCAACCAGCAGGTTATCGAGGCATATCTCGGTGCACACCACGATTCAGATCTTTCAGAGAAGGAAGGCGCTTAATAAATGAGCACCAATAAAGATAACGCTCTCGTAGATGCCCGCGATTTAGTTGCTGGCTATCTACCTGGTATTAATATTCTCAACGGTTGTAATCTCTACGCCAACCAAGGTGAGCTTGTTGGAATCATCGGTCCTAACGGTGCCGGAAAATCCACTCTCCTCAAGGCGCTCTTTGGTCTAGTAAAGATTAGAGAAGGATCTGTAAAGCTTAAAGGTGATGAAATTACCAATATGCGCGCAGACCAATTAGTAGAGCGTGGAATTGGTTTTGTTCCACAGAGCAACAATGTTTTCCCATCTCTGACCATCGAAGAGAACCTTCAGATGGGCGCATTCCAATCGCCAGAACTATTCTCTGAGCGCTTTGATTTTGTAACCAATCTCTTTCCAACCTTGGGCACCCGTCGCAAACAGCGTGCCGGTTCACTTTCAGGTGGAGAGCGTCAGATGGTTGCGATGGGCCGCGCGCTCATGATGAACCCATCGGTACTTCTACTCGATGAGCCAAGTGCGGGCCTCTCCCCTGCTTTGCAGGATGAAGTCTTTGTCCGCGTACGTGAAATTAACAAGATTGGCGTAACGGTCATCATGGTTGAGCAGAATGCTCGTCGCTGCTTGCAGATTGTTGATCGTGGTTATGTACTTGATCAAGGAACCAATGCCTATGAAGGAACCGGAAAATCACTTTCGACAGATCCTAAGGTTATTGAGCTCTATCTCGGAACTCTTGCCAAATCATAAGTAATTGAGAATAAGAAAAGGCCCGCCGATTTCTCGGCGGGCCTTTTACTTACTCTTTGCTAATTACTCAGCAGCTGGGACATCACCAGAGATGAACTCTGCTGGTAGTGCCACGTACTTGTCGTTAGCTGTGTACTCATAGATACCCATTGTTGCGAATGAAGGATCTCCATTATCCGCAAATTCAACTGGGCCAGATACGCCATCGTAATCGATGTCTGTACCGTCAGCGATGAGAGCCTTGCACTCAGCAAAGGTTGTGCACTTTGTGCCACCCTTTGAAACAGAGACGAGGTTGTCACGGATGGTTGCACCATCTGTAGCTCCACCCTGCTCTGCAGCAAGTGCGATAAGGATTACTGCATCGTATGACTCAGCTGAGTATGAGAAGTCAGTAAGTGCTGGATCTACTGCAAGTAGGCGCTTCTGGAAAGCATCATCTGCGAAGACACCAGGAAGAGTCGCCTTAACGCCCTTCATGATTCCTGCAGGTAGATCCTTGTAAGCACCGCTTGAGAGGTTTCCATCCACGAGGTATGTCTTGACCTTATCTGGTCCGATACCCTGCTTGATAAGTTCTGTGAAGATCTTTGCAGTCTCATCAAAACCGATGATTGCGATTGCATCTGGCTTTGCAGCCTTTGCCTTAGCAACATCAGCTGAGAACTCAGCAGCCTGTGGGTTGTAAACGATGTTTGTTGTTGTACCGGTGAATGCAGCCATTGCGTACTTAGCAAGACCGTTACCGTATGCATCATCAAGGTTAAGGATTACGACGTTCTTAGCGCCTTCCTTTGCCATCAACTGACCCAAGACTGCGCCCTGGAAAGTATCTGATGGAGCGGTACGGAAGTAGAATCCTTCGTCCGCATAGTTTGTGAAGTCTGGTGATGTGTTAGCAGGTGAGAAGTGAACGATTCCTGCACTTGCAATCTTGTCGATTACTGTGAAAGAAACACCTGATGACGCTGCACCAACAATTGCGCTGACTCCGGCTGCAATGTGTGCATCGGTTGTCTGCTGTGCGATATCAGAGCTTGTATCGCCTGAATCACCACGAATGTGCTCGATGTTCTCTCCGAGAACTCCGCCTGCCTCATTGATCTCAGCAACAGCTAGATCAACGCCTGCAAACTCAGGTGGGCCGAGGAATGCAAGGCTACCTGTCTCTGGAAGGAGTGAACCGATCTTTAGCGGTCCTCCTGAATCACTGCTGCTGCAACTTGTAAGAACAAGTGCAGCTGTAGCAGCAACAGCGACGAGCGCTGCTTTATTAAACTTCTGCATGTTTTCCCTTTCGATGGTAGACCCCAAAGACCCCGATTGGAGTCCAGGTCTGGTCTGGGGGTGAGTTTAGCCCTCTTCTTGATAGAGAGGAAAGACCCTCCAAGAGGAATTTTGAGGTATTTAGGCGTGAGAAAGGCTAGTGAGGGACCGCATCAGGGTTAACTACCGCTGCCGCGACCTCTTTCATCGTTAATCTTCGATCCATCGCCGCTCTTTGAATCCACGAGAAGGCCTGCGGTTCGGTGAGATTGAGAGCAGCCATCAAAATGCCCTTAGCTCTATCGATGAGCTTTCGAGTCTCTAGCCTCTCGTGCAAATCAGCTACCTCTGCTGCGAGTGAGGTCATCTGCGTATGGCGACTGACCGCAATCTCGATTGCCGGCACAAGATCGCCGATAGTAAATGGCTTGACGACATATGCCATAACCCCCGCATCGCGAGCTCGCTCAATAAGTTCTCGTTGGCTAAAGGCGGTGAGCATTAACACTGGTGCGATATCAATGATTGCTTGCGCAGCAGAAATTCCATCAAGAACTGGCATCTTCACATCTAGGATGCAGAGATCGGGGCGGTGTTCGATAGCTAGATCGATTGCCTCTTGGCCATTAGTGGCTTCAGCGCAGACTGTATATCCCGCTTCCCCTAGCATCTCAATGAGATCCATACGGATAAGCGCCTCATCTTCGGCGACGAGAATTCGGACAGGCTTCTTCACTGATTCCTGACTAGATTCGTGAGTCGCCACTTGAGTCGGCAGTTGAGTCGGCTCTAGTGGTGATGAATCTTCTGACATGTGCCCCGAGTCGGATTCGAACCGACACTATGCAGTGTTTGAGACTGCCCTCTCTACCGTTGGAGTACCGAGGCGTGCCTTCATCCTACCTGAAGAGAAGTTAATTAGAGAACGAGGGTTACTTGTAGGCAGGAACTACGCCGTTGACCGCATCGCCAACTCTATGGACGCGCATTGCATTAGTTGAGCCTGGAATCCCTGGAGGCGCACCGGCGATAATCATCACCATCTCGCCAATCTCTGCACGCTTTGAATCGATAAGGAGTTTATCCGCCTGCAAAACCATATCGTCAGTGTGCTTAACCATTGGCACTACTACTGGCTCGATTCCCCACGAGAGGGCGAGACGGTTATAAGTTCCAACTTCAGGTGTGATTCCAAGAATTGGGATTCGTGAGCGTAAACGAGAGATACGTCGAGCAGAATCTCCCGATTGTGAAAATGTCACAAGATATTTAGCGCCAAGGATATCTCCTACTTCAGCTGCCGCTTTAGTGACTGCGCCACCTTTAGTGCGAGGAGCGTGAGTGAGTGGGCGAATGCGATCAAGTCCCTGTTCTTCTGTGCGCTCAATAATTCGCGCCATTGTTTGGACAGTCTCAATTGCGAACTCTCCAACGGATGTCTCCCCAGAGAGCATTAGTGCGTCTGCGCCATCAAGAACTGCATTCGCGCAATCTGTTGCCTCTGCTCTCGTTGGACGCGAATTTGAAATCATTGAATCCAGCATTTGAGTCGCCACGATAACGGGCTTTGCAGCATCACGCGCTAGCTCGATGCAACGCTTTTGAACCATTGGTACATCTTCAATCGGCATTTCAACACCGAGATCTCCACGGGCCACCATAATGCCATCAAAGGCATTGACGATTTCTTCGAGATTATCTACAGCCTGTGGCTTTTCAATTTTCGCAATAACCGGAATATGGATACCGACCTCATCCATGATTGCATGGACATCTTTAATGTCGGCAGCATTTCGCACGAATGAGAGCGCAATAAAATCTGCTCCTGCGCGTAAGCCCCAACGCAAATCATCGCCATCTTTCTCAGACATCGCAGGGACAGAAACAGCGACGCCAGGAAGATTGATTCCTTTATTATTGCTGACAGCTCCCGGTTCGATGCATTTTGTTACGACGTCATTTCCTTTAACCTCAATAACTTCAACTGTGACTTTTCCGTCATCAATAAGAATTCGATCGCCCGGCTTGCAATCACCTGGCAGACCCTTATATGTAGTGCCAACGCGTTCTTTTGTTCCGGCAATCTCATCTGTGGTGATTGTGAAAATATCGCCACGCTTTAGATCATGTGGGCCATTTTCAAAACGGGCCAGGCGAATCTTTGGTCCTTGCAAGTCAACGAGAATAGCGACAGCTTTACCTGCATCAAGGGCGCTTTTGCGAACAAGGTCTAGACGAGCTTGGTGTTCCTCATAAGAACCATGAGAGAGATTGAGCCTAGCCATATTCATTCCCGCTTCAATAAGCTGGCGAACTTTCTCTGGGGATTCAACTGCTGGACCCATCGTGCATACAATCTTCGCTCTGCGCATGAGGCAACCTTATCTATTGGTGAAGCTACGACGAAGTAGTGAAACTCATTTTACGAAGTTGATTACGTAAAAAGTATTTACTATTTCCTATTTTATTTCTATAAATTTATACAAGTAGTTGTCGTGTAGTTGGCTCGATAGGAGAAGGCAACTGCGTTTCTCCCATGAGATACGTATCAACAGCTGCAGCTGCGGCACGCCCTTCAGCAATAGCCCAGACAATCAGAGATTGTCCACGTCCCGCATCTCCTGCAACAAAGACGCCTTCTTCACTCGTTTGGAATGAGCCATCGCGAGCGATATTTCCACGATCATCGAGCTTGACTTCAAGTTGATCAATGAGCACTGTCTTCTCAGGACCAGTAAAGCCCATCGCAAGGAAAGCAAAGTCAGCTGGAAGCTCGCGCTCTGAACCAGGAATGCTTACAAACTTTCCATCTTTGAACTCTGTTTCGACGATACGCAAAGCACGTAGATTGCCTGCGCCATCGCCCAAGAATTCTTCAGTGCTCACCGCAAAAATTCGGTTATCTAACTCTTCATGCGCACTCGATACCCGGTAGATCATTGGATATGTTGGCCATGGTTGAGCAGAGGGACGTTCCTCAGTTGGGCGAGGCATAATTTCAAGTTGAGTAACACTGGCAGCACCTTGGCGCACAGATGTTCCCAGGCAATCTGCTCCGGTATCTCCCCCACCAAGTATCACGACATGCTTACCCGCAACATTAATCTCTGGAACTTCTACTTCACCGAGCGCCTGCTTATTCCCCCATGGCAAGAATTCCATAGCTTGATAAATGCCCTTGAGTTCGCGTCCCTTGATAGGCAAGTCACGCCACTGTGTTGCACCGATAGCAAGAACAACGGCGTCATAGCGTGCACGTAAAGCTGATCCGGTAATTTCAACGCCAACATTTACACCAGGGCGAAAGCGAGTTCCTTCTTGCTCCATCTGTGAGAGGCGACGATCAAGAATGTTCTTCTCCATTTTAAATTCTGGAATTCCGTAGCGAAGTAGTCCACCGATTTTGTCGGCTCTCTCGTAGACAGCGACCGTGTGACCAGCGCGAGTAAGTTGTTGAGCTGCCGCCAGACCTGCAGGACCAGAACCAATAACTGCAACAGTCTTACCTGTCAGGCGCTCTGGAGCCATTGGCTTTACGGCGCCAAAACCAAATGCCTCCTCGATGGTGCGGAGTTCTACCTGCTTGATTGTTACAGCATCCTGATTAATTGCAACAACACATGCTGTCTCGCAAGGTGCTGGGCAGAGACGACCTGTGAACTCTGGGAAATTATTTGTGGCATGAAGTCGGTCGAGTGCATCAGATTTGTATCCGCGCCACATCAAATCATTCCATTCAGGAATGAGGTTACCTAGTGGGCATCCGTTATGACAGAAAGGAATGCCGCAATCCATGCATCGTCCAGCTTGCTTTTGAAGATGTTCGAAACTCTGTGGTTCGTACACTTCGCGCCAATCTTGGATTCGCACATCAACTGGGCGACGTTTTGGAGTCTCGCGCGGTGTAGTCATAAATCCTTTTGGATCACCCATTTGCTGCTACCTCCATTACATATTGATCAATTGGTAAACCATCTTTAGTAGCACGCTCAATCGCAGCGAGAACGCGAGCGTAATCACGCGGCATAATCATTGAGAATCGAGATACCGATGTTTCCCATGTCGCAAGTAAATCTGCTGCAACGTTAGAACCTGTCTCCACATGGAAATCAGAGACTATCAATTTGAGAATCTCGCGCTGGTCACTTGGTACTGCTAGAACATCGACCATTTCGCCATTGACCGCAGCGCTATCGAGATCGAGAACAAATGCGCGACCGCCAGACATACCTGCTGCAATGTTGCGACCTGTTGCACCAAGGATTACAACCGTGCCGCCGGTCATGTACTCAAGGGCATGGTCACCAACACCTTCAACCACAGCAGTGGCGCCGGAGTTTCGTACGCAGAATCTCTCACCAACAAGACCGCGAATATAAATCTCGCCTGACGTTGCACCGTAACCGATGACATTTCCTGCGATGACATTCTCTTCTGATGCGAAAGTAGCTTTTTCATCAGGACGGACAATTACGCGACCGCCAGAGATACCCTTACCAACGTAGTCATTCGAATCACCATAAAGACGGATCGCCATACCCGCAGGGGTAAATGCAGCAAGAGATTGTCCAGCTGAACCGTGCAAGGTGATATCGATTGTTCCCTTTGGAAGACCTACTTCACCATAGCGACGAGTAATCTCAGCACCCAACATTGTGCCAACTGTTCGGTTGACGTTACGGACAGGAAGATTGATTCGTACTGCTTCACTCTTTTCAAGTGCTGCAGCAGAGAGTTCAATCAACGTGTTATCAAGTGCGGCAGCTAAGCCATGATCTTGCACCGTGGTGCGATGAAGTGCAGAAGGGACATCCGGGCGAGTTAAGAGTGGAGATAAATCTAATCCGCTCGCCTTCCAGTGTTCGATCGCAGCCTTAGTCTCAAGATATTCAACGTGACCAATGGCCTCTTGGATACTACGGAATCCAAGAGATGCCAGAATCTCACGAACTTCCTCTGCAATGTATTCGAAGAATGTCTCTACGAATTCAGGCTTTCCAGTGAAACGCTTACGAAGATCTGGGTTCTGCGTTGCAACTCCTACAGGGCATGTATCCAGATGACAGACGCGCATCATGATGCAACCTGAAACCACTAGAGGAGCGGTCGCAAATCCGTATTCTTCAGCGCCCAAGAGTGCTGCGATGACAACATCGCGACCAGTCTTTAACTGACCATCTGCTTGGACCACAATGCGATCACGTAAACCATTAAGAAGTAGCGTTTGCTGAGTCTCTGCAAGACCTAGCTCCCATGGAGCACCGGCATGCTTAAGAGAAGTCAATGGAGATGCACCAGTTCCGCCATCGTGGCCTGAGATAAGAACAACATCAGCATGTGCCTTAGAGACACCTGCAGCAACTGTTCCGACTCCAACTTCTGCAACGAGCTTGACGTGAACGCGAGCATTCTTATTGGCGTTCTTAAGATCGTGAATGAGTTGCGCGAGATCTTCAATGGAGTAGATATCGTGATGTGGCGGTGGTGAAATCAAACCTACGCCAGGGGTAGAGAATCGAGCTTTAGCGATCCACGGATAGACCTTATTGCCTGGAAGCTGCCCACCTTCTCCAGGCTTTGCACCTTGTGCAATTTTAATCTGAATATCATCAGCATTGACTAGATAGTTACTTGTGACGCCAAAGCGGCCAGATGCAACCTGCTTAATGGCAGAACGCTTTGAGTCACCATTTTCCATCGTGATAAATCGAGATGCATCTTCACCGCCTTCACCGGTATTTGATTTAGCACCTAAGCGATTCATTGCAATTGCCAGAGTCTCATGTACTTCTTGCGAGACTGAACCGTATGACATAGCGCCAGTTGAGAAACGCTTGACGATCTCTGAGACTGGCTCGACCTCATCAATTGAGATTGGCGTGCGCTCTTTAAAGGCAAATAGCCCGCGCAGCGTCATGAGATTCTTACTCTGATCATTAATCAGGGTTGTGTAACGCTTAAAGATGTCATAACGCTTAGTGCGGGTTGAATGCTGTAGCGCAAAGACTGTCTCAGGATTGAAAAGGTGTGGCTCGCCATCGCGACGCCACTGGTATTCACCACCGACAGCAAGTTTCTTTGCTCCAGGAATTTCGCCCCCTGGCGGATATGCCAAGAAGTGACGCTTGATTGTCTCTTCTGCAATGACATCAAGGCTGACTCCCCCAAGACGTGAAGTTGTACCCACGAAGAACTCATCAACGACATCCTGAGCTAATCCGATTGCTTCAAAAACTTGAGCTCCGGTGTATGAAGATATCGTTGAGATACCCATCTTCGACATGACCTTGAGAACACCCTTACCAAGAGCTTTGATTATGTTGCGAACAGCTTTCTCAGGAGTGATTCCGCTGATTGCGCCTTGACGAACTAAATCTTCGGCAGATTCCATAACAAGGTAAGGATTAACGGCTGCTGCTCCATAGCCAATAAGGAGTGCAACGTGGTGAACCTCTCGGACATCGCCAGCTTCTACAACAAGACCTACCTGTGTACGAGTCTTCTCGCGAATCAAGTGGTGATGAACTGTTGCAGTAAGTAGAAGTGAAGGAATTGGGCAATCTTCAGCATCGCCATCACGATCTGAGAGAACAATGACGTGAGCGCCATCGACGATTGCTTGGGAAACTTCTTTTTTAATCTCTTCTAGTCGGTTGCGAAGAGTGTTGCCGTCACCATTGACAGGAAAGAGGCCGCGGACAACATAGCTAGCGAGTTCTGGATACTCATCATCAGCATTAACGTTAATGATTTTGGCAAGTTCATCATTATCGATTACCGGAAATGCTAAAGAAATCTGTCGACAAGATTCTGGACCAGGATCGAGAAGGTTGTATTCAGGACCAATAGAGCCACCCAAGCTTGTAACAAGTTCTTCGCGAATGGCATCGAGAGGCGGGTTTGTTACTTGCGCAAATAATTGTGTGAAGTAATCAAAGAGTAATCGTGGCTTATTGGAGAGCGCCGCTAACGGGGTATCGCTTCCCATCGAACCTAAAGCTTCTCCCCCACCTTTCGCCATTGGCGCAACGATGATCTTGAGTTCTTCTTCGGTATAGCCAAATGCCTTTTGGCGACGCACTACAGATTTGTGTGGATAAATAATGTGCTCGCGTGGTGGCAGTTCAGAGAGCTTGACCATTCCCTCGCGCAACCACTGACCATACGGCGCCGCATCAGCGAGAGAATCCTTGATCTCGCCATCTTCAATGATTCGTCCAGATTCGATATCAACAAGGAACATCTTTCCTGGTTGTAAGCGACCCTTGCGAACGATCTTCTCTGCTGGGAAATCTAGAACACCAACTTCAGAAGCTAAAACCACAATTCCGCTATCTGTTACCCAATAACGGGATGGTCGCAATCCGTTGCGATCAAGGACTGCGCCTACCTGATGACCATCGGTAAATGTCACGCAAGCAGGACCATCCCATGGCTCCATCATGGAAGCATGGAAGGCGTAGAAGTCACGACGATTCTGTGGCATCGTCGCGTGGTTCTCCCAAGCTTCCGGAATCATCATCAACACTGCATGAGGCAATGAGCGACCACCGAGATATAAAAGTTCAAGTACTTCATCAAATGAAGCGGAATCTGAGCCAGACATTTCAACAATTGGGAAGATACGTTCAAGATCCTCGCCAAATAGATCACTCTTTAGGAGAGATTCTCGAGCACGCATCCAATTGCGATTTCCCTTAACGGTATTGATTTCTCCGTTGTGGGCAATAAATCTATATGGGTGAGCAAGTGGCCAAGATGGAAAAGTATTTGTGGAAAAACGAGAGTGCACAAGCGCTAGTGGTGAGACCACTCGTTCATCACTGAGGTCAGGAAAGAAATCCTCCAGCTGACCTGTAGTTAACATTCCCTTGTAGACAATTGTCTGCGATGAAAGGGATGGAAAATAGAGTTCTAATGAATGCTCTGCTCGTTTGCGCAGACAGAAAGCTTTACGATCTAGCGCAATACCGCTCTCGCCGTTTTTGCCAGCCAGAAAAACTTGACGAAAATCTGGCATAACAGAGATTGCAGTTTTTCCTAGAGACGATGGATTGATTGGCAGATTGCGCCAACCTAAAACGTTGAGTCCTTCTTCTTCAGCTAGCTGTGCAATCTCAGAAGTGAAATCCTTTCCAGCGGCGATAAATGCGATACCTGTTGCATATGAACCCTCAGCCGGTAGTTCAAAATCTGTGACCGCTCGCAAAAATGCATCAGGAACTCGAATAAGAATTCCTGCACCGTCACCGCTATCTGGTTCTGCGCCAGATGCACCGCGATGCTCTAAGTTGCGAAGAGCAGTGAGCGCCTTCTCAACAATCTCATGCGTTGCAATTTTGTTGAGGGTAGCAACCATGGCAACACCGCATGCATCATGTTCTTGCGCAGGATCGTAGAGGCCCTGTGCCTTGGGATATGAAGATGGGAGTGACATATGCGTTGTCCTGACCTGAAGATGGAAGAGGCCGCCAAAAGTGATTCTGCGCGGTTACTCGAGAGGGACAACGGTGGCCCTTTTCGTATAGGAAAGAGTAGCAAGGGAAGAGCGGGGATAGCCACCCGAATAGGCGAGTTATTGGCTTACGTTAGCTCACATTTGGGCCTACTTTGACCCACATTTTAGGCAAGCGTGGTGTGAAAAATCTGACCTATTCCGGCCGTTACAGCCATAGCGATACTGCCACCGATAAGCACTCGAAGCGTTGGCACAAGCAGGCGAGATCCTGCGGTCTTCGCTCCCGCCGCACCTGCACCTATTAGGCCTACGAGTGTGAAACCGACTATCGCGACCGCAATTGTCGAGGAGGTACCTGTACCTGACACAACGAGCGCCCCAATAAATGGAATCAAGCCGCCAACTGTAAATGCTAAGGCAGATGCAATCGCCGCTTGCACAGGACGAGCTTTGCTATGTGGGTGATGGCCCAACTCATCACGGAGATGGGCGGCGAGTGCATCATTGGCTGTCAAAGTTTGTGCAACTTGGCGAGCTAAGGATTCGTCCAACCCTCTGCCTTTATAAATCTCAACCAACTCTTCAAGTTCGCCATCGGGATCAATTGCCAGATGTTCAATCTCTAGTAGTCGATCTGAATTTTCAATATCGGTTTGTGAGCTCACTGAAATATATTCGCCGACAGCCATGGAGAGAGCTCCCGCTGCTATTCCTGCAACGCCCGTCGAGATAATGATGGAGGAAGCATTATCAAATGAGGCACTCGCTGTTGCAACGCCGACCATGAGGGATGCTGTTGAGACAAGACCGTCGTTGATTCCAAGAACTGCAGCGCGAAGCCAACCTGCTCGGTGAGCACGGTGTTCTAGGTTTCTGCGGTAGACATCCTCTAAAGCCATTTTGGAAGCTTACCGCGATTGCTTTGAAAAACGCTGGAAGGCAAGAGCAGCCAGTGCGCCTACTGCTATCGAAACAAAGATGTTGATACGTACTCCAAAGATAAGGCTTGCCTCGTCTATGCGAAGGGCTTCGAAGACCAGACGACCCGCGCAATAGCCCAGAATGTAGAGCGAGAAGATTTGCCCACCTCGAAGACGAGAGGAAAACTTGATCAGAATGAGTCCAAGCAGTAAACACCAGAGAGATTCGTAGAGAAAGGTCGGGTGAAATGTTTCGAAATCCCGATACTCAACTGATCGCAGGTTTCGCGGAATCTCTAGCGCCCAAGGAAGATCTGTTGGGCGACCATAGAGTTCGCCGTTGAACCAATTACCCCATCGCCCAATTGCTTGCGCGAAGAGAATGCCAGGAGCAAGTGCATCGAGAAAATAGCGAAACTGCGGCAGTTCTCGGGTACGAGCGAGTTGACGATAGGCAATTAATGCACCTACGGCACCGAGTGAAATCGCGCCCCAGATGCCAAGTCCGCCTTGCCAAATCTTTAGCGCATCAAGAGGTTGCCCACCTTTACCGAAGTATTGATCGGGTGAAGAGATGACATGGTAAATACGACCTCCGATTACGCCAGAAGGTACGGCGATAATCGCAACATCAGAGACGATGCCGCTTGCTTGCGGGAATGCCTTTATAAACCTGCGATTACCCAACCAGATTGCAATTGCAACCCCTGCGATGATGCAGAGTGCATATGCATGGATCGAAAGTGGTCCAACCTCAATGACTGAAAAGGATGGTGTTGGGATTGCAGAACGAAACACCTATCCCTCGACAGCTTTTCTAAACTGATTTGGGTCGTAGATATTTGCAGTGTCCTTAAGGTCTTTGCCATTAATCAGCACTGTTGGTGTTGATTGAATTTTCGCTTCATTTGCTGCGACTGCAACCTTTTGGACCCACCCTACATACTTATCGCTACCCACGCACTCGATAAATGATTGCGATGAAATTCCAGCAGCTTCGCCGATCGCAAGAACTCTCTCCTTGCTCCACTCACCAGAATTCTCATTTGCAGGCTGATTGGCATACATGGTTCCGTGGAATGAGAGGAATTGATTCTCATCTGCCGCGCATGCAGCCGCATTAGCCGCGACTACAGATTCAGGACCTACGAAGGATAGAAGGTGATAAGTGACTTCTGCTTTCTTCTCGGTAATGAGTGATTCGATGTACTTAAGATTCGCACTCTCGAATTGCTTACAGAAAGGGCATTGGAAATCTTCATAGATATCAATCTTTGGAACTCCGGCTAACCCCTTATTGAAGGTAATGCCATATCCATTGCTCTCGTCAACTGATGAAGGGATTGCTTGTGAGATCTTTGACTCAGTCTGCTTGGAGAGAGCGATTCCGCCTCCTACAAAGATAAGAACAAATGCGACTGTGCCAATAACAATATTGCGAGTCACATTGTCTTGTGATTTCTTGGCATCTTTCTTCTTTGCGGACATTTCTCTACCTATTCCCTTAACTATTCTTCTTAATCAAATATTGAGCAATTAGCGAAACCTTGAGTGGGCTAAATATAGCTTCTGCTAAGCCTTATTGCCCGCGCACTCCTAGGGCGAGCTCCTGTGCAAGTTCTGTGACTGCCGCTAATCCTGCCTCAATCGAGGGTGCATCGAGAATCGCCTTCACAAATGCTGAACCCACGATGATGCCATCGGCATAGCGAGCTAGATCTTTCGCCTGTTCGCGAGTAGATACTCCGAGGCCGACAGCTACCGGCAAATCGGTGACTGCACGAATTCGCGTAACAAGCGCCTCGGCTCCACTGGAGACAGATTCTCGAGCTCCAGTGACTCCCATAATGCTCGCTGCATAAACAAATCCACCACAGCCAGCGGTAACTTTGGCAAGTCTTTCATCACTAGTGCTTGGTGCAACAACATAGATTGGATTAATTTCAGCATTAGATGCGGCTTGCAACCATCCGGCAGATTCTTCAATCGTAATGTCAGGATGAATTACGCCTGATCCGCCGTTAGATGCAATTGCATCTGCAAAAGAATCAACGCCATATTTCTCGACAGGGTTCCAATACGTCATCACAACAGATGGGATTCCTGCATCTGTAGCTTTCTTTAGAGCCGACATTACATCGGCAGATTTAACACCGTTATCAAGTGCAATAACTGCAGCGGCTTGGATAGTAGGACCATCCATTACGGGATCGCTATATGGGAATCCAATTTCAATGGCGTCTACTCCCCCAGCAATAAATGCATCGATTACGCGATGGCAATCTGCAATAGTGGGAAAACCTGCAGGTATATAGGCAATGAGTGCCGAGCGTTTTTCAGCGCGGACACGTTCAAACATCGCTTCTAGCGGAGTTGTCACTGAGATCGACCTAATCTAAAGGGATTCCGAAATACCCGGCTGCGGTATGAACATCTTTATCACCACGACCAGAGAGATTGAGCAAGAGAACTGCATCAGGACCAAGTTCTTTTCCAATTTTTATTGCACCAGCGAGGGCGTGTGCTGTCTCAATCGCAGGAATGATTCCTTCTGTCTTGCAGAGAAGAGAGAAGGCATCCATCGCTTCTTTATCGGTGATTGCACGATACTCAGCGCGACCTATGTCGTGTAAATATGCGTGCTCTGGTCCGACACCTGGATAATCAAGTCCGGCTGAAATTGAATGCGATTCAACGGTCTGACCATTGGCATCTTGCAAAACGTAAGAGCGCGTTCCGTGCAGCACTCCTGGTGAACCTCCCGTAATTGTCGCAGCGTGACGTCCAGTTTCGACACCGTCGCCACCTGCTTCAAGTCCGATAAGGCGTACGTTGGCATCTGAAATAAAGCGATGGAATATTCCGATTGCATTGGATCCGCCACCGACACATGCCAATACAGCATCAGGAAGGCGGCCGACTTGAGCAAGCATCTGTTCACGCGCTTCTTCACCAATTATTTTGTGGAAGTCTCGAACCATAGTTGGGAATGGGTGTGGACCTGCAACTGTTCCAAGAAGGTAGTGAGTATCGGCAACATTGGTTACCCAATCACGCATCGCTTCATTGATTGCATCTTTTAATGTGCGTGATCCTGATGTAACAGGCACAACCTGAGCACCAAGCATCTTCATCTTTGCAACATTGAGGGCTTGGCGACGAGTGTCTTCTTCGCCCATGTAAACAACGCAATCCAGCCCCATAAGAGCTGCCGCTGTTGCAGATGCAACACCATGCTGACCCGCACCAGTCTCAGCGATAATTCTTTTCTTGCCCATCTTCTTTGTAAGAAGTGCTTGGCCTAAAACGTTATTGATTTTGTGGCTACCTGTGTGGTTGAGATCTTCGCGCTTAAGGAAAATGCGCGCACCCCCAGCATGCTCTGCAAAACGTTTAGCCTCTGTCAGGATTGAGGGACGCCCGGTATATGTGCGATGGAGCTCTGCGAGCTCTGCCTGAAATTCTGGGTCGTTGATTGCCGCGTTATGTGCAGCTTCTAACTCTTCGAGCGCACCGATTAAAGCTTCGGGTACAAAGCGGCCGCCATACTGACCGAAGTGGCCGATTATCTCTGAGCTCTTATCAAACATAGGGAGAGCCTACCCTCGACTAGTACCCAAGAGCGCGTCGATTTTTGCCTTGGGATCACCTGAACGGACCAAAGTTTCACCTACCAAGATAGCTCGAGCACCCGCAGATTGGGCTATTTCAACCTCACTGCGCTCTGAGATTCCAGATTCAGCAACTCGAATTATCGCCTCCGGAATCTCTGGAATCAGCTCGGTGAAAGCTGCGAGATCTATCTCTAGGGTCTTGAGATTACGGGCATTGACGCCGATGATTCGCGGATTTATCTCGAGTGCATCCTCTACCTCTTGGTGAGTATGTACCTCAACGAGGGCAGCCATTCCTAATTCGGTGGCGAGATCGTAGTAATCACGTAGCTGATTCTTTGAAAGAGCCGCCACGATTAAGAGAATCACATCTGCACCTGCGGCTCGTGCCTCATAGAACTGGTATTCATCGACCATAAAATCTTTGCGCAATAGCGGAATAGACACTCCAGCACGAACAGCTTCTAAATCTTCCAGAGAACCAGAAAATCGGCGACGTTCGGTCAGAACACTAATCACAGCAGCACCAGCATCTTCATATCTGCGCGCTAAATCCAGTGGACTTGCAATTTCTGCAAGCGCACCTTTACTTGGTGAGGCCCGCTTTACTTCAGCAATAATGTTCATTGGAGATGCCAATAAAGGGAGATGAGCATCAATAACTGGTGCCGCTTGCGTAAGTCGCTCTTGAATCTGCGCAAGTGGTAGGCGACGGGCAGCTAGATCTTCACGAACGCCTTCGATAATCGAATCGAGAACACTCATTTCGGATCTTTCTCTTCATCCGTCGGATCTACCCCAAGGTCGAGTGATCTCCACGACGTGACATCCTTAATTGATTTGCTTTCGCGCTCATAACGCTTTGCCAAACGCAATCTGCCACTGATGATGATTGCTGCAGCTGCAATCGTAATCATCCAAAAACTAATTTTCCACATCACTTACTCTTCTCTCTGCTGCGCAGGGTCTGTGCTGAGGTGATCTGATTTGCAGAATTAATTGCCGATAGAACCGCCGCGGCTTTATTCAAAGTTTCTTGATTCTCGGACTCTGGATCAGAATCTGCAACCACTCCTGCACCAGCTTGAACATATGCGGTTCCATTATTTATGAGAGCAGTACGAATCGCGATACATGTATCAATATTTCCGGTGAAGTCGAAATATCCAATTGCTCCTCCATAGAGGCCACGGCGAGTAGGTTCGAGTCGTTCAATAATCTCCATAGCACGGGGTTTTGGAGCTCCCGATAATGTGCCAGCAGGAAAGACCGAGAAGAGTGCATCGATTGGTTTAGCATCGCTGGCAAGTTCTCCGATAACAGTTGAAACAATATGCATAACGTGTGAATATCTCTCGATATGCATAAAGTCAATTACTTCGACAGAACCTGGTGTAGATATTCTGCCTACATCGTTACGTCCCAAATCAACGAGCATTAAATGTTCAGCTCTCTCTTTAGGATCAGCCAGAAGCTCTTCACCTAAACGATTATCTTCTTCATGAGAATCCGAACGACGCCTTGTTCCCGCAATGGGGTGAACCATGACTTCGCGCCCCTTAACTTTCACAAGCGCCTCAGGACTTGATCCAACTACGTCAAAACCACTTTCAAATCTAAAGAGGTACATATATGGGCTTGGGTTGCTTAATCTCAAAGCTCGATAGACATCAAGGGCATCAGCGCTGCACGGGGTGGCAAAGCGTTGAGAGATCACTATTTGAAAGGCTTCTCCAGCTCTAATTTCTTCCTTAGCTATTTCAACCTTCGCGCAAAATTCATCAGAAGTCATATTGCGAGTGAATTGAGGTTGAGTAAATGTAGGGATTTCACAGATATCACCCGGGATGCTTGTTTGGAGATCTCCAACCATACGATCTAGTCGTGTCTGTGAATCGAAAAATGCTTCATCAATACGTTCATTGGATCCATCCCAATTAATTGCATTGGCAATCAGAGTAATTGTTGAATTGGAATGATCCATGACAGCCAAGTCACTTGTCAGGATAAAGGCAATCTCAGGAAGAGCTAAATCATCCATTGCTAACTCTGGAAGATTCTCCAGACGACGAACTGAGTCGTAACCCATATATCCAACTAATCCACCAGTTAATGGCGGCAAGCCCTGAATTACCGGGCTCTTTAAATGCGCAACAGATTCCTTAAGGGCTCGTAGCGGATCCATACCTTCGGGCACTCCAACTGGAGGTGTACCTATCCAATGTGCTTGACCATTATGTTCTGTCAAAGTTGTTTGGCTATGGACTCCGATAAACGAGTATCGTGACCACGTTCCCCCATGTTCGGCAGATTCAAGGAGAAATGTTCCGGGATTATTCTTTGCTAACTTTTTATATAGTCCAAGGGGTGTCTCACCATCAGCTAAGAGCTTGCGATATACGGGAATAACGTTGTTATCTTTTGCATATTCACGGAATTCTTCAATCCGCATCTCTTGATTGGCCATTACTTTCCGCCGTATATTGGATTATGAAAACAACTTTGATCTCCGGTGTGGCAAGCTGCGCCGGTTTGTTCTACCTGGAGAATTAACGCATCCCCATCGCAATCAAGAGCCATTGAAATCACCTTCTGGGTATGACCAGAGGTCGCGCCCTTCTCCCAGAGTTCGCCTCTACTACGTGACCAGTATGTTGCACGGCCGGTTTCGATGGTTAAAGCTATAGATTCTCTATTCATATAGGCGAGCATTAAAACTTCACCACTCTTTACATCCTGCGCGATCGCAGGAATGAGTTCATCGCCCTCTTTGAGAAGGGCTGAAATCTCTGCCGAGAGTGTGCTCATGTGACTATTCTGCCTTAGAGTCGATGTGCCATGCGCACTGGATAGCCCTGAGAATTGAGATAATCCTTAATATCTCCGATTCTATGAACGCCGAAGTGAAAGACGCTCGCAGCTAAGAGCGCATCGGCTCCTGCCTCCAGCGCTGCCGCAAAATCTTCAGCGCTTCCGGCCCCACCACTGGCGATGAGCGGAACTTTAGCGACAGCACGAACTGCAGAAATCATCCCTATGTCATAGCCCGCTCGAGTTCCATCTGCATCCATTGAATTAAGGAGAATCTCGCCAACTCCAAGAGCACATGCATCCTCTACCCATTTCAGAGCGTCCAATCCCGCACTCTCGCGTCCGCCATGGGTCGTTACTTCAAAACCAGAATCAGTATTTGCTCGACGTGCATCAACTGAGAGAACTAGAACTTGAGATCCGAAGCGATCGGCAATCTCTGCGATGAGTTGGGGTCGAGCAATAGCCGCGGTGTTAATAGAAATTTTATCTGCACCAGCGCGAAGTAAACGATCTACATCTTCAACGCTTCGAATACCTCCACCGACCGTGAGTGGAATAAAGACCTGCTCTGCAGTACGTCGCACAACATCGAGAGTTGTCTCGCGACCCACAACACTTGCTGAGATGTCTAGAAAAGTTAGCTCATCTGCGCCCTCTGCGTTATAGAGCGATGCCATCTCAACGGGGTCGCCAGCATCAACTAGATTCGTGAAGTTGATTCCCTTAACAACTCTGCCATCAGTTACATCCAGGCAAGGAATGATTCGAATTGAGAGAGTCACTTCTTGGTAATCTCCAGAGCTTGCTCCAATGTAAATGCTCCGGCATAGAGCGCTTTACCAACAATCGCACCT
Organism: Candidatus Planktophila sp.; assembly: GCA_044348425.1. Classification (GTDB taxonomy): domain Bacteria; phylum Actinomycetota; class Actinomycetes; order Nanopelagicales; family Nanopelagicaceae; genus Planktophila. The sequence continues at coordinate 20,509 of JBIKSV010000003.1, read as the reverse complement.
TCTACACCCATTGATCGCATTGCTGCGAGGGCACGGATATCCTCAAGTGATGAAATGCCGCCACTTGCAACAACCGGTTTCTTGGTGGCGGCACAGACTTCTTTGAGTAGTTCTAGATTTGGGCCTTTCAGAGTTCCATCTTTGGTGACATCTGTAACCACATACCGAGCGCATCCATCTCGCTCTAATCTTTCAATTGTTTCAAAGAGATCGCCACCTTCTTCTGTCCAACCACGCGCTGCCAAAATATGTCCGCGAACATCTAGACCGACAGCAATGCGATCGCCAAATTCAGCGATGACGCGTGATGTCCATTCAGGATTTTCGAGAGCAGCTGTTCCTAAGTTCACGCGCGTGCAGCCAGTGGCTAAGGCGCGCCTTAAAGATTCATCGTCTCTGATTCCTCCTGAGAGCTCTACTTTAATATCGAGGCGCCCAACTACATCGGCGAGAAGTGCACTGTTCTCACCAATACCAAAAGCGGCATCAAGGTCGACTAAATGGATCCATTCGGCACCTGATGTTTGAAAATCCATTGCAGCATCAAGCGGAGAGCCATATGAAGTTTGAGCACTGAGCTCTCCCTGAACAAGTCGAACAGCTCGGCCATCTTTGACATCAACGGCAGGCAGAAGTTCTAAATAGTTCGATTGATTAGCATTCATAGAGTCGCAACCCAATTCTTAATTAGATGCAGACCTGCATCGCCGGATTTTTCAGGATGAAATTGTGTGGCAGTCATCGGCCCATCTTCGATTGCTGCAATGAACCGACCTTCGTAATCTGTGAAACTTTCTATCTTTCCAACACTTTCGCTGACCGCATAACTATGAACAAAATAAAAGGATTCAGATTCGATTCCCTTGAAGATCTTGCTCTCGCTATGGGGCTTCACTGTGTTCCACCCCATATGAGGCAGAACTTTTGCTTCAAGTTTTTCGACTGGTGCATCCCAAATACCTACTCCTGCATGATCTCCATGCTCAACACCGCGAGAGAAGAGAATCTGCATTCCGACACATATTCCAAGTGTGGGACGGTTAAGGGCTACACGTTGCCTTACGAGTTCGTCGCCACGAACCGCACGTAATCCTTGCATGCAAGCAGCAAATGCACCCACACCGGGAACTACGAGGCCTTCTGCTTCAAGTGCAACCTTAAAATCGGATGTAACCATAACTTCTTCACCGCTGCGCTCGAAAGCTCGGTGAGCTGAACGCAAATTACCTGATCCGTAATCAAGAATTGCAATCATGTGTACAGCTCCCCAGACGAGTGAAAAGAAAGATCAAAAGAATTTAAGCGAGCGAATTAAAGAGTGCCCTTTGTTGACGGAATTCCTGAGACACGTGAATCCAAGGCAACCGCGTCACGTAGGGCGCGTGCAACTGCCTTAAATTGTGCTTCAAAGACGTGGTGTGCATTTCTTCCCTCAAGGACGCGAACATGAAGTGCAATACGTGCTTCCGCCACAATGGATTCCCAAATATGGCGACCCAGTGTTGTATCGAATGTTCCAATGAGCTCGACAATCTCTGGTTGGCGGTGAACTAGATATGGGCGTCCTGAAAGATCAACCGCAGCTTGAACAAGGACTTCATCGAGTGGAACCATGGCATCTCCGAATCGACGAATGCCGGCCTTATCACCCAGCGCCTCACGCAGAGCTTGACCAAAAGCGAGTGAGGTATCTTCAACGGTGTGATGAGAGTCAACATCAACATCTCCGGTGGTTTTGATTGTTAAGTTAAATCCAGAGTGCTTGCCAAGTTGGGACATCATGTGATCAAAGAATGGAACGCCAGTATCAACTGCAATCTCACCGTTTCCATCGAGATTAAGTTCAACTAATACGCTGGACTCTTTGGTTGTTCGTTCGACTCGAGCACTTCTCATCATTTTTCCTCTATTTTCCTGTAGCTAGACTAACCAATTGCACTCTTGAGAGCTTGAATGAAGAGAGCATTATCCGCATCGCTGCCGACTGTCACTCTTAAGTAACCTGATAATCCCACATCTCGAATAAGAACACCTTTATCTAGAAGCTTTTGCCATAGCTCTGGCGCAGGAATATCAAATCCTGAGAAGAGTAGGAAGTTCGCTTTGCTGGGAGTAACAGTTAAGCCAAATCCCTCTAAAGCAATTCGGAGATCTTCACGCGCCGATATCAAACGATTGACATTGGCTAGGAGTTCTTCCTGGTGTTCCAACGCGACTTCAGCGGCAGCTTGAGTCAGCGCGCTCAAGTGATACGGAAGGCGTACTAAGAACAAAGCTTTGATGACCGCAGGATCTGCAACAAGATATCCAACTCTGGCACCTGCAAATGAGAACGCCTTACTCATGGTGCGAATCACGACAATCTTTGGATTAGCTGCAATTAAGGTGACAGCTGATTTTTCATCTGAGAACTCGGCGTAGGCCTCATCGACAACCAACAAGCCTGGGACTATCTCTGCAAGTTCTAGAATCTCAGCGATTGTGACTGAGCTACCAGTCGGGTTATTGGGTGTTGTGATGAAAGTTAAAGATGGCGAGAATTCAAGAATCTCTCGCTTAGCAACCGAAATGTCCAGTGAAAAGTCTGCACGACGCGAACCATTTCGCCATTTGCAATCTACAACTTGCGCGATCAAAGGATGCATTGAATAAGAGGGTGTAAAGCCAATTGCCCCTGATTTACCGAAGGCAAGAAATAGAGATTGGATAATCTCGTTGCTTCCATTGGCTGCCCAAATACTGTTTACATCAAAACTAGTCGCTGATTGTGAATTGATGAAAGTAGCAAGGCCTGATCTGAGTTCAGTGGCATCTCTATCCGGGTATCGGTTGAGATGCTTGGCGCAATCCTGGATGCGTGCTGCTATCGCTTTTGATAGCTCAGGTGAGAGTGAATATGGGTTCTCATTGGTATTGAGGGTCGCTTCAGCCGGCACCTGTGGCGCGCCATATGGCGAGAGGGCGCTTAAGCGATCTGCTAGTGGTAACCACTCTGGCCACTGGCTCATGATTTTTCCAACTTAGATGGCGTTTCAAAGCGCGAAGTCATTGCTTCGCCATGTGCTGGCAGATCTTCTGCATTGGCAAGAGTTACAACTGTTTGGGCAATGTCCTTAAATGAACTCTCGTCGTATTCAATGAAATGAAGTCCACGTAAGAAAGTCTGCACAGAAAGGCCGCTGCTGTGACAGGCGCATCCGCCAGTTGGAAGCACGTGGTTAGAGCCAGCCGAGTAATCACCCAATGACACTGGGGAGAAACGTCCGATAAATACCGCACCTGCATTGCGGATTGACTGACTATCTTTGCGAGAATTTCTAGTCTGAATTTCCAAATGTTCTGCTGCATAAGCGTTAACCAGATCGAGACCTTGTGCAATCGATGATACGAGCACCGCCGCAGACTGTTTTCCAGTTAATGCAGTGCGAATTCGATCTGAGTGTTTTGTCTTGGTAACTCGATTTTCTAATTCAGCCTCTACAGCAACGATAAGCTCTGGAGAATCTGTCACGAGTACCGCTGCTGCAATAACATCGTGCTCTGCTTGGCTAATGAGATCTGCCGCAACATCTGCAGCTACTGCAGATGAATCTGCCAAAATTGCAATCTCTGTCGGACCCGCCTCTGAATCAATCGCGATGATTCCGCGTAATGCACGTTTAGCGGCAGCAACATAAATGTTTCCTGGACCTGTAACGAGGTCACAGCGCTCGGCTACTCCATTCATTCCATATGCAAAGAGAGCGATTGCTTGCGCTCCCCCGATTGCATAGACCTCAGTAACTCCAAGGAGAGCGCAGGCGGCAAGGATTGTTGGGTGCGGAAGACCGCCGAATTCTTTCTGTGGCGGAGAAGCCACCGCAATGCTGGGTACCTGTGCAATTTGGGCAGGGATAACATTCATGAGGACCGAGCTTGGGTAAACAGCGCGTCCGCCTGGTACGTAGAGACCAACGCGATCAACCGGAATCCATTTCTCATCCACGGTTCCACCATCGACAACAGTGACTGTTGATTGATTGCGAATCTGCGAAGAGTGTACCTTTCGGATTCGAGATGCCGATAGTTCGAGTGCAGCACGTACCGAAGGATCTAATTGAGAAAGAGCCTCATCAAGAGCCTCTTGCGGAACGCGAATTGAGTTGGGGCGAATACCATCGAACTCTTCTGCTAAATCCAATAAATCAGATTCTTGTCCAGTTCGAACGCGTTGCAAAATAGGTTCGATGGCAACCATCGCTTCTGCGACATCAAGGGTTGCACGAGGGAGCTCAGCTTGGTACTGAGCCTTGGAGAGCTCTCTCCCCCGTAAATCAACGCGACGCAACATAGGTGAATTCTACTTTGACTTACGCGCCTGAGGCGACGTGATTTAGTAAAGCTATTTAGCTACGAATCATGCACTCAGGGCCCAAAATGGCCTTGAGATCTGCACTCAAACTTGGTGATGAAGTGACGAGGGCATCAACTTTGAGAGTCGTAGATTTCTCCTGGTCAACAACGTGCAAATGCACCTCGCGCTTTCCAGGATGTGAGCGAAGAATCTCCTTCATTCGTTCAACAATTGGTGGAGTTACTTGCGATGCCGGAAGCGAGATAAGCAATGGACCTGTTGGACCGCCAGTGATATCCGGCATTGTCATCTCAAGGGCAGTAAACCTCACCTGCTCATCACTGCGAGAGAAGCGCCCACGGATTACAACAACTCTATCCTCGGTCAGTGAGAGCGAATATTGATTGTAAGTGTTCGAGAAAAAGAGCGCTTCAATTGAACCTTCAAGATCTTCGATATTAACCACTGCCCACGAAGCACCTTGGCGCGAGACTTTGCGCTGTACTCCAGTAATCAATCCGCCGATTGTTATAACGCCATCTGACATTGCATCATCTAGCAGAGCACTAATAGACATATCTGTATGGGAACGCAAAACGTGTTCGACTCCAAGAAGTGGATGATCTGAAACATAGAGTCCCAGCATCTCTCTTTCAAATGAAAGGAGCGTTGACTTATCCCATTCGGTATCAGGGATTTCGATATCCAGGCCAGCGATATCTGTGACGTTTTCTCCACCGAATAAATCGAACTGGCCAATAGCTTCTGCACGCTTTGTCTCAATCACAGAATCGATTGCTTCAAGATGGATGGTCATTAATCCCTTACGAGGATGTTTGAGCGAATCAAAGGCTCCGCCCTTAATCAATGATTCAATCGTCTTCTTATTGCAGACTTGAGCATCAACTTTCGCTAGGAAATCACCGAAAGATGTGAATGCGCCTTTGGTGTCGCGGGATGCTTTGATTGAAGCTACAACACCTTCTCCAACATTTCGAATTGCCGCGAGTCCGAAACGAATATCTCGTCCACGTGGTGTGTATTCAGAGTTCGACTCGTTAACATCAGGAGGAAGTACTTTGATTCCCATTCGTCTGCACTCTGAGAGATAAAGCGCTGATTTATCTTTATCATCTCGCACAGAAGTTAAGAGCGCTGCCATGTACTCGGTTGGGTAATTGGCCTTCAGATAGGCAGTCCAGAACGAGACAACGCCATAGCCCGCTGAGTGAGCTCTGTTAAATGCATAATCGGAGAATGGGATAAGGACTTCCCATAATCTTTTGATTGCTGCTTCGGAGAAACCATTTGACTTCATACCTGCTTCAAATGGGATGTATTCCTTATCGAGAATATCTTTATTTTTCTTACCCATCGCCTTACGTAGCAAATCTGCACGGCCTAATGTGAAGCCAGCGACTTTCTGGGCGATCGCCATAACTTGTTCTTGATAGACAATTAAGCCGTACGTATCACCCAAAATATCGTTGAGCACGGTAGAGAGTTCAGGGTGGATCGGTTCAACTGGTTTGCGACCATTCTTACGATCGGCATAGTTATTGTGAGCATTCTCGCCCATAGGTCCAGGACGATAGAGCGCAATTACAGCGGAGATATCTGCAAATGAATCGGGTGCCATTGAGCGAAGAAGTGCTCGCATAGGTCCACCGTCGAGCTGAAAGACTCCGAGCGTATCTCCGCGAGAGAGGAGTTCGAAGGTTTTCTGATCGGCAAGTGGCAAATCTTCCAGAACAATGTCGATTCCTTGATTCTCTTTGATATTCAAAAGCGCATCATCGAGAACAGAGAGGTTACGTAGACCCAAGAAATCCATCTTGAGTAGACCCGTTGCTTCACATGCACCCATATCAAATTGCGTGATGATCGCGCCATCTGCTTCGCGGCGATGGATCGGAATCACATCAAGGAGCGGATCGCGCGAGAGAATAACGCCAGCGGCGTGTACTCCCCACTGACGCTTGAGCCCCTCGAGACCTTTAGCTAAATCAACAACTCGCTTAGAGTCAACATCGGTATCGTAAAGTTGGCGAAATTCTCCAGCTTCACCATAACGAGGATCTTTTGTATCGAAGACTCCTCCGAGAGTGATGTCCTTGCCCATAACTGAAGGTGGCAACGCTTTGGTGAGTTTCTCCCCAATTGCATAGGGGTAGCCGAGAACTCGCGTTGAATCCTTGAGTGCTTGTTTTGATTTAATTGTCCCGTAGGTAATGATCTGAGCAACACGGTCTTCGCCATATTTTTCTGTGGCATAACGAATCATCTCTGAGCGGCGACGCTCATCAAAGTCCAAATCGATATCGGGCATAGAGATACGTTCTGGATTGAGAAAACGTTCGAAGAGAAGTCCGTGCTCGATCGGATCTAGCCCGGTGATTCCAAGTGCATATGCAACCAATGAGCCCGCAGCTGATCCGCGGCCTGGGCCAACTCGAATTCCAACTTTCTTTGCATGGTTGACCAAGTCTGCAACCACCAAAAAGTAACCAGGAAATCCCATTGTGATCATGACGCCAAGTTCGTAATCAAGTCGCTCGCTATGTTCAGGCGTGAGTTTTGGCCCTAATCGCTCTGCTAATCCACGAATCGCCTCGGCACGCAACCAGGAATCTTCACTCTCTCCTGGTGGAACATCGAAGCGAGGCATGAGATTTTCACCTTCGCGCAAGGTGACATTGCAGCGCTCGGCGATGAGCAAAGTGTTATCGCAAGCTTCAGGGTGGTCCTTAAAGAGCTCGCGCATCTGTGCTGCAGTCTTTACATAGAATTCTGAGTTATCAAATTTAAAGCGCTTCGGGTCAGCCAAAGTTGACCCTGATTGCACGCAGAGCAGGGCTTCGTGAGCTGGCGCATCTTCGTGAAAGGTGTAGTGCAAATCGTTGGTGGCGAGCAACGGAAGTTTGAGTTCTTTACCGAGCTTAAGGAGATCTGCCTTCACCCGATTTTCAATATCAATATCGTGATCCATGAGTTCGAGATAGAAATTGTTAGCACCAAAAATATCTCGGTAATCACTTGCTGCTCGGAGCGCCTCTTTGTACTTGCCCATGCGTAAACGAGTCTGGATTTCTCCACCCGGACAACCCGTTGTTGCTATCAAGCCATCTGCATATTTGCTGAGAAGTTCGCGATCCATGCGTGGCTTGTAGTAGTAACCTTCAAGTGACGCAAGTGATGAAAGCTTAAATAAATTGCCAAGTCCCTGATTGTTCTCGGCGAGAATTGTCATGTGGGTATAAGCGCCACCACCAGAGACGTCATCTTCTCCACCGTCGCCCCATTGAATGCGCTTTTTATCATGGCGAGATTCGGGGGCAACATAAGCTTCGATTCCGATTATTGGCTTGACGCCAACTTTGGTTGCCTGCTTGTAGAAATCAAATGCTCCGAATACATTGCCGTGATCTGTCATTGCAATCGCTGGCATTCCGAGGCGAGCTACCTCTTTGACGAGGTCGCCTATGCGCGCGGCTCCGTCGAGCATCGAGTACTCCGTATGTACGTGTAAATGTACAAAAGAGTCGTTCGTCGATGCCCGTGAAGCTAATTGATCTTCAGATGACATGGTGGGGCAAGAGTAGCCCCTTAGGGAAGAACTGCATCCGAAAGCAACGCCAGCGAAGCCTGAAGGTCAGCTGGATATGGAGCGTTCAAAACCATCGATTCTCCAGAGACAGGATGTGAAAAGCGAAGCTCAAGAGCATGCAGCCATGGACGGCGCATTGCGAGCGACTTACCTAATACCGGGTCGGCGCCGTAGGCAGTATCACCAACAAGTGGATGACCAAGTGCAGAAAAATGCACACGAATCTGATGGGTGCGCCCAGTCTCGAGTTCGACCTTCACCATAGAAACAGAGCGGTAGTACTCAAGAACTTGATAGTGAGTAATGCTCTCTTTCCCCTCTGCAACGACAGCGAAGCGATGATCTTGCACAGGGTGCCTATCAATCGGTGCATCGATAGTTCCTTCAGCGGGATCCATGTGTCCTTGCACTAACGCGTGATAAATCTTGACGATGTCGTGCGTACGAAACATCTCTTTCAAAGCAAGGTACGCGCGATCTGTCTTGGCAACAATCATAAGTCCACTAGTTCCGGCATCAAGGCGATGCACGATTCCGGCACGTTCAGCTGGACCACTTGTTGAAATTGTGTAACCAGCAGCGATGAGTGCGCCAATAACTGTTGGTCCTGTCCATCCGGGTGCAGGGTGGGCAGCACATCCAATGGGCTTATCTACAACGACAATTTCGTCATCGTTGTAAACAACAGTTAACCCATCGAGAGGAGTCAGTGGAATCGGATCTAGATTTTTTTGTTCGGGCATCAAGACATCAATCATCTGACCTGCTGTGACGCGTTCAGATTTGCCGAGCGCACGTCCATCAGTGGAGATATCGCCATCATCAATGAGTTTGACAATCGATGTACGAGAAAGGCCAAGCACGCGCGTTAGGGCGCTATCTATGCGTTCGCCAGCAACACCTTCAGGAACAATCAAAGTACGCTGCTCGCGGCTCATGGCGTTACTCCATCAATGTGCTTATCGTTTGGCTTTGCCGGCTTTGTTGGGTGAATATCTCTTACTGTGAGAACGAAAGCGATGAGCGAAGCCACCACTATCGCTGAATCTGCGATGTTAAAAATCGGCCAATTGGGAAGCTCAATCCAATCAATTACATGTCCGTAGAGAAAACTTGGCTCGCGGAAAATTCGATCTGAAAGATTGCCTAACACTCCCCCTAGAACCAAGCCAGCCACTACTGCCCACCAAGCAGAGACGATACGGGGGCTAAATAGAAGGATGAATAAAAGAACGGCAATTGAAATGGAAGTAAAGATAATTGTGAAACCAGTAGCAAAACTAAATGCTGCACCCGGATTTTTGTGGAGAGTAACTTGCAGGAATGTCCCGATTACTTCTCTGGAAGCGCCAGTTAAGTTTTGGACTGCCCAATTCTTTGTTAGAAAATCAATTGACCAGATAAAGAGCGCTAGAGAATAGAGGCGTGCTAACTTCGTACTTTGGCGCACTTTAGCGCCGCTCTTCTTTCTGCTTACAAATCATGCAGAGTGTTGCACGTGGAAAAACCTGAAGTCGGGCTTTACCAATAGGTGAGGCACACACTTCGCAATTGCCATATGTCTTGTCATCAATTCGGGCGAGAGCACGTTCTGTTTGAAGAACCATATCTCGAGCATTGATAACAAGTGACATCTCGTGCTCGCGCTCAAATGTCTTTGTACCTGAATCTGCTTGGTCATCTCCAGCACCATCACCAGCATCGGCAATTAGATCTTCCATTTCGAGTTCTACGGTTTTTAGCTCAGCCTGTAGGCGAGCAAGATCATTAGCAAGCTCGACGCGCATCGCTTTGAGCTCAGCCGCACTCCAAGCACCTTCGCCTTCAGATGCGAGCACTGGTGTAGGAGCTGCGCGCAGAGGCTTAAGGGGAGCTACTTTCTTTCCACTTTTGATTGGACGAGGAGGTGGCGGCATAACTAAGCGGCGCTCTTCAATCACTGGCGCGACTGTTGGAGCAACCACGGTTGCAACAGAAACTGTTTGAGATTTTTCATCCACCGTCAAAGTTGTCTTGCCAACTTTGGATGGGAAAGGGCGTCCCGGAGCCTTCTTCGCTGGAGCTTTTTTAGCAGGAGCTTTTTTAGCGGGAACTTTCTTGGCTGGAGCTTTTTTAGCAGGCGCTTTTTTCGCCACTGATTTTTTGGCAGGTGCTTTCTTCGCTGGTGCTTTCTTCGCTGGTGCTTTCTTCGCTGGTGCTTTCTTCGCTGGCGCTTTCTTTACAGCGGCCTTCTTGGCAACTGCCTTTTTGGCAGGGGCCTTTTTGGCTACTGCCTTCTTGACACCTGCCTTGGTGGCGACCTTTTTCACTGACACGCGGGGCACCTTATGCCCTTTTGCTCCCATTCGCCACCTGCGCCACGCACTCAACGAGCCGGTGATGGTTTAGACTCACGCTACTCGAAGAAATGCGATGAAGGGGCAATCACCCCAGAGCAAGTCGGAAGATGCACAGGTCAAGGAAAACTTGCTGTGAGGTAGAACCGACCGAGTGGCTATACAGAAAGTGGTAGGTCAGCAGATCTACAAGGCGGGTGGTACCGCGAGCTAACGCTCGTCCCTCCAAGCAACGTGAGAATGTAGAGATAACACGACTTGGAGCCTTCGAATATGAGTAATTCCTCAAGCCCTTCATTTAAGGCTATTCCAGCGCAGATTGATCTGCCAGCGATGGAGCACTCCATTCTTGATTTTTGGAAGAAGAACTCAATTTTTGAGAAGAGCCTCACTCTTAGAGCAGACGGCGAACCTTGGACATTCTATGAGGGTCCCCCAACTGCAAATGGGGCACCTGGTACTCACCACATTGAGGCTCGTGTCTTTAAAGATGTTTTTCCTCGTTATCAGACAATGAAAGGTCGATACGTCACACGAAAAGCTGGTTGGGATTGTCACGGATTACCCGTTGAAATTGCAGTAGAGAAAGAACTTGGTTTCTCAGGTAAGAAAGATATTGAGAAGTTCGGAATCGCAGAATTTAATTCTCAATGCAAAACATCTGTAACTCGTCACGTGGATGCATTTACGCGCATGACGGAGCGAATGGGATTTTGGGTCGATTTTGATGAAGCCTATTGGACGATGGCGCCAGAATATGTTGAGAGCGTCTGGTGGAGCCTGAAAGAAATCTGGAAGAAAGGGCTGCTCGTTCAGGATCATCGAGTTGCACCATACTGTCCGCGTTGTGGAACCGGTTTATCTGATCATGAATTAGCACAGGGCTATGAAACAGTCACGGATCCTTCTGTATTTGTGCGATTCCCAATAACATCAGGCGATTTAGCAGCACTCAACGCATCGCTACTTGTCTGGACGACCACTCCTTGGACCCTGGTTTCAAATACCGCTATTGCAGTTCATCCTGATGTTGATTATGTGGCGGTACGTTCTACAGTAGAAGAAAGCAGTGAAGTACTTGTTGTCGCAGAAGCTCTTCTGGCCTCAGTAGGTGGTGAGCATGAGATTCTTAAGACCTTTAAGGGGCGCGAACTCGAACGTACTACCTATCAAAGACCACTTAACTACATTGAAATTCCTGATGCGCACTATGTGATTTTGGCTGAGTATGTAACAACCGAAGATGGAACAGGTCTGGTGCATCAAGCTCCGGCATTTGGAGCCGACGACCTTATGTCATGTCGCGCTTACGGATTGCCAGTAGTAAATCCCGTCAATCCCGATGGAACTTTCCTCATGGATACTCCAGTAGTCGGCGGACTCTTCTTTAAGGATGCTGATAAGCCACTCGTGAAGGAGCTAAAAGCTGCAGGCGTGCTCTATAAGAGTACGCAATATGAGCACTCTTACCCGCATTGCTGGCGATGCCACACTGCCCTGATCTATTACGCACAACCTTCGTGGTACATCCGAACAACTCAGATTAAAGATGCCTTGATGCGTGAGAACGAAAAGACAAATTGGCATCCTGAGACAATTAAAAATGGTCGTTATGGTGATTGGCTCACTAACAATATTGATTGGGCTCTCTCTCGTAATCGTTACTGGGGAACTCCTCTGCCAATTTGGCGCTGTGAGAATAAGCATGAAGTTTGTATCGCTTCACTAGCCGAACTTGGCGAACTAGCCGGGCAAGAACTATCCAACCTTGATCCGCATCGACCTTTTGTTGATGACATCACCTTCAACTGTGCGCAATGTTCTGCAACCATGAACCGAGTTCCCGAAGTTATCGATTGTTGGTATGACTCAGGCTCTATGCCATTTGCGCAATGGGGATATCCGCATAAGCCAGGGTCTGTCGAGAAGTTTGAGAGTGCATACCCAGCTGACTTTATCTGCGAAGCTATCGACCAGACCCGCGGTTGGTTCTACACATTGATGGCAATCGGAACCCTCGTCTTCGACGAAAGCTCATATAAGAATGTCCTCTGCCTTGGCCATATCTTGGATAAAGATGGCAGGAAAATGAGTAAGCACGTAGGAAATGTCATCGAGCCTATGGCGTTGATGGATCAACATGGTGCTGACGCTGTCCGTTGGTACATGCTCGCTGCCGGTTCGCCATGGGCCTCGCGCCGTGTGGGCCATGATGCAATCTCAGATGTGGTTCGCAAAACCTTGCTGACCTACTGGAACACAATCTCTTTTCACGCTTTATATGCGCAGGCTTCAAACTTCACACTGGATCAATCTCCAGCTATCTCTGAGCGCTCAACGATGGATAAATGGATTCTTAGCGAACTGAATTCACTTGTTACAACAGTAGACCGCGCCTATGAAGAGTTTGATTCGCAGAGCGCTGGCAAAGCCCTTGCATCCTTCATTGATGATCTCTCAAATTGGTATGTACGTCGTTCTCGTCGACGCTTCTGGGATGGTGATGTTGCCGCACTTGCCACTCTTCACGAATCCCTTCGCACCTTAACTCAACTGCTTGCTCCAATGATTCCTTTTATCGCTGAATCTGCATGGCAAGAATTAATTCGAATTGCAGATCCAGAGGAGGCTCTCTCTGTGCACCTGACTGATTTTCCAATCTCAGACGGTGCCCTGATTAACCCAGAGCTCAATCGCCATGTTGCTATGACTCGTCGAGTTGTCGAACTTGGAAGAGCTGCCCGCGCTGAATCAGGCATCAAGATTCGTCAGCCTCTACAACGCGCACTTATCTCTGCACAAGGTTGGTCTGGTCTTCCCGCTGAAATGCGCGATCAGATTTCAGATGAGCTCAATGTCATTGAACTTGCCGACATTGCAGATGCAGATGGAGATCTGGTTGATATCTCAATCAAAGCTAACTTTAAGAGCCTTGGGGCAAAATATGGAAAGTCGGTACAAGATATCGCCAAGCTCCTTGGTGCTAGCGAGCCCGCAACACTTGTTGGGCGCCTGCGCCGTGGCGAATCAGTACTCCTTGAAAATTTTGCCATTGAACTTGAAGATCTTGTCATCACAGAAGTTCCAAAGAGTGGCTGGATGGTTGCCAGCAATGATGGCGAGAGCGTGGCTCTTGATCTGACTCTGACCCCTGAACTGATTGCGGCTGGACATATTCGTGAAGTCATTCGAGCGATTCAGGAACGCAGAAAGAGTGATGGTTTTGATATTTCAGATCGCATCACAATTGAGTGGAACTCACTTGAAGAGTTTGCTCAAACAATCTCTGATGGAGCTGAGCATATCTCGCGCGAAGTTCTAGCAACCTCGTTTATTCATCGTGCTGAATTAGCACTGGGAGATAACGAGATTGGTTTGGCTTTTACGATCTCACGAGCTTAAAAAGACTAGAGTGCGACCCGAATAATTCCGCGCAATAAATCTACGGCAATAATGAGAACGATAAAGGAGAGATCGATTGCTACTCCGCCCAACCGCAAAGGTGGAACGAATCGACGTACATAGGCCATAGCGGGTTCAGTAACGGCATAAATTGCTTCGAAGATTGCAATCAAAAAAGAATTGGGGCGCCAATTGCGCGCAAACATACGAGCGTAATCAATGATGATACGTAGAAAGAGTGCCCACTTGTAAAGAGTAAGGATCTGGAGAATAAGATCTTTCAGCATGGACGTAAATCAGCTCTGGTTGAAGAAGCTGGCCTGCGCCGCGCTCTTCTCTTCATTGCTGACATTTACATTTGCTGGTGAAAGCAAGAAAACTTTAAGACTGATTCGCTCGATACGTCCGTGAAGTCCGAAAACTAAACCACTCGCAAAATCTACAAGACGCTTGCGTTCGCCTTCTTCCATGTCGTCAAGATTAATGATGACAGGATTACCTTCACGATAATGCTCGCCGACTTTACGAGCCTCTGAGTATGAACGTGGTTGCAAAGTGACAATGCTGTATGAAGGGCGCTCTTCATCTACATGTTGGTCAAGAGGTTCAATCGAATGAGTGCGTGATCCAAGCAGTGTTACACCTGTCTGCTCAGAAGTACGTCGACTTACCGGACGCGCAGTTACTTCGCGGGTACGTGCTGGCTCATTTACCTCTTGGACATCCTCGGTATCGACCAACCCAAGAAAACCCATTACCTTATTTAGCGATCTCGACATGGAGCAAGGTTACTGGTCGTACTGACGCAGACCGAGGATTTTGCTCCCTACTCGAATATGTGTCGCACCATGTTCGAGGGCAATCATGTAGTCGCCACTCATCCCGGCGGAGAGATAAGGCGAACTCGGAAATCTGGCAACGAAATCCTTATGAAATGCTGCGATTTCTGTGAAAGCCTGATGAGGCGAAGCTTCGGCGGGAGGTACCGACATTACCCCCATAAGTGTGAGGTGAGGCATACCAACGATTGCTTCGGCGAGAGCAATTAGTTCGCCGCCATTTACCCCTCCCCTTTGGGGATTACCATCCAATGAGAGTTGGAGAAAGACCTCAATCGTTGACCCACTCTCTTCTAAAATTCTATTGAGTTTAGTTGCGTGATCCAGTGAATCGAGTGAGTGAATGACCTGGGCCCACGAAGCAATCTGACGTAACTTTTTTCCCTGAATCTCACCTTGATAATGCCAGCGCGCCTTTACGCTCGCACTCTTTGAAATCCCTTCCTCATTTCGATTCTCACCGAAGTTTCGCGCGCCGAGTTGAAAGAGTATTTCTACATCCGAAATTGGATAGGTCTTTGTCACCACAATTAGTTCAGGGTTATAAGGAGCAATTTCGCTCTGCACTCTAGATAGCGCCTCGGCTAACTCCTCTGCGCGCACTGTCATAAGCGGATTAATCCTGCCTGTCTACCTGTAACTCCATCACGTCGATATGAGAAGAGCTCGGGATCTTCGAATGTACAGGAAAATTCATCGAGAACCCCAACAGCCTCTGCTGCCAAAACATGACGCAACGCCTCTGGTAAATCTAACGAGAGAGTTCCCCGTGGTGTAGTCGATTTTGCACTCGGATGTTCTGCAATGACTTCATGGTAAACATCCTCAGAGACTTCATAGCAGCGTCCGCAGATGGAGGGACCCATCACTGCTTGAATTGTGGAAGCACCCATCTCTCTCATCAGCTCAATAGTTAATTGCGTGACTGAATTCATTAACCCTTGTCGACCAACATGAACTGCAGCAACTATCTCTTTTGATTGAAGCAGTAACGGAATGCAATCAGCCACCATTACCCCCAGAGTTATACCTGGGATGCCAGTAACAAGAGCATCTGCCGTCGGAGCTTCCTCGCTCTGCTCTTCGATAATGGCTATGCGATTTCCATGGACTTGGTTCATGTATTGAACTGGAGTCAGATATTCATCTGCCAACGCACGATTCTGGGCTACAAGTGATTCGTCATCCCCCACATGCAGTGCCAAGTTAAGAGATGCAAACGCACCGTGGCTATAGCCGCCGGTGCGTTTGGTAAAGCGATATGACATAACTTTTGAAACTACTTCATAAAGTCTGGAACATCTATCTCGTCTTCGGCTACCAAGTCTTCGAAAGTAATGCGCTTACGCGGAGCACTCCCATCGAGATCCAAAGCAACTGAGAGAGGATCATTTGAAGGAATTGGGTCTGCTACGCCCGATAGGGAGGATGCATCAATTACTGGCATCTCTACCTTCTTAGGTTCGCCACCTGCAAAGCCCGCAGCAATAACTGTGATTCGAACTTCATCCCCCAGCGCATCATCGATAGTTGTTCCAAAGATTATCTTTGCATCAGGGTGAGCTGCAGATTGAACTAACTCGCAGGCTTCATTGATTTCAAAGAGACCTAGGTCTGAACCACCAGCAACAGAGAGAAGAACTCCCATCGCTCCATCAATAGAGGCCTCGAGCAAAGGACTTGAAATTGCAAGTTCAGCAGCTCGTATAGAACGGTTCTCTCCTCGAGCAGAACCAATACCCATTAGCGCTGAACCAGCATCGGTCATCACAGTTTTTACATCCGCAAAATCTAGATTGATGAGGCCAGGTTGAGTAATTATCTCTGTAATTCCCTGCACACCAGAGAGAAGCACTTGGTCTGCACTCTTAAATGCATCAAGTGCTGTGATGTTTCTATCGGAGATTGCAAGCAAACGATCATTTGGAATAACGATGAGAGTATCTACATGTTCGCGAAGTGCGCTGATACCTTCTTCTGCTTGTGAAGTTCTAATCTTTCCTTCAAATGAGAAGGGGCGAGTAACAACACCGATTGTTAGCGCGCCAAGGTCTCGTGCAATCTTGGCAACAATTGGTGCACCGCCTGTACCTGTTCCCCCACCTTCACCTGCTGTAACAAAAACCATATCCGCGCCACGAAGAATCTCTTCGATTTCTTCAGTGTGATCAATTGCTGCTTGACGACCTTTTTCAGGTGCAGCACCAGCGCCGAGACCTTTAGTTGAAGCGCGACCGATATCAAGTTTTACATCTGCATCGCTCATTAACAGGTGCTGTGCATCAGTATTGATTGCGATGAATTCAACGCCCTTGAGTCCGACTTCAATCATGCGATTGATTGCGTTGACGCCTCCGCCGCCGATACCGACAACCTTAATTACAGCAAGATAATTCTGTGGTGCAGCCACCTGGAGCCTCCTTAAGAACTGTGAACCCTCTCTTGAGAGTTACATTTCTAATCGCTTTGATGGAAGGCAAGGTATGTCTTATGAGCGCCCTAATCAAAAACCAACACGAATAAATACCTCTACTATCGCTAGAGGGTTTTTCGGTTGAAGATTCAATGAATTACTTCACTATCGGGGCATGTGGAGCTGATAAATCAATCTTAGTTACTTCTTTATTTTCCGGCAGAGCTAATAAGGTTTTATAGACACGCACCTTGAGAGCAAGTTCCTCAAGTGAGCCCCATTGGACTAGCAACTTCCGCTTCTCCCTCATCTCCACGCTCCAAATTGATGATGTATTCGAGGCGCTAATCGAAATCAGGTTCTCTCTGATGGATAGCGGTAGTTCACGGAAAAGCTCTATCGCATTGAGACCAAGCTCTGCTGATGCAGCCGTGACAACCGGCAGCTGATCGGGGGCTTCACCCGGAAGATCAAAAATTTCTCCTGAGCTATCCAGGGCTCGCCCTTTATAGAGCCCTACTGCAATTCTTGGCTTAATCGAGATGGTGATCTCGCCATTAATCCAATTGCGTGAGAGATCGGCGCTCTCTATCCAATTGATTTCGGCAAGGCGATTGTCAATTGAACGTGGCTCGATTCTGGCCAATTTATCACCTACAGAAATCTTTGATGCCCTGACTATCACCGCACTTGATATTTCTTTGGGAGCACCCTTGACGGTGATTGCAGATACTTCGAACACTGGCGACCAAGCGAGTAAATAAGTTGCTCCAACAAAGACTGCGATAGTGATGGAAGCGGCTAGTGAACGGCGAGAAAGTCTCATGAATATTTCTTACTGATACCTTCAGCGATTATTGCGGCAAGAGAATTAACGTCACCAGCACCCAATGTCAGAATTACATCGCCAGGTCGAGCTAACTCGATGACGCGATCTGCTGCTTCAGCAAAGTTCGGGAGAAAAGTTCCGTGCTTCATCTTTTCGACAATTAAAGAGCCGCTTATCCCTGGAATCGGTTGCTCGCTCGCAGCATAGATTTCGAGCAAAGTGACATCGTCGGCTTTATCAAGAGCAACTGCAAAGTCGGCAAGGAAAGCCTCGGTACGGGAGTATCGATGCGGCTGAAAAATAACAATGACTCGTCCATTATCTGCATATCTACGTGCCGCATCGAGGGTCACAGAAATTTCGGTCGGGTGATGCCCATAATCATCAACGATTCGAATTCCGTGGAGCGATGACTTAAGTTCGAAACGTCTTCCCGCTCCCCGAAAACTTGCTAATCCGCTTAACAACTGCGCTGGATTGAGTTCAAGTGCGAGCCCCAACGCAAGGGCGCCTGCTGCATTAAGAAGATTATGGTGGCCGGGAACGGAGAGCTCTAGCTGGCCGATAACAGTTGAGTTCCAGAGAGCGCGAGCTCGTGACCCTTGTGCTGTAAGTTCTATCTGGTCAATCATGAGGGAAGAGCCTTCGCTGACTCCATATGAAATCGCGCGGTAGTGCGTGAGAGATTCTCCCAGTTCACGAGCGCCTTGATCGTCATTGCAGTAGATCAGAACACCATCTGCGGAGATTGTCTTGGCAAAATCAGCAAAAGCCTGAGTTACTGCCTCAGGAGTGGCAAAGAAATCAACGTGATCGTGCTCGATGTTTGTAACGATGGCTGCATCAGGATGGTATTCAACAAATGAACCATCTGATTCATCGGCTTCGGCGATAAAGAATTTGCCAGTACCCCTATGAGCGTTAGAACCTGATGCACTTAAAGTGCCTCCGATTGCAAAGGAGGGGTCCGCTCCACAACTTTGAAATGCAACGGTGGTCATAGACGAAGTTGTTGTTTTTCCGTGGGTTCCTGCAACAGCTATTTTAACTTTGCCATCCATAAGAAGTGCTAAAGCTTTAGCGCGAGTAAGCAGCGGTATCCCTAATCTCTCTGCCTCCCTAAACTCAGGATTATTCGATGAAATTGCAGTCGAGTAGATCACGACATCTACATCAGAAACATTTGCAGCACTATGATTCTTTGAAACTTTGGCGCCCAATGTTGTTAACGCCGAGAGAACAGAAGAATCCTTTGAATCAGAACCTGAGACAACTATCCCGTCATCTAGGGCGATTCGGGCAAGACCACTCATGCCAGATCCGCCAATCCCTATAAAGTGGATTCGCTTTCCTTGAAGTGACTTCATTGAACACTCGCTATTTTCTCAACCATTGCCGCGATTCTATCTGCCGCATCAATTGCACTCACATCGCCTTCACTTGGCGCGTTACGACTTTGCGCAGCGAGCTCAGAAAGATGTGTCTGCAACCAAAGTCTGCTGAACTCACTCTGCTTAATCAATTGGGCACGTCCACTTGTGACAAGCGGAGCCGCATTGAGAGCCTGCTCGCCATTGCCAACAGGCAAAGGAATAAAGAGTGCGAATCGAGCAAGTGCCCCAACTTCAGCGCAAGTAACCGCCCCACTTCTTGCAATCACAATATCCGAGGCGAGATACAAGTCCGCCATCTCTGTGATGTAGTCCAGTGCTACATATGAGTTATCACTACTTGGGAGAGGATTGTTTTTACCAACCCCGTGAATAACTGAGAATTTCGAATCTGCCAAGATTGTTCGTGAGTCTGCAATAACCGAGTTGATTGCCTGCGAGCCTTGTGAACCGCCGAAAATAAAAATGATGGGGAGGGCAGGATCAATCCCATACTTCGCAGTTATCCGCTTCTTTGCTTCAACTCGTGCCGCTAGCCAATCTTTTGAGGCGCTCTGCAGGGCTATGTGAACATCCTGTCGGAGTGGGATTCCAGTGAAGACGCCCTTCTTGAGTACGCCGGTCTTCAAGCGATAAGAGAGAGCTACATGCGGAGTCAGGTATGCACCTAGACGGTTTGCTATTCCTGGCTTGGCATTTTGTTCATGGATGAGGAAAGGCACATGCTTTAACTTTGCCGCAATGTAAAGCGGAGCGGAGATGTATCCCCCAAAACCAATTGCGGCGTTCACTCCGGAGAGAGCTCGCATCGTGTCACGGATGGCACTAATCAGTTGAAAAGGAGTGAGTAGAAGAGTTGGTGTAAGCCTGCGAGGTACTTTTACTTTTGGGATGAGGAAGAGTTCAAAACCAGCTCTTGGAATAATTTCTGTCTCGAGTCCCTCTTTACTGCCAAGAAAAAGTAGTTCGCAACTCGACTGAGATTTTCGTAATGAGCGGGCCACAGCAAGAGCGGGCTCGATATGTCCAGCTGTTCCTCCGCCTGCAAGAAGAATCTTCATATTTCCAATGCACCCTACTTATCTTTAAATCTTCGGATGAGCTCTCTTGAAACATCTCTATCTCGTAAGGAAACTCCAATTACGAAACCTAATGCAAAAATCGTGGTGAGAAGTGCAGAACCGCCATAGGAAACCAAGGGAAGAGTTACCCCCACAACAGGAAGGACGCTAATTGCGGTACCGATATTAAGTATTGCTTGGATTCCAATCCAGCAGGCAATACCTGCGGTTGCATACCTTGAAAATGGATCCTTCGCCTTCAGCGCAATTCTGAAAATAGAGTAGATAAGGATTCCAA
>JBIKSV010000002.1:0-52192 GCA_044348425.1 Candidatus Planktophila sp. | reverse complement strand
AATCTCTGGAATCAGTACAGGGCAATGTGATATCGGAATCACCTTATTTGAGCGAGTCTCTTTAAATCCTAAATCGCCTTGGTGATTTGTTGTAGCTGCAAATCTTGAGCGCCAGTGCAAAGGAGAGGATACTTCTTCAACTTCAACGTTTATCTCCATCTTTGCAATACGCGCAAATTGCTCTGCAATGACCTCTGATTTAAGTTGGCGTTGGTGCGCGTAATCAATATGTTGAAAATCGCATCCCCCGCATCCTCCCGGATGGGCATACTGACAAGGCGCTTGGACTCGGTGCTTGCTTGCTTCGATAACTGCCTTTATCTCTGCTCGAAAGAAGGATTTTTCAGCCTCTGTTATCTCCACCTCGACAATCTCACCCGGTATTGCATGGCGAATGAAGATCACAGCCCCTTCATGGCGGGCAATAAAGTGTCCGCCATGGGCAGCCTTCTCAATCTCGACGGTGCATATTTCACCGATTCTTAATGATTTTTTACTGGAATCGGTCATGGAGCTAAGAGTAAGGGGGTAAGTTATCCCTATGCACGTTGTCATCATGGGTTGCGGTCGCGTCGGCTCGCTTCTGGCTCTCGAACTTGAATCAAATGGCCATACAGTTGCTGTTATTGACCAAACAAAAGAGGCTTTTCGCAGATTGGGTCCTGACTTTAAGGGCCGAATCGTGACTGGTGTTGGTTTCGATCGCGATACCTTGCTTGAGGCTGGAATAGAAGGCGCTGAAGCATTCGCAGCTGTCAGTAACGGAGATAACTCAAATATTTTGGCCGCCCGCGTCGCTCGCGAAAGTTTTGGCGTAACCAATGTTGTTGCTCGTATCTATGATCCAGGTCGCGCTGAAATCTACCAGCGCTTAGGAATTCCAACTGTGGCAACGGTGCTCTGGGCGGCAGATCAGATTCTGCGACGCCTAACTCCCGAAGGTTCTCGCTCTGAGTGGCGTGATGCTAGCGGAACTGTTCAATTAGCTGAAGTTCATCCTCATATTGATTGGTTCGGACTTCCTGTCAAAGAAATCGAGAAGGCTGCAAAGTTAAGAGTTGCATTCCTGACTCGCCTAGGTGAAGGACTAATCCCCGATGATGGAACCGTTCTTCAAGATGGAGATTTGATACACGTGATGTTACGTGATGATGAGCTTGCCAATGTTGAAGAAATCCTAAGAAAATCTCCGGAGGCATAAGGAATGCGTATTGCTATTGCAGGTGCCGGAAATGTAGGACGCGCTATCGCTCGCGAACTTCTCGATAATGGACATCAAGTCTTGCTTATCGATCGTGACCCTAAGGCTCTCAAGCTCGAATCTGTTCCAGATGCTGAGTGGTTAATGGCTGATGCATGTGAAATTACATCACTTGATAAAGCGAGTTTGAGTGAGTGCCAAGTACTTGTTGCTGCCACTGGAGATGACAAGGTAAATCTTGTTGCATCGCTATTGGGCAAAACCGAGTACGGAGTTCCACGTGTTGTAGCTCGTGTTAACCATCCAAAGAATGAGTGGCTCTTCGATGACTCTTGGGGAGTTGATGTTGCTGTTTCTACCCCACGAATTATTGCGGCCCTTGTAGAAGAAGCAGTAAGCGTCGGAGATGTTGTTCGCCTGTTTTCTTTCCGAAGAGGACAGGCCAATCTCGTTGAACTTACTCTTCCGGATACCTCTATCTGCATTGGTAAGACTGTTCATGAGGTTCAACTACCTGATGATGCCTCACTCGCTGCAATTGTCAGAGATGGCCGTGTACTAACACCGGCTGCGACCGATGTTTTTGTAGCTGGCGATGAGCTTCTCTTCGTTGCTTCTGCAGTCGCTGAAGATCAAATAAAAGATTGCTTTATTGCGCGCACTTAATTAGGCACATTTTTGGTAGTCGGAACCGACTTCAAAATCATCCAGGTTCCGTACCCTGTTGCAAGGAACAATGGATAGCCCATCAGCAGATTGACAGTGCCGAGCAAATTTAGCTGATCTGAAAGATAAAGCGGCAGTTGTACGGCTAGACGAATAAAGAACATTCCAACCCAGAGCCATCCAGCGAGAATATAAGCAGCCTTTCGCGCAGGGTCTTTTCGCCAGCGAAGATCTTCGCCCAGAATCGGTCCTAGAACTAATCCAAGAATCGGCCACCCTGCCAAATTGGCAATCAGATAAACGGTTCCGTAACCCAAGTTTGTGAGCAGCTTTGGAATAAATGCATCGATGGCATTACCCGTGCGATTGGCAAACCAAGCCGAGATAAGAACGCCGATAAGCCCACCAAGTGAGTGTTGCAAAGTCTCACGTTTTAACAAGCGAACTATTGTCAGTATCGCTGAGATTGCTAGTGAAGCAATCAAGGCGGTTCGAAGCTCTTTTGTAATGTTAAAGGTGAGCAGAAAAATTACTGTAGGGATTCCGGTATCAATCAGGCCTCTCTTGCCACCGAAGGCGGCCATGACCTTCTCTTTATCATCGGGTTCGGTATTTTCTGGACCAATATTCTCTGGAGTTGAACCATTAGTACTCATCATGCGCGCCCCGTTGAACCAAAGCCACCGTCACCACGGGCTGAACCTGGAAGATTGCTTACCTCAATAAACTCCGCATGTTCAACTTTTTGGAAAACAAGTTGTGCAATTCGATCGCCACGTTTAAAAGTGACCGATTGTGTGGGGTCATGGTTGATCATTATGCACTGGAGCTCCCCACGAAATGCTGCATCAACAGTTCCCGGAGCATTGACCATAGTGACGCCGTGTTTGATTGCCAAACCAGAACGTGGATGTACTAGTGCAACATATCCATCAGGAATTGCTATAGCGATTCCTGTCGGTACTAATGCCCGCTCACCCGGTGCGAGAGTGATATCAATTCTTGAGTAGATATCTGCGCCGGCATCTCCACCTTTGGCGTAACGCGGCAGTGGCAGTTCGGGGTCTAATCGAGTAATCAATACCTGTAGAGCGCTCATGGATTGATGTTAAATTCTGGATCGACGAAGGCTAAAAGTTCGGGCTTCTCTCGCAGGGCTGCAATGTATTCAGCCGGTGCGTTTTCAAGGAAGTGTTTCATAGGAACAATCACAAAGAGTGAGGCGGCGCGCACTGCGATTTCACCATCTGGGCCATCGAGTCGACCAATCGCTTCGGAATAAACCTTGCGGCCAACCTGACCGGTAATTGATGCAGAGATGTAAAGAACAGTGCCCATAGGAACGGGACGTAAGAAATCTGTTTCGAGCCGAGCTGTAACAGCCGGTGCGCGCAGTAACCACATTAACTTTCCGAGGGCTTCATCAAAGGCAAGTGAAAGCAACCCACCGTGGGCTAATCCTGGAGCGCCCTGGTGATTTTCTGTCACTGTAAATTGCGCCGTAATATCGAGTCCTTCTCCTACCGTGGCTACCAGATGCAGACCAGTGGGATGGAGCTCACCACATCCAAAGCAATGTTTAAAGTGCGATGGAATCACCGCGCCAGTTGCCGGTGATTTGGGATGACGCGCTGGAATGAGCGCTCCCGCAGGAGGTGTAGTACTTGCTACTCGACTCATACTCGTACTTTACTTCATATCCGCTCATGTAACGCGCTTTGTAACACGTGAGCTAGTCTTGGCGCATGCCTACTGTTGCCTTTCGCGAGGTAATTCGCCCTCCTCTTTGGCTTATCGGCTTCCTTTATTTCATGCTCTTCTCACTTGTGATTGCGATCTGGGCTGCGTTCGACAACCGAATTGCAATTATCTCGGCTCTCGTAGCTCTTCTGGTTGGGCTTTTGATTATTTATAAAGCGAGAGAAGAAATTTCTTTCGATGGCAAAGAGCTAAAGGTGGGCAGGGCGCATATTGAATCTCAGTATTGTGGCAATGTAACAGTACTTGATCGAAAAGAATTTCTTAATGCACGGACCCGCGGAGTAGATCCTGCCGCCCATCTCGCACTTTTGTTCTGGGTTTCAGAGGGTGTAAAAATTGAAATCAATGATTCGCGTGACCCAACTCCATATTGGCTTATCTCTACACGTAGAGGAAAAGATTTAAAGCAGGCACTCGCACGATAGCGAGATTTTCTCTCTTTATGCGCAATCTTTGCAGATTGCTTTTGCGCCCTCGCCTTTAGCAAGCTGAGTCATGTGATGGATTAGGTAACAACGCGAGCAAGTAAATTCATCAACTTGTCTAGGAACAACGCGAACTGCTAATTGCTCACCTGATAAATCAGCACCAGGGAGCTCAAGATTTTCAGCAGCCTCGGCTTCATCGACATCGATCTGACCGGATTGTGCATCAGAGCGTTGCGCTTTGAGTTCTTCGAGAGACTCCTCGTGTAATTCCTCATCGGTCTTACGGGGTGTGTCGTAATCTGTTGCCACTGATCTCACCTCACCTTCATCGATATTCGGCAGGAAACTCCCGCGGGCGAATAGTCGCGCATAAAGTCACGATTTGAGGGGTATAACGCTCGGCGTGTCGGGTTTATTCCCTCAGCGAGACTTATTTGCGGCTACGGCAATAGCTATCGCATCTGCCAGCGAACCATCCACAAATCCCTTGATATGTGTTCCTTCAGCCAAGTGTTCTTCAAGATGAATCTCGCCACTTTCGTGAATGGCATGGACCAGATCGCCTCGCTCGTAAGGAATTATTGAATCAATTTCTACCCCGGGATGCGGAAGAGATTTCTCAAGTGCATGAACCAACCCTTCGATTCCGAAACCGCTCTTTACAGAGATAGCAAAACTATTTGGTTCGCGTCGCAGAAGTTCCATAATGACTTCCGGTGCTGCGATATCTGCCTTATTGATTGCAACAATCTCTGGGAGCTCTCCCCCGCCAATTTCTGCAATTACTTCGCGAACAGCACGTAACTGCTCAAATGGGTCGGCATGAGATCCATCAACAACGTGAATAATGAGATCAGCACCGGATACCTCTTCGAGAGTTGATTTAAATGCATCAATGAGCTGATGTGGGAGGTGACGAACAAAACCGACCGTATCAGAGAGCGTGTAAACGCGACCATCTGCTGTTGTGGACTTTCGCACAGTTGGATCGAGAGTTGCAAAGAGAGCATTCTCAACGAGAACCCCTGCCCCTGTCAGCGCATTGAGAAGCGAAGATTTTCCGGCATTTGTGTATCCTGCAATTGCAACTGATGGAATATTATTGCGTCTGCGTTCCTGTCTTTTTGTATCGCGTGCAACCTTCATCTCTCCGATTTCACGCCGAAGTTTTGCCATCTTGTCTCGGATACGTCTGCGATCTGTTTCAATCTTTGTCTCACCTGGACCACGACCACCAATACCTGCACCGCCTGCTGCACGACCACCCACCTGCCGAGAGAGTGAATCACCCCAACCACGTAGACGAGGCAAGAGGTAGGCAATCTGTGCCAACTCAACTTGCGCTTTACCTTCGCGACTCTTGGCATGTTGCGCAAAAATATCGAGAATGAGTGCGGTTCGATCTACAACCTTTACCTTTAACTTATCTTCTAGAGTGCGCAATTGAGATGGAGAGAGCTCACCGTCGCAAATAACTGTGTCAGCACCAGTTGCTTTGACGATATCGCGAAGTTCGATTAATTTTCCAGAACCAATATATGTCGATGGATCTGGTTTATCTCGTCTCTGAATGAGTCCATCAAGTACTTCTGAACCAGCTGTCTCGGCAAGTGCCTTCAACTCTGCCAGAGAGTTTTCTGCCATCTCGGCGCTTCCATCAGTCCATACTCCGACTAGTACGACTCTCTCTAGTTGTAATTGCCGGTACTCGGCTTCAGAAATATCTTGAAGCTCGGTTGAGAATCCCCTAACGCGGCGCAGGGCATGTCGGTCAGAGAGATCTTGCTGGGAATCAACTTCATCTACTTCATCGGCATCAAAGTCAGCTGCAGCACGAGCGCTTTCCCTTAATAAATCTTCAAATAATTTATCGTAGCCGTCTTCGCTGGTGCTCATTTATTTCTCACTTACAAAATAGCTAGTGACATCAAGGTCTTTGACAAGTAAGGCGGGGCCAGTCAAAGTTGCATTCGAGTGAGGGTCAATATCAACAACGAGGCGACCACCAGGTGGATAAATAACCCAGCGCGCAGGTAAGGACTCTCGAGATTGCATGGTTGCAGCTAATGCGACTGCGCAGGTTCCGGTACCGCACGAACGAGTTTCTCCGCTACCGCGCTCATGTACCCGCATCTTCGCCTCATGGCCCGGAAGGATCTGCACGAACTCGACATTAACTCCATCAGGGTAAGAATCAGCAGGTGCAACTGTCGGTGCGCTCTCAAGAGAGCCGAGAGTTGATAAATCTTCGGTGAAGACAACGGCATGTGGATTACCAACGTTGATGTTAAATCCTGAATAGGTAGCGCCATTAACTGTTGCAGTGACTTCTTCATTTTCATCATAAATCTTGCCCATATTGACCGAGATATCATCAACTAAAGGAACCCTTAAATGCTTGAGTCCATCTCGAGTATCAATAGCAAAAATACCTTCGGGCTGATGACCTCTCTCCACGAGATAGCGAGCCATAACTCGGATTCCGTTTCCGCACATCTCAGCAATTGAACCATCGGCATTACGGTAATCCATAAACCAGCGCTTATCTTGGGGCACGATTCGAATGACACCATCTGCTCCGATGCCGCTGGTGCGGTTACACAGTGCTGCAACAATCAACGGAGAGATTTCAAGAGAATCATCTGGATCGAAGAAGATTACGAAATCGTTCTCGGTACCGTGGCCGTAAGTGGCGGTGATTGGCTGATTCATATAGTTATGAGTTTATACGCTCGAGCACTTTTTGGAGATGTGGCTGATCTTCGGTCAACCATGTAATGCGCGAATCACGCTTGAACCAGGTCTCTTGGCGGCGTACATATTGACGTGTTGCGGTGACCGTTGACTCTCGAGCTTCTGCTTCAGCAATTTCGCCGTTGAGAAGTGAAATGATCTGTGAGTAACCAATCGCTTTCTGTGCAGTGGCCCCCTTGAGCAATCCTTGACCTAGAAGTTTTTTTACCTCTGACACGAAACCGAGTTCCCACATCTTATCCACACGACTTTGAATGCGTGGCGCCAAGGCTTCTCGAGAGACCTCTAAACCAATATGGATTGCATCGGGGTACCTATTACTGACATCTTCTGGCAAATTAGCTGAATACGGTTTACCAGTTGCTTCAATCACTTCAAGTGCACGAATCACTCTTCTAGTATTTGCGGAATCTATAGTTGCTGCCGCTTCAGGATCTACCTCTTTCAAACGTGCAAACAACGCGGCGGCTCCAAGTGATTCGGCATCTGATTCTAACCTTGCCCTGATTGCAGGATCGGTATCAGGAAAATTCATCTCATCGATAATTGATTTAATGTAAAGCCCAGTGCCGCCCACAATGATTGCGGGATTGCCTCTCCCCCAGATTTCAGAGATTTTAAGTCGAGCCATCTCTTGATAAGTAGCGACCGACGCAGTTTGAGATACGTCCAGAATATCTAGGAGGTGATGTGGCACTCCCTGACGTTCCTCAAGACTTACTTTTGCAGTACCGATATCCATGCCTCGGTATAGCTGCATTGAGTCTGCATTGATTATTTCTGCGCCGATTTCAAGAGCTACTTTGATCGCTAAAGAACTTTTTCCTGTGGCAGTGGCTCCACAAATAATAATGAGAGGCGCAGACATTACGCTGGCTTTACTTGAGGCATTCCGAGCATGGTTGGTGCTGGTCCACTTGAAACGGGAATTGAGGCAGAGTTTATTGCGGCGACTCGTGCAGCAAATGCATCGCCTCCTCTGGACGGAATTAAGAGTTTAGAGCGGCCCAATAGGTAGTGAGCCGAAGCTTCCTCAATCTCCACATCGACAAAATCTCCTGGACGAACGCCTTCTGGAGAATCAAAGTGAACCAATCTGAAATCCTCTGATCGCCCAGTTATTCGTCCTCGATCATTGTCGCGACGACCTTCGACTTCATTTACAAGAACACGATGAGTCGTGCCAACTGCTTCACTATTTACCGAGAGCGAAATTGCCTGCAAGTGTTCATGGAGTCGGGTATATCGTTCACCAACAACTGCTTCATCAACCTGATTGGGCATGACGCCTGCTGGAGTACCAGGGCGAATCGAATATTTATAGGTGTAAGCCGCAGCAAATCTCGCTTTGGTAGCGATATCCATCGTCCCCAGAAAATCTTCTTCGCTCTCTCCAGGGAATCCGACGATGATGTCTGTAGTAATCATCGCCTTAGGTAGCGCAGTGCGGACTCTGTCCAGGATTCCAAGATACTTATCTGTTCGATATGAGCGACGCATAGATGCAAGAATTGCATCCGAACCCGATTGCAATGGCATATGAAGATGTGGCATCACATTCTCGGTCTCTGCCATTGCTTCAATAACATCATCGGTGAAGTCGCGAGGATGCGGAGACATAAATCGAACGCGCTCTAGGCCATCTACCTTGCCCATCTCTCTCAGTAATTTGGCGAAGGCTCCCTTATCTCCAAATTCAACACCATATGCATTTACATTCTGGCCGAGCAAAGTGATCTCAATGACGCCCTGGTCTACTAAAGCTCTGACTTCAGCCAAGATATCTGCCTGTGAGCGATCCTTTTCGGCGCCTCGTAGAGCTGGAACTATGCAGAAGGTGCAGGTGTTGTTGCACCCGACTGAGATTGAGACCCATGAAGTGAAGGCTGAGAAACGTCTCGC
Organism: Candidatus Planktophila sp.; assembly: GCA_044348425.1. Taxonomy (GTDB): domain Bacteria; phylum Actinomycetota; class Actinomycetes; order Nanopelagicales; family Nanopelagicaceae; genus Planktophila. Next base: position 43,480 of record JBIKSV010000002.1, on the reverse strand, counting down.
AGGAAGGGTGGATGGAAAATGCTCAAGGGCCTCAAGAATTTCAATCTGCGACTCTTCTTCGATCCGTGCTCGTTCAAGCAAGATAGGTAGTGAACCAACGTTATGGGTTCCAAAAACTACATCAACATAAGGAGCTTTTTTGAGAATAGTTCCTTGGTCTTTCTGCGCAAGACAACCACCTACCGCAATCTGCATCTTAGGATTTGCTTTTTTGATAGGTGCAAGAAAACTTAAATTTCCATAGAGCTTGTTATCGGCATTCTCTCGAACCGCGCAGGTATTAAAAACAACAATGTCAGCTTGCTCTCCTGGATTCACCGGAACATGTCCTGCCGCATCGAGTAAACCCGCAATGCGCTCGGAATCATGGACATTCATCTGACATCCATAAGTCTCAACAAGATAGGTGCGTGACATGGGAGCTAGTCTACTAATGGAAAAGAGTTAGAGAATCTACGCAGAATTAGGCACGTGCAATGCGAATGGGTTCAATTCCACGCGCAATTTGCCGTTCGAAGTGGATTTCTCGCTTATCGTTAAAAGTTGCTGCTTCTTTGCCAACCTTTTCTAAGAAGATAGCGAGTTCATCACGCGCTGCAAGACCTATCGCCCCAAAGTCATTTCGCTCGAAAATCTTCCATGCTCGCAAGACTGGCCAAACAACCTCATCAACGTGCTGGGAGAGATCGTAAATTCCGGCAAGGGCAATCTGTACTGCCTTTCGCCCAAAGCCCGGCATATTTGCCCCTGGCATTTCAAAGTTAGTGACAACATCAGTAATCGCGCGCATTGCAGCATCTGGTTCGAGTTCGAGCGCTGCCGAGATTGTGTTGCGGTAGAAGAGCATATGAAGGTTCTCATCGAGAGCAATTCTCTGCATCATCGACTCGACCATATCGTCACTTGCTATTTTTCCAGTGTTGCGATGAGAAATGCGAGTAGCTAGCTCTTGGAAAGTTACGTAGGCAATCGTGTGCAACATATCGTTGGGGTAAGGAGTTTGATATCCCAGAGACATATGAGCCATTCGTAGATCCTCAAGTTCATATGGATCTACTGAACGAGCAACCATCAGATAGTCGCGGATGACGATTGAGTGGCGACCTTCTTCTGCGGTCCATCGATCAATCCAAGTACCCCACGCACCGTCACGCCCCATAGAGATAGCAATCTCTGTGTGATAACTCGGAAGATTATCTTCAGTCATGAGATTGAGTACGAGTGAATCTTGCGCAATAGTTGTCAGCTTCGAGTCTTTTGCATCCCATGGATCACCATTGAGTGGGCCTGCATACGTTCTGCCTTCAGACCACGGGACATACTCGTGTGGGTACCAATTTTTCTGCACCTGTAAGTGGCGCTCGAGCTCTACCGCAACAACTGGTTCAAGATCACGAATCAGTCGGGATTGAATCTTTGCTGCCTCTTCGCTCATACTCCAACCATAAGGTGAGTATGGCGCTACTCACGAGTTATCGATTCTTCTTGGCGCGCTCCTGCGCTTGTGTTGCTCGCCACTGTGCAATAGCTGCGTGGTTTCCGCTTAATAAGACATCAGGGACTTCGATACCGCGCCAGCTGGCAGGCTTTGTAAAGTTTGGATATTCGAGATATCCCTCGCTGATGTGCGACTCTTCTTCTAAAGACTCTGGGTTGCCAAGAACGCCAGGAATCAAACGCGTAATTGCTTCAATCATTACCATCGAAGCAACCTCGCCACCACCGAGAACATAATCACCGATTGAATACTCATGGACGTTGATGTTCTTCTCTACAAATTCTTGCTTTGAATAGTATTGCCGTACGCGATCATCAATGCCTTCATAGCGACCACAGGCAAAAACAAGGTGCTTCGCACGAGAGAATTGGTGAGCCACTGGTTGCGTAAATTTTTTGCCTGCCGGTGTCAGAATAATTAAGTCAGAATCAGGGGTGAGGAGAGCATCAATCGCCTCTGCCCAAACTTCAGCTGACATCACCATTCCTGCCCCGCCACCATATGGAGTGTCATCAACCGAGCCATGGACGCCAGTAGCGTGATCGCGCAAATTATGAACGTTAATCTCAAGTAATCCGGCGCTCTGCGCTTTGCCGAGCAGAGAGAGCTTGAGCGGCGCCAAGTACTCAGGAAAGATAGAAATTACATCTATCTTCATCAGATACTCCCCGAAATTGTCGGCGGAATAACAACTAACTTTCGATTAGCAATATCGACGGTCGGAACAAGTTGTCTCACGAAGGGGATCATCACTTCGCCCGATTCGGTCTTTATTGCAAGAACGTCTTGACCCGGAAGGTTAAGCACATCAGAGATGGTGCCAAAGAGCGTTCCATCTTCAAGGAAAGTCTCACAGCCAATCAATTGCAGAACGTGGTAGTCATCCTCGTCATACCCAGGGGCGTTGATATCAACTTCTGCGTAGAGAAGTTCGTTACGAAGAAGTTCGACTTGATTGCGATCGGTGATGCCTTCAAAACCCAAGAGAAGGATCCCATTATGGACGCGCACCGAATTGACGGTAAGCACGCCATGACTATCTGTCTCTAATTGAGAACCGATAGCAAAACGATCTTCGGCTTCATCAGTGCGAACTTCGATAGTTGCCTCACCAAGAATTCCGTGGGCTTTGCCGATACGTCCTACATTGAGGCGCATGACAACCTAAAAAATTAGCGCAGTTCGTCAGTATCGATGAGATCAACACGGACGCTACGTCCTGCAAGAGCGCTCACAACTGTGCGAAGCGCCTTTGCAGTACGACCATTACGTCCAATGACCTTACCGATATCTTCAGGATTGACGCGAACTTCGAGGGTTGCCCCGCGACGTCCGTTCTTCTCCTTAACATTTACATCGTCAGGGTTATCTACGATTCCCTTAACGAGATGCTCGAGAGCTTCGTCGATCATAATTACTCGGCTGGAGTTTCTGCTGGAGTCTCAGCAACTGCTTCGACTGCTGCTTCAGCTGCTGGCGCTTCAACGACTGCTTCAGCTGCAACTTCTCCTGGAGCCTCTGCCACTGCTTGCTCGACAACTGGTGCGGCCTCTACGGGATTAGCCTTCGCTGCAAGCTTGTCTTGTGCCTTCTTCTTCAAAGTTGTTGCGCCTTCTGCAGGCTCTGATGCTGCAGCTTTAACAGCCGCCTCATATGCAACGCTCTTTGCAGGCTTTGGTGCGCGGACCTTAAGAGTTCCCTCAGTTCCAGGAAGGCCCTTGAACTTCTGCCAATCACCAGTAACTTTAAGGAGAGCTGCAACAGCCTCTGTTGGCTGTGCGCCAACGCCAAGCCAGTACTGAGCGCGATCAGAGTTAACCTCTATCAATGATGGCTCTTGTCCTGGAACATAGCGGCCGATCTCTTCAATTGAGAGACCGTTACGCGCTTTACGTGAATCTGTAACCACGATGCGGTAATAAGGTGTGCGGATTTTTCCAAAGCGCATTAAACGAATCTTTGTAGCCAAAGTGATGGTGCTCCTATATATCGATTGTCATTATTACTTGAACCACAGCGGGGTGCGTAGCTCGAGCAATCTGACGGTGAATTGGATGTTTTCAGGGGTAGAGGGCCCTTCAACAGGTTCCCTATTCTGCCAGCTCACGCCCTAACTACGAAATCCAGAGTTAGCCGTTCTCCGCAGCTCTTTTTGCTGGGTTTCCTGAGCGTGATTTCTTCTTTGGCGGAGTCTGCCCGCCTTTAGCCGATCCACTCTTAAATGGAGCACCCATCGGTGGCAGCGCCGCCCCCTGCGGCAGGGCCATGCCAGCTGGCATCCCTTTTCCGCTTCGCATTGATTTCATCATCTTCTGCGCCGCAGTGAATTTTTCAACTAACTTATTAACTTCCGATACTGCTCTTCCTGAACCAAGGGCAATTCGTGCGCGCCTGGAACCATTAAGCAATTTCAAATCACGACGCTCTGCAGGTGTCATTGATTGCACAATCGCTTTAGTGCGCGTGATCTCGGATTCATCGAAATTATCAATCTCACGCTTCATCGCACCTGCGCCAGGAAGCATTCCGAGTAGCTTGCCGACGTTACCCATTTTCGACATCGCTTCAATCTGATCTAAGAAATCCTCAAGGGTGAAGTCATCGCCACTTTCGAATTTATTTTCTAATCGTGCGGTGGTGGCAGGGTCGAACGCTTTCTTTGCTTGTTCTGCCAAAGTTGCAACATCACCCATTCCAAGAATTCGTGATGCCATGCGATCTGGATAGAAGATATCGAAATCACTCATCTTCTCGCCATTAGAGATAAACATGATCGGGCGCGAGGTCAGAGATGCGATAGAGAGCGCTGCACCGCCACGGGCATCGCCATCAAGCTTAGTAAGTACGACCCCATCAAAACCAACACCATCTCGGAAAGCTTCGGCGGTGCGGACCGCATCTTGTCCGATCATGGCATCTACCACAAAGAGAATTTCATTCGGGTTGATTGCATCACGGATTGCACTAGCTTCGGCCATTAACTCTTCATCTACACCTAAACGGCCCGCGGTATCAACTATCACCATATTGTGAAGTTTTGATTTTGCGAACTCAACACCTGCGCGCGCTACCGCTACAGGATCCCCACTGCCATTGCCTGGTTCAGGTGCAAAGACTGGCACTCCTACAGATTGCCCAACAACTTGAAGTTGGGTTACGGCATTGGGGCGTTGTAGATCTGATGCAACGAGAATCGGCGTATCACCTTGATCTTTATAAAATTTAGCAAGTTTGGCAGCCAGGGTTGTCTTACCTGCGCCCTGTAGACCTGCCAGCATAATCACTGTCGGTGGGTTCTTCGCAAAACGTACCCGACGAGCACCGCCGCCTAGAATCTCAGTCAGCTCATGATTTACTAAATCAAAAATTGCTTGTGCTTGATTAACGCCAGATTGCAAAGTTGGTAGCAACTCTTGAGCTTTTTCATCTACTTTCTTAGCAAAATCTTGCGCAACAATTTGAGCAACATCCGCTTCAAGGAGTGCTGACTCAATCTCTGCAATGGTCTTTTCGATGTCACTCGATGAGATTTTGCCCTTGCTGCGAAGAGATGCAAAAGCGCCAGAAATCTTGGAAGAGAGGGCATCGAACATAGTGCCAGAGCTTACTTCAGTGATTGAGTGAGTTGGTCAGCGACTTGGTTTGCGCGCTCAGATGTAAGCGCTCCCCCACCTACCTCTGTGACATATAAAGTATCTATCGCTTCGGCCCCAAGGGTAGTGACGATAGCGGCCCGAATATCGATATTACAACGGCGGATTGCATCACCAATCGAAAAGAGTAGCGCGGGGCGATCGTGGGAGCGGACTTCGATTATGGTCGCATCAGTTGCTGCATCGAGAAAAGTTTCAACTATTGGTGCAGGGACCGGAATTGTTGGAAGGCTTGAATACGCCTTGATCCGCGATTGGATTTTTTCTGAGAGTAGACCTTGATCAGCAAAGGCCCGCTTGATCTCGCTTTGAATATCTGCAGCGGTTAAATCAGGGGCATTTGGATCGGGAAGAACTATCCACTCCATTACCGCAACTTCTGCGAGGGTTCGCGTGCGAGCAGATTTAACGTCAAGGCGAAGGATATTAAGAACGCCAGCAACGATAGAGAGTAATCCAGTGCTATCGGGGGCAACAATCTCAAGCGCATAAAAATTGCCTCGATCTTCAATCTCCACATGCAATTCGCCTGTAGCTGCCTTCTCTACCTGAAGTTCACTCAGCTCAGGTTGGGATTCGATTGTGTTATCTCTAAGGGCGAGAGTTGACCTTCTTACTAAATCTGAAACGAGAGAGGCTTTCCAAGCGCTCCATGCAGCTTTTCCTGTTGCTTCACCATCTGCAATGCTGAGAGCGTGTAACAGTTCTAAAGTTTGAAGGTCTGAGATGGCTGTTGTGACCGTTGCAATTGTTGCTGGATCATCTAGATCGCGCCGTGTCGCTGTCGCTGAAAGAAGTAGATGATGTCTGATCAGGATTTGAATGATTGCAGTATCGCTAGCTGTAAATCCCAGACGAAGGGCCAAGGGCTCAATGAGTTGTTCGCCTCGAAGGGAGTGATCATCTTCTGTGCCTTTGCCGATATCGTGAAAGAGCGCTGTAAAGAACAGTAAATCTGGACGGTGAACCTGGCGTGTAAGCGCGGCAGCAGCTACTGCTGTTTCAACCATGTGGCGATCAACAGTATGCCGGTGCAGAACGTTGCGTTGCGGAAGAGATCGCACCCCAGCCCATTCTGGGAGCCAATTGATTAACACATCTTCTTGATCGAGGGCTTCAAAGATTTGAATCATCGCCGGTCCTGCTCCGATAAGTGCGATTAAGTATTCACGCGCTTCTCGTGGCCACGGATTAGGAAGGGCGCCAGCACCTGACTTTAACTTCTCGGAATAAGTTTTGAGCGAATCAAATGAGAGCGGAAGGCCCAATTGCGCAGCCTTCGCCGCCGCACGGAGACCAACTAAGGGATCTACATTGATATCAATCGTCGAATCTATAACAAGTTCGTTGTTGGAGACGCTAATTCCTTCGCCAACGACTGTTGACCTAATCCTTTTCAGGAAACGCCCCAAACCATCTCGCCCTCGATTATGTAATCTATGTAGCGCCATCTGCATCAGATAATCAACTGCTCGAGCAGAATGAGCAACATCAGTGACCAATAGGTCTGCATCGGCATAACCCAATAGCTCGGCAACTTTATCTTGCTCAGAAAACAAGAAGCGATCTTTGTCACGACCGCTAACCGTATGCAGAGCCTCTCTTACGGTTGAGAGCAATGATTCGGCCCGACTGATTCGCTCCATGGGCAAGACAACTCGTCCTGAAGTATTAATAGCTTTGAGTGCGGTGATATCTCTCAAACCGCCACGTGACTCCTTTAAATCCGGTTCGAGAAGGTAGGCGAGTTCGCCGGCGCGGAGATGGCGCTCATGAAGGGATGACTCTAAAAGTGCTAAGTACTTATCGGCATCATTGCGCCAGGTATCGAGTGCGAGTACTTGAATATCTGCTACAAGATCTGCTGAGCCTGCGATTAATCGAATATCAAGAAGACCCATCGCCACCTTGAGGTCATCGTGAAGCGCCTCTTTTGTCTCGTTAAATGTGCGGACAGAGTGGTCGACTTTAAACTTCGAATCCCATAGTGGATAGAGAATCTTATTCACCAATTCGGCAAGGTCTGCTGCGGGAATTGCCTCACTATGAAAAATTACGATATCTAAATCGGAGCCTGGTGCTAATTCACCTCGGCCGAAACTTCCAACAGCGGCAATTGCCATGGTTTTTTCATCGGCGCCGCTATCTTTGAAGAGTTTGGAAAGGAGAAGGTCGCATTCATCTGAACGCGACCTTCTCTCTCGTGTACCCATTTACCTATCTTATTCGGTTTTTAACTTGATCGGTCTTTAGATTAATTGACCTCTAGATTGCATCAGGTCCGCGTTCACCTGTGCGCACTCGAATTACCTGATCTACCGGAGTAGTCCAGACTTTTCCATCACCGATGCTTCCAGTACTTGCAGCTTTGACAATCACATCGACAATGTTTGCAGCATCAGCATCATCGACGAGAACCTCAAGGCGTACCTTTGGAATCAGATCAACAGTGTATTCAGCGCCACGATAAACCTCTGTATGTCCACCTTGACGACCAAAACCACTTGCCTCAGAGACGGTCATGCCAGTGATGCCCGCACCTTGGAGTGCGTTCTTTACATCATCAAGCTTGAATGGCTTAAGAATTGCAGTGATGAGTTTCATCGTTATGCCCCTTTCGAAGCGCCGAAGACGCCACCTTGTGTGTTGTCAGTGAGTTCATAGCCACGCTCTGCGTGGATAGCCAAGTCGATTCCGGAAATCTCTTCATCGCGTGAGATTCGGAAACCAATTGTCTTGTCGATGATCTTGGCGATAAGGAAGCTGACAATGAATGAGTATGCAAGAACTGCAACTACACCAATAACCTGCTTCACCAACTGCTCTGTTCCGCCACCGTTGAATAGACCAACTTCAACACCTACGAGGCCGACAAGAATAGTTCCAACAATTCCACCAACTAAGTGGACTGCAACTACATCGAGCGAGTCATCAAATCCGAAGCGGAATTTCAGACCAACCGATAGAGCACAGAGTGCACCCGCAACAAAACCGATGATTAGTGCGCCGCGTGCATCGACCGCTGCACAAGCAGGGGTGATTGCGACTAGACCTGCGACAACTCCAGAAGCAGAGCCAAGGCTTGTTGCATGACCATCGCGAATCTTTTCAACTAACAACCACGCTAGTACTGCTGCAACGGTTGCACCGATTGTGTTGAGAAGCGCTAGACCAGCTGTCCCATTTGAGGCCACTGCAGATCCTGCGTTGAAACCGAACCAACCGAACCAGAGCAGTGCTGCACCGGTCATCACCATAGGAAGGTTATGTGGCTTCAATGGAGTTTTTCCAAAGCCAACTCTCTTGCCCAGAACAATTGCTAGAGCTAAACCAGCAGCACCTGCATTGATGTGAACTGCAGTACCGCCTGCAAAGTCAATTGCACCGAGTGTGTTTGCAATCCAACCACCAGTCTCTGCCACAAAGTCATCAAATGCGAAGACCCAGTGTGCTACAGGGAAGTAAACAAGTGTTGCCCAGATTCCTGCAAAGGCCATCCAGGATCCAAATTTTGTGCGATCTGCAATTGCACCAGAGATAAGTGCAATAGTTATAGCTGCAAACATTCCCTGGAAAGCAACAAAGACTGTCGCTGGAATAGTTCCAATAAGAGCATCCGCATTATCAAGACCCTTTAGAAATAGAAATTCATTTCCATCTCCAATGATTCCTTCTCCGCCAACAGAGTTACCGAAGACCAACGAGAATCCGTAAGCGATCCAAAGAACAAAAACTAAGGCAAGTGCGCCGAAAGACATCATCATCATATTGAGAACGCCTTTTGCGCGAACCATGCCGCCATAGAAAAGCGCTAAACCTGGAATCATGAGCGTTACTAAGCTAACGCTCATTAACATCCAAGCAGTATCACCTGCACTGAGTACTACCTCTTCCATATGCCAACCTCATTTACTTATCGTGTTGAACTCGCCATTGAGATAGGGGCGAAGATGCCAAATGGGGGTTACATATAACGACCGCAGAGGTTAAAGGGGTGAAACAAATGAGCCCCATATGTTTCGGCTATGTAACGTAAGCCAGCTTAAGCACTTCTCAATTCAAGAGATCAGAGAATCTAGGTACTTCTCGCCATCAAATTGCCTAAAATCAGAGATTGCCTCGCCTGTACCGATGAACTTAATTGGCAAATCCAGTCGATTCTCGATTGCCAGAGCCGCTCCCCCACGGGCGCTTCCATCGAGCTTTGTGACAATCAAACCCGTTAACGTAACGGCTTCATTAAATAGCTCTGCTTGAGTCACGGCGTTTTGTCCCGTGGTTCCATCGAGTACCAGCAAGGTTTCAGAGACCGGAAGAACTTTCTCGATGACGCGACGCACTTTTCCAAGTTCTGCCATCAAATCATTCTTTGTATGCAATCTTCCAGCTGTATCAATAATGAGATATTCAACATTTGCGGCGACTGCTGCTTTCGCAGCATCAAAGGCTACAGAAGCTGGTTCACTCATCTCTTTACCAGTTACGACGACGACACCGACTCGATCGCCCCATGTACATAGCTGGTCTACTGCTGCAGCTCGAAAAGTATCTGCAGCTCCTAAGAGAACTGATTTCCCAGAATCCTTTAAATGGTTAGCAAGTTTTGCAACAGATGTAGTTTTTCCAACTCCATTAACACCCACTACCAAAATTACTGTCGTAGTCGGTGACTGCGCTATCTCTCTATCCTTTGAAGTCAGATAGTTGGCAAGAATTGTGCGCAGCGAACCCTCTGCATCGTCGCCCTTGATTTGCTTACCTTCGTTGATGATCTTCTCAGTCAGAGTAGGACCTAGATCTGCAGCAAGTAATTCGCTTCTAAGCTCTTCCCAATCGAGGGCCGATGCTGTTGAAGTGCCGCGAATCTTTGCGACGAAGCGAGTAAAGATTCCCATGAGGAGATACTTGTTTAGGCGGTTGTAGATTCGCGAAGACGTTGAGAAATCACTTCAGTCACGCCGTCACCACGCATGGTTACACCATAGAGAGCATCGGCAATCTCCATGGTTCGTTTTTGGTGAGTGATGATAATGAGCTGCGAAGTTTCGCGAAGCTCTTCGAATATTCCGAGAAGGCGGCCCAGGTTCACATCATCGAGAGCTGCTTCAACTTCATCTAGAACATAGAACGGGCTTGGGCGTGACTTAAAGATTGCTACAAGCATTGCAACAGCTGTGAGTGACTTCTCTCCACCAGAGAGGAGTGAGAGACGCTTAATGCGCTTTCCAGGTGGGCGTGCTTCTACATCGACACCAGTGTTAAGTAGATCATCGGGATTCGAGAGAAAAAGCTTTCCTTCGCCACCAGGGAACAATCGGCCAAAGATATCTTTAAAGTGAGCCGCTACTTCGAGATAGGCCTCCATAAAGACTTCTTGAACTTTCTCATCGACTTCCTTAATGATGTCCAACAGATCTTTTTTAGTCCGCTTGAGATCTTCTAGCTGTTCAGCCAAAAACTTCAAACGCTCTTCAAGTGCGTTGTACTCCTCGAGAGCGAGAGGATTGATTTTTCCAAGTAAGTTAAGTGAGCGCTCTGCAGCAGCCAATCGTTTTTCTTGTTGGTCGCGGCGATAAGGAATCAGTTCGGTTGCAACGATTTCGCCTTCATCTGTCTCAATAAATGTTGGCACATCTTTCTCTGGACCGTATTCAGTGACCAAAGTTGCAGTGTCAATACCTAGTTCTTCGACTGCCTTTAGTTCTAGTGCTTCGATACGCATCCGCTGCTCTGCGCGTGCAATCTCATCACGATGAACACTTGTTGTAAGTTGATCAAGTTCTGAGGTGAGTTCACGTCCACGTGTGCGAACCGTAAGAGTCTCGCCATCACGGTCAGTGCGAGATGCCTCTAAACGAGAACGCTCTGTTGCACTCTTTGCGATAGAACGTTCAATATGAATAAGAGCTTCATATGCTGCCTCTGCAATGGCTTGGGAAACAACTGCTCCTTGAGCGCGAGCACCTCGACGAGCAACTGCGCGCTCTGAGGCTTCTCGTTCGATTCGAGCTGAATCAACGAGAGCAGCGATGCGAGCTGCGAGTGAAGAAACTCGTTCTTCAGATGTGCGCACCGCAAGTCGTGCCTCCATTTGTAGGGTGCGGGCGGTTGATACTTGATCACGCAAACTTTCGGCTATAGATCTATCTGGCTCGGATATCTCACCAGGTTGTCCCAATTGCGCTGAAGCAATATTTAACTCGTTCTCATCGCGTGCCTTGGTGGCAGAAGTCTCTTCTATCGCCTGTGTGAGGCGCTCTACTTCAGCTGCAGCAGATTTCATATTCTGACCAGAGACGGCAAGTTGCTCTGTGAGAGCGGCAATTCGTGCATCGGATTCGTTGAGCTGTCCCAGCGCGCGATCAAAATTAGCTTGCTTGCCTTCAACGTCTGAGGCAGAGGTGGAAATTTCAAACTTATATCGATCAGATGATTTTACTAGCTCATCAAGTTTTGAATCGAGGCTTTTAATTAGAGATTCGATTTCAATGAGCGAGTTAGAGGATGAAGAACCACCCCGGGCGCGATGTGAAGTGATGATGTCTCCGTCACGAGTGACAACAGTCAAACCCTTATTCTCACGCAAAATACCCTCGGCTTCGCGGGCATTAGCAGCCACAACGGTAGATGAGAGGAGCTGTGCTAAAAGATCTGAAATCGAATCTGAGCGAACATGCGCCAATAAAGATGTCAGATGTGCCGGTGTCGATGTTGGCGCTAGTGATGAAGCCTCATAGACCAGTACATCTGCTTGTCCCAAATTCTCACTGCGCAACGTTGTTAGAGCAGTAACTGCAGAGGCCAGGTCTCGCACCACAATCGCATCAGCTAGCGAGCCAAGAGCTGCAGCAGTAGCTGCCTCCCAGCCGTTATCAACTGAAATGAGTGATGCGACGGTTCCCATGATCGAAAGACCTCGTGCATCTTTAATCAGAGCCGCTCCCCCGTCACGTGATTGCGAGGTGAGCCTTAACGCTTCAAGCTTTGATTCGACAGCATTTCTCTCGCGATCGATAGCACGTTCGGCTTCAATAAGCTCTTGATGTTTTGCTTTTGCGCTATCGAGAGCGTTTTTTGCGCTTTCGAATTGAGAATCAAGTCCGAGTTCGCCTGCATCTGCGCCAGCAATCTCCATCTCAAACTTGCTATATGAACTCTTTGCCTGATCAACGCGAGATTGCGCTTCATCGCGCGCCTTCATTAATCGAGCAATCTCTTCTGCATTTGCTTCCAGACGAGCTGCCAAAGATTTTATATGTCCCTCTTGTCTTGCTGTGCCTTCGCGCATATCTGCGATAGCACGCAAAGCAGCATCGATAGTTGCTTCTTCGCCTTTGAGTCTCTCTTCCAATCCCGCTAAATCAAGTGTTGCCTTGGCGAGTAATTCATTTGCTGTCAGAGTCTCGTTGCGAAGAATGGTCTCCTCGTTACGAAGGGATTCTGCTTCAGCCTCTAATGCGACTGGATCGCGTCCAGCTGAGCGAGCCTCTTCTGCCTCTTCTGCGAGAAAACGTGAACGCTCCTGTGCCAGTGACTGTGTTCCGCGGAATTTCTCACGGAGCGAATTAAGGGCATAGAAATTTTCTTGCGCTGCAATAAGCAGAGGAGACTCTTCTGCTGCAATCCGATCAAGTTCTTCTTCACGTTTGCGCATCTTCTCGAGCTCTGCTTCGACCGAGGCGCGCTTTTCACGAAGTGCATTTTCGTCAGCTACCTCAGCATCGAGGGTTTTTGAGAAAGAAATATAATCATCAGCCAATAGGCGAAGTTTGGCATCGCGTAGGTCTGCTTGAATTGTTGCCGCTTTCTTAGCCACCTCTGCCTGCTTACCAAGCGGGCGAAGTTGGCGCCGCAGTTCTACCGTGAGGTCATTAATGCGAGCTAAATTTGCTTGCATCGAATCAAGTTTGCGAATTGCCTTCTCTTTACGTTTGCGGTGTTTAAGAACGCCCGCTGCTTCTTCAATATATGCGCGTCGCTCTTCAGGGGTTGCCATCAAGATTGCTTCTAGTTGGCCTTGGCCAACCATCACATGCATTTCACGACCGATTCCTGAATCGCTTAAGAGTTCTTGAATATCAAGCAGACGTGAAGCGTCGCCGTTGATCTGGTATTCACTCTGGCCGTTACGGAAGAGAATTCGAGAGATTGTTACTTCAGAGAACTCAATAGGGAGAGCGCCATCTGAGTTATCAATAGTTAACGAGACTTCTGCGCGACCGAGTGGAGCACGACCAGATGTACCGGCAAAGATGACATCTTCCATTTTTCCGCCGCGTAAAGATTTTGCGCCTTGCTCACCCATAACCCAGGTCAAAGCATCGGCAACATTTGATTTACCAGAGCCGTTCGGACCAACAACACAGGTGATGCCGGGTTCTAGGCGAAGGGAGGTCGCTGAGGCAAAGGATTTAAATCCTTTGAGGGTCAGGCTCTTCAAATACACGGCGTAAACCTACCTTGCGCAAGGGTTATGCGATAAACACGACTCAGCTCAACTTCAACTTGAGGGTTTGCCGGAAAGTTTATTCGTTCGGTGAATCTGCCGAAATAGATGAGCTGAGAAATTCAAAAGCACTTCTAGCAGCAGATTGTTCTGCCTCTCGCTTACTTTTTCCGCTACCGGTAGAAATTTCTTCTCCACCAACCAAGGCGGTCGCTACAAAGCTCTTATCGTGATCTGGACCGCTCTCGGTAACTCGGTATTCAAGAGATGCTTTTCCAAGTGATGCCACCAACTCTTGCAGGGCGGTCTTGCCATCTAACCCTGCTCCCATTGCCATAGCGCTATCTAATGTCGGCGCAATCAATCGGCGGAGGCACTCGGCTGTTTTCTCAAATCCAGAAGTCATATAGATGGCACCGATCAGCGCCTCAAATGCATCTGCTAGTAATGAATTCTTATCGCGACCATTTGTTACTTCTTCACCCTTACCAAGACGGATGTATTTTCCTAATGAGAGCGAGCGCGCAATATCTGCCAATGCCCGCATATTGACTATGCCAGAACGCAAGGGAGAGAGACGACTTTCGTCGAGATCAGGATATTTTTTATATAACTCTTCTGTGACTACGAGTCCAAGAACAGAGTCTCCGAGAAATTCAAGACGTTCGTTGGTTGCAGTCAACCCAGCTTCATAGGCAAATGAGCGATGGGTAAAAGCTAACTCGAGAAGTTCGGCCTCAACATCAGTGCCAAGCTGCTCAAGCAGTTCTGAGTACAGATCAGACCTCAAGAACCTGACGACGGTTGTATGTACCGCAGGTTGGGCAAGCTACATGGTTGAGCTTAGGCTGCTGGCACTGTGGGCAATTTGAGAGTGACGCTGCTGTTGTCTTCCACATGCTACGACGTGAACGTGTCTTCGAACGAGACATCTTTCGCTTTGGTACTGGCACGGTAACCGTCCTTCTGCACTTCGATAACTATTTCAGCTGAACCTCAGCCTGTATGGGGCAAGTATCGCTTAATTATCGGCTGAACCCAAATCGAGGTCGGCCAGCCCCGCCCAGCGCATATCAACTGCCCCGTGGCTATGGTCTTCAGGCAGCTTCTCCCACTTCTCCCCGCAATCTGGGCAGAGGCCCAGACACTCTTCATCGCAGAGCGGGTTGACTGGCAAGCTCAAGATAATCGCATCAAGGATTGGAATCTCCAGATTGGCCTGGTCGCCTTCGATATAGAGGATATCGACCTCGTCGAGATCACCTTCAATCTCTTCATCTTTCCGGCTATCGCGCTTGTGAGCACTACCCTGGCGAGCACGTTTACCTTTATCGTCGGTCGGTTGATAGCGGTAAAGCTCTAGAATCTTTCGATCAATCTCTAGCTCGACTGGGTCGAGGCAACGAATACATTCTCCGATGGCTACCGCAAAAATATCTGCGGTGATGAGTACTCCTTCAGTAACAGATTCGCAGCGCAGGTCGAGCTCAATCAAGTCGCCCTCAGGTACTGCAATAAGTGGAACGCCTACCCGAAATGGTGCATCGATATCGAGCTGGTATTCGCGCATCTCGCCAGCACGGCGAGGTAGCTCGTGAATATTGAGAGTAAATGCGCCCTCGTCTTTTCGGTCTCTACCGTTCTTCTTACCTGGTGACTGGGCCATTACTTATCGTCGGCCAGTTGTGAAAGGACATCTTTATCATCGGCGCCCTCAAGGCGCTCACGGCCACGAGCTACTGCCTCCATCGTCTTATTGAGAATAACTTCTAGCGTCGCCAGGCGCCCATCAATGTATTCCTCAACTTCAGCTCGCTCTTGGGCAGCTAAGTCGCGGGCCTCATCAAGTATGCGCTGTGCTTCATCGCGAGCAGATTGCACAATAGCGGTCTGCTCAACCATGCGCGCAACATCTTCTCTGGCGATTGCGACCATAGACTCTGCACTTACTCGACCTTCTTCAATAATCTGATCGCGAGTTGCTAGAACTTTTTCAGCCTCAAATAAATCAGAAGGAAGGTATTCGCGGGCGCCCTCAAGGATCTCAAGAATCTCGCCACGGTGCACAACACAAGAAGCTGAAAGCGGAACTCCACGTGCCTCTTCGACCATCGTAATCGCGGTACTTATCTTCTCAATTGAATCCATAGACATATCTATCGCCGTTCTAGTCGAGATCTTCTGGGGAGGCAGCTCTGCTTTTCAGAGCGGCATGGACATTAGCTGGAACCATCGAGGATACATCGCCACCGTAATGGGCAAGCTCTTTGACAATGGAAGAGGATAGAAAAGAATGTGTGGGAGAAGTTGCCATAAACATGGTTTCAACTCCGGATGCTTGGGTATGAACTTGCGCCATCTGAAGTTCGTAATCAAAGTCCGTTACCGCGCGCAAACCTTTAACGATTGCAGTAACTCCTCTATCTTTACAATACTCAACCAATAGCCCAGAGCCTGAATCAACTCGAACGTTCTTGAGGTGCTTAACATTGCTCGCAATGAGTTCAAGGCGTTCGTCAATCGAGAATAGACCTGACTTCTTACGATTGACGAAGACAGCGACAATAACCTCATCAAAGTGTTTGCTGGCTCGTTCGATAATATCGAGGTGTCCGTAAGTGATTGGATCAAATGATCCAGGACAGACTGCGCGCTTCATGTAGCCAACGCTAGCAAGGAGCTGGAGAGTTATCCATTCTCAGCGCCTTCTCCAGCGGGATTCCCGCCTGAAATACCTGTTGAAGTGCCGGCTGGGATACCGTAAAAAATAGTGGCCTGACCGTAATTCTTTACCTTCATCTCTTCATAACCGTAGGGCCAAGAAATCTCCTTGACTCTGCTGTTACGTTCTATTGCGATGATTGCATCTGGGTCAAGAAAATCATTTTCTAGTAATTGCACTAGCGACTCAATTACATCAATGTCATCGACGTCGTATGGCGGGTCGATATAAATAAAGTGATAGCGATACTGCGACTTATCACTCAGAAACCGATGAACGCCCATGGTGTAAAGGTGAAAGGTTCCTTTGAGTTCTGCGCTCTTTATCGAATCAAAATTGGCAGAGATTGCTTTACTCGCTGACTCATCTTTTTCAACAGCGTGCACTAGCGCAGCGCCACGAGAAAGCGCTTCAAGTGCGACTGCACCGGTTCCGGCGTAGAGGTCGAGCACCTTGAGACCATCAAGTTCACCAAACTCAGAAGCAAGCGTTGAGAAGAGCGCTTCGCGCGCTCGATCAGAGGTCGGACGTGTTGCTGAGGCGACAGCAGAGATTGGTCGCCCCTTGGCGGCTCCCGCAATGATTCTCACTCTCTTGCTCCCTTTATGATCGCGCAAAACTATTGTTAAAAAACTAACTCTTATCGATGAATTCTGTAGCAGCATCTAACTCTAACTTCTTCAACGCCTCTATCAAAGCCGGATAACGTGTAAGACCAGCTTCGATTAGCTCCTCACCGTCACTGCGCGCTTTCTCGATGAGTTTTTCATCTCGCAGTACTCGCAGGAGTCGAAGATGTGACCGAGTGCCCGATTGATTGACTCCGAGAACATCTCCCTCTCGTCTTTGTTCAAGATCGATACGCGATAATTCAAAGCCATCATTTGTTGATGCAACCGCATCGAGGCGAAGTCGGGCAGATGAGCCTTCTAAGCTTTTTGTTACTAAAAGAGCTAGACCTGGCGATGTTCCACGTCCAACACGGCCACGTAATTGGTGCAGCTGAGAAACACCAAATCGATCTGCATCCATAATCACCATCAGGGTTGCATTAGGTACATCGACACCAACTTCGATGACGGTTGTTGAAATCAATACATCGATTTCACCACTGGCAAATGCTTGCATCGTCTCATCTTTTACTTCGGCGCTCTGGCGCCCGTGTAATGGAGCGATTCGCAATCCATTAAGAGCGCCACTCATGAGTTCTGGCCCTAGTTCTTCTACTGCGGCAAGAGCGGTGCTTTCGCCTTCCAAAAATTCCATATCGGCATCTTCTGAAATTCCTGCACTGATTCGCGGTGCCACCACATAGACCTGATGTCCTGAGGCAACTTCTTCGCGTACTCGTTCCCAGGTGCGCTCCAGAAAATGCGGCTTCTCTTCAACGGGAACAATGTGCGTTGTAATTTTTTGACGACCTAATGGCAACTCGCGCAAAGTTGAAACATCAAGATCTCCAAAAATTGTCATCGCTACCGTCCGCGGAATCGGTGTAGCTGTCATCACCAAGAGGTGCGGTGATAACGATGCTTTAGCTCGTAAGGCATCTCGTTGTTCTACGCCAAAACGATGTTGCTCATCAACAATGACGAGAGCCAGATCATTGAACTCCACTTTCTCACCTAAGAGCGCATGTGTACCGACAACCAAACCTGCCGATCCGGATTTGATTTCGCTAAGAGCCTCTCGTCTTGCAGCGGCGTTCTGTGACCCCGTCAAAAGCGTGAGGCGTGTAGAAAGGTCTGAGCCACCCAGCATTCCTCCCTCGCTTAGATCACCCAGCAACTTTTTAAATGTGCGCATATGTTGTCCCGCCAACACCTCAGTCGGTGCGAGCAGAGCAACTTGTCCACCGTTATCAATTACTTGGAGGGCGGCTCGCAGAGCGACGATTGTCTTTCCCGAACCGACTTCACCTTGTAATAGACGATGCATGGGGTGGGCGGCAGAAAGATCATTTGCCAATTCAGTCGCCACTGAACGCTGACCTTGCGTTAACTCGAATGGAAGACGAGCATCGAAAGCTTCGAGCAAACCCCCTGGTTTGTGAGGACGAGCAACTGCATCAAGAGCGCGTAATTCGGCCTTTCTGCGCAACAGTAAGAGTTGCAAAAGAAGCGCTTCATCAAAAATCATCCTCTCGCGAGAAAGCTCAGCTGAGTCGAGATCTACGGGATGATGAATCTGCGCTAAAGCTTGTTGAATTGTCGGGTATTGATATTTCTCTCGCAAACTCTCCGGAAGCACATCATCGACGTAATCGAGAGCGTTCAAGGCTAAATCAATAGATTGTGCGATCTTCCAAGAAGGCAGCTTCGCCGATGAGGGATAGAGCGGAAGAAACTTTCCAGCAAATCCTTCTACCGCACCATCAACATCTCCACCATCTGCAATCATTTCGTAATCTGGATGTGAGAGTTGGCGTTTCTGATTAAAGATTCCAACCTTGCCTGCAAAGAGTCCTTGTCTACCTACACGCAAATCTTTCTCGCGCCAAGCTTGATTAAAGAATGTGAGAGAGAGCTTGGCTGTCCCATCTGTTACAACCACCTCTAACAAATTTCCTTTTCGAGCCTGAAATCTGCGGACCGCAACGCTATGAACTTCAGCGAGAATTGTTACCTCATCACCTTCATTAAGTTCGGCAATATTGCTGAGCTCACCGCGTACCAAGTATCTGCGCGGTAGATGCCCCAATAGATCACCAACAGTTCGGTAACCGTACAAATCTGCAAAGACTTTCGCAGTTCGGTCTCCAATGACTCCGCTGAGTTTCGAGTCGAGTGAGGCCATATGTCATTCTCTCCCACTCTCTGTGGCAGATGCTTGATTTAAGCAATCTTCATGCGTGAAAATGCTTTGAATTACTGCGCTGGAGTCCGGATTGGCTGATTCCACCCTCTCCTTGATACCCTTTCGCCCTACCCGAGAGCTCATGGCTTTCGAGTGTGAATAAATTCGGCGTGGCACATGTTGCGCCCATAATGATCAGGAGTACCGCTGTGGCATCAACATGCGACATCTGTGGCAAGGGCCCAAGCTTTGGCAACAACGTCTCACACTCACAGGTGAAGACACGTCGTCGCTGGAATCCAAATATTCAGCGAGTCAAGACACTCGTTAAGGGCGCAGCAAAGCGTCAGAACGTATGCACCTCATGCCTCAAGGCTGGCAAGGTTGCCCGCGCTTAATTTCTTACCAGTGTAAAAGTTTTAAGAGAAGTGGCTCCAGGAAACTGGGGCCACTTTTTCATTACCCGATGCATCGTGTAGCGAGATTCCAGAACCAGCAACAACCTGACCGATGCGAATTCCAGGAAGATCGCTACCTGTTGCAAGAAGCACATGATCTTCTCCCCCAGCAAGAATCCACTGCCAAACATCGCACTTAGAATCCTCTGCCAACTGATTAATGCGTGCAAAACCTTCGGCTTTCTCGATAAGTTCCAGCTCAATACGAAATGCAACACTCGACGCTTTGGCAATCTGTGCCCCTTGTATCAAGAGTGAATCACTGACATCAGCCATAGCGTGTGCTTTTGAGAAATCTATCTGCGAATCAAGGTTTGGGTTTCTGTACTGGGCCACAGCTTGAGTTGCCGCCTCGGTTTTAATCGATAACTCTTGGTTGAGAATCGATAAACCTGCAGCAGACCAGCCAGTTAGCGAAGAGAGATAAATCGAATCCCCTACTTTTGCGCCACCACGCGTAATTGGATTTTCGGTATGCCCAACTGCTGTGATTGCTATCTGCAAGGTTGGTGATTGCGAGATATCACCGCCTACAACTATTGCGCCAAACTCTCGTGCAGCATCGGCGATACCTTGCGCTAATTGGCCTATCCATTCGAGCGTTTCGTGGCCAGTAAGTGATGCAGCAACAAGCAGATAGTCACAACGCCCATTCATGCTCAGCACATCAGCAATATTTGCCTTGGCAACACGTGCACCTATTTCATAAGGCGAAGACCAATCGCTCTTGAAGTGGATACCCTCCACGGCAATGTCTGTGGTCAGAATCTGGCGTGCGAAGCCGGTCACGATTGCGGCATCATCTCCGATTCCAAGGAGCAAGCGTTGATCACTTGAGGCGAAAATTCCCGCGAGTAACTCAATAACCTCGCTCTCATTAATTGCCATAGTCAGAAACCTATCCCATGCGGTACCTTGAGCGTATGAACGTTCAGGCATATATCTTGATTCAAACTGATGTCGGCAAGGCATCCTCCGTTGCCCACGCAATTGCAGCAATCCCTGGTGTGACACTCGCCGAAGGCATCACCGGCCCTTACGATGTAATTATGCGTGCAGAGGCAGCGACCATGGAAGATTTTGGTCGCCTGATTCTCTCTAAGGTTCAGGCAGTGCCTGGAATAACTCGCACCTTGACTTGCCCAGTAACTGGCTAGCGCGCACCCTCTAGAAGGTGTGTGATCACTTCACTATAGCTAACGCCGCTGCTCTGCCACATCTTTGGAAAGACAGATGTCGCAGTAAAGCCAGGCATCGTATTGAGCTCGTTGATTAAGATTTCGTTATTTGCCGTTAAGAAGAAATCAACTCGCGCTAATCCGCGGCAATCAAGTGCCTTAAAGGCAGCTATCGCTTGCTCTTGTATCAATGCTGCGACATCTGCTGGAATCGGAGCTGGAAGTTCGATGGTTGTTGCGCCATCGAGGTACTTAGCTTGGAAATCATAAAATTCAAATTTTGAATCGATAGAAATTTTGCCAACCATAGATGCTCGCGGTTTTCCATTGATTTCCAATACCGCGCACTCAATCTCTGAACCAACTACAGCATTTTCTATCATCACCTTTGAGTCAAATGAAAGAGCATCGTTGATGGCTGCTGCGAG
Organism: Candidatus Planktophila sp.; assembly: GCA_044348425.1. Taxonomy (GTDB): domain Bacteria; phylum Actinomycetota; class Actinomycetes; order Nanopelagicales; family Nanopelagicaceae; genus Planktophila. The sequence continues at coordinate 22,301 of JBIKSV010000002.1, read as the reverse complement.
TTCTGACTCTGCTTTAACTTTACTTGTGCCTCGGCTGGATCCTCCGCGAGCGGGTTTTACGAAAACAGGATAGGAAAGCGAATTTGCTTGCTTCACAATTGAGTCAGGGGCATCAGCCCACTCCTGTGCAGAGATAGTGAAACCTTCAGCTACCTTCATGCCGTAAGAGGCGAAAATTGGCTTTGCAAAGGATTTATCCATCGCTACGGCAGATGCCAGAACACCTGATCCGACATAATCAATATCGGCCATCTCTAGCATTCCCTGAATCGTGCCATCTTCTCCATAAGGGCCGTGTAGAAGTGGAAAGACGATGTCAATCTCTAGTGGTGAACCATTAAATGTAAATCCCGAGATATCGGCAACAATAGGAGGAGAGTTCTCTGGAATCACCGGCAGAACACCATCGATAATCCGAAGTGGGAAATCTTCTTCGAGGTGTACCCACTTGCCGCTTTTTGTAATTCCAATTAATAAGGGCTGGAATTTCGAGCGATCAATTGCGGAGATTACTCCCCCGGCAGAGATGCATGAGATTTCATGCTCGCTGCTTCGGCCTCCACAGATAATCGCTACGCGCTTCATCGGATAAAGTTCTCAGCTTTCGTTGTTATCTCCATCAATCGTTGGAGAGCAGCCCCGGGAGAGAGTGACCCGTCAACGATATCGGCAACTGATTCAATTATTGGCACTTCAACGCCGACGCGGTGAGCAATTTCTACAACTGCCCCTGCTGTCGCGACTCCTTCTACGGTCTTGGCGACCTGCTGGCGGGTTTGCTCCAGAGATTTAGTGCGACCGAGAACCTCACCAAATGTGCGATTTCGAGAGAGTGGAGAACCGCAACTTGCCACCAAATCTCCCATCCCGGCAAGACCTGCAGCTGTCAATGGATCTGCGCCGTGAGCTGCACATAGCCTTGCGACTTCATTGAGCCCGCGTGTAATCAGCATCGCTTGTGTATTTTCACCAAAACCCATACCAATTGAAATACCGACTGATAACGCAATTACCGACTTAATTGCCCCAGCAAGTTCGCATCCCATCACATCTGTTGATGTGTATGTTCGGTAGTAAGGCGTGCGGAAGAGATCGCGAATGTAATCTGCAAGTTCTTGAGTTGGTGCTGCCGCGACCGCTCCAGCAGGTTGGCGTAATACAAGTTCATCGGCGAGGTTGGGGCCAGTGATAACTCCAACCTTTTTAGCACCCCACACCTCTTCAATAATCTCAGTCATGCGCATCTGCGTGCTGATTTCTATTCCTTTGAGCGTACTCACCACAATTGCATCTTCGTGAAAGTGAGATTTCCAGTCGACCAATGTGGTGCGAAGTTGTTGCGCCGGAATCGCAAGAATATAGGTTGATGACCATTGAAATGCTTCAGCTAAATCAGAGGTGGCTTTCAAATCCGCTGGAAGCACATGCTTACCTAGATAGCCTGAATTGGTATGTTGGTTATTAATCTCATCAATAACTTCTTTATTGCGACCCCACAAGAGAACTTCATTGCCAGCATCATGAAGAACTTGGGCCATTGTTGAACCCCAGGCCCCAGCTCCAAATACCGTAACGCGCGAAATCATCAGTGTGCCTTCTTCTTGAAGTTGCCCGTGCGCGGAAGTGAGGATGAATGAGGATCGAAGATAAGCGCAGGGCGCTTCTCTCCCCGCATATCCTCAATCATTACAGTCAGTGCCTGCATGATTGCGGCTGTTGCTTCGATGAGAGCTTGCGGATCTTCGTGCTTGCCTTTCCAGGGAGCAAGATTTATAGGATCACCAACTCGAATTTCGATTGTCTTGCGCGGAAAGAGATGAATGCGGTTTGTATATCGCGGCAGAATCTTCTGAGAGCCCCACTGTGCAATAGGAATCACGGGGGTATCTGTTGCAAGCGCCAAACGCGCGCAACCTGTCTTTGCAATCATTGGCCACAGATTCTCATCGCGCGTGAGTGTTCCCTCTGGGTAGACGCCTAATAAGTGGCCTTTCTCGAGCAAAATCTTTGCGTGATCGACAGCCTTCTTGGCATCGTCGGTCTCTCGCTCAACTGGAATCTGCCCAGCTGCGAGAATAATTTTTCCAATAATCGGTACACGAAATACGCCCGACTTGCCGAGGTATCTCGGAGCTCGACCGTTAGTGAAGAGGAAATCACTCAAGACAAGCACGTCGAGATAAGAAAGATGGTTAGAAACAACGATAACCGGCCCGCTCTTGGGCAATTTCTCTGCCCCGCGCCAATCACGCTTCATAACTAAACGAAAGATTGGAATGAGTATTCCTGCACCAATTTTGAAAGCTAGGTTGGTTCCGAGTGGTTTGCCCTTTGGAGGGTCGTATGAAACCTTGAACTCAGCCATGTGGCAATTCTATGCGCCGAAAAGCGAAATGGAGCCGGCATTTGCCGACTCCATTTCAACTTACTTTTTAAAGAGAATTACTTCTTCTTTACAGCCTTCTTAACAACCTTCTTAGCTGCTGGCTTCTTCTTAGCTGGAGCCTTCTTAGCAACCTTCTTAGCTGCAGCCTTCTTCTTAGCTGGAGCCTTCTTAGCAGCTGGCTTAGCAGCTGGCTTTGCAACAGCCTTTGGTTCTGGCTTTGGAGCTGGACCAAGCTTGCGATCTCCAGCAATGATCTCCTTGAGAGCCTTTGCAGGTAAGAAGCGAGCCTTCTTTGAAGCCTTAATCTTGATTGTCTCGCCTGTGAACGGGTTACGTCCCATGCGTGCCTTGCGATCAACCTTCTTGAACTTACCGAAGTCGTTGATCATGACATCGTTGCCGGCTGACATGTTACGAACGATTGTGTCGAAAACGATATCTACAGCGTGAGCTGCTTCCTTCTTGCTGCCGTTGAAGTGTGGGGCCAACGCAGCGATGAACTGGGCCTTATTCATGAATTTCCCCTAAGTTTTACGCGTAAAAATTAAGCTTTTGCTTAACTGAGTAAAACTTAAACCTATTTATGGGGTGAGAGCGTTATTGCTATGCGCGTGTCGCATTCTTTTATTTTAGAAATATTGCTGCTTTTTCACGAATTTATGCGTAAAAAACTCTCATTACAAGGTTGAGGGTTTTTCTCCCACTACTCACCCATCGAAAAGAAACAGTGATTTACGCTTACTTTAGGAACGAATTGGCAGAGTTGTCGGCTTTAGCTTTGAACGCTTCGCTTCAAAAGCATCGATTGAATCCACTTGAGCCAGTGTGAGTCCGATATCGTCAAGGCCTTCCATGAGGCGCCAACGGGTGTAATCATCGAGTTCGAAAGCGATTGTTTTTGAGCCGTAAGAAACAGTTCTTGAGTCAAGGTCAACGGTAATTGCCGTTTTTGGATCGGATTCAATCGCTGCCCAGAGAGCTTCAACTTCAGCTTGCGAGATGATGACAGTTAACAAGCCACCCTTAAGTGAGTTTCCACGGAAAATATCGGCGAAGCGACTTGAGATGACAGCCTTGAAGCCATAGTTCTGAAGGGCCCAGACGGCATGCTCGCGTGAAGATCCTGTACCGAAGTCAGGACCTGCAACTAGAACAGTTCCACCCTTAAAGGCCTCTTGATTGAGCACAAACTCAGGATCATTGCGCCACGCTGAAAAAAGTCCATCTTCGAATCCGCTACGAGTAACACGCTTGAGATAGACGGCTGGGATTATCTGATCAGTATCTACATTTGAGCGACGAAGTGGAACACCAGTTCCTGTATGAGAAATAAATTTTTCCATTTTTCTACTCCCCTAGAGATCCGCTGGTGATGAAAGTGTTCCGCGAATTGCGGTTGCTGCTGCAACTTGTGGACTTACCAAGTGTGTCCGTCCGCCTTTACCTTGACGACCTTCGAAGTTTCTATTTGATGTAGAAGCTGATCGCTCTCCTGCTGCTAACTGGTCTGGGTTCATACCAAGACACATTGAACATCCAGCGTTACGCCATTCTGCTCCAGCGTCGAGAAATATCTTATCGAGACCTTCGCTCATGGCTTGTTGACGCACGCGCTCTGAGCCAGGGACAACTAACATGCGAAGCGTTGAAGCAATCTTCTTGCCTTTTACGATATCGGCGGCAGCGCGAAGATCTTCAATGCGGCCGTTGGTACAAGAACCTAAGAAAACAGTGTCAATCTTGACCTCCTTAAGCGGAGTTCCTGCAGTTAAACCCATATATTCAAGGGCATTTTTGGCAGCAATCTGATCTGTCTCTGATTCAAAGTCAGATGGGCTTGGGATGTTTGCACTGAGCGGGAGACCTTGCCCTGGATTAGTTCCCCAAGTAACAAATGGCTCAAGTGAAGGACCATCGATTTCAATCTCGACATCAAAGACTGCATCGCTATCAGTGAAGAGGGTCTTCCAATATGCAACAGCGCTATCAAAATCTTCTGGTGCGTGTGGCTTGCCCTTAATGTATTCAAATGTCGTCTCATCAGGAGCGATTAATCCAGCACGTGCTCCGGCCTCAATCGACATGTTGCAGATTGTCATGCGGCCTTCCATCGAAAGATTGCGAATGGCTTCACCACGATATTCAATAATGTAACCCTGTCCCCCACCTGTTCCAATTTGAGCGATGATGGCAAGGATGATGTCCTTAGAAGTAACTCCTGGCTTTAACTTTCCATTGACATTGATTGCCATAGTCTTTGGACGGCGTGATGAGAGAGTCTGTGTTGCTAATACATGCTCTACCTCTGAGGTTCCGATACCAAAGGCGATTGCGCCAAAAGCACCGTGAGTTGAGGTATGTGAGTCACCGCAAACAATTGTCATTCCTGGTTGGGTAACACCGAGCTGAGGACCTACAACGTGAACAACGCCTTGATCGACATCACCAAGTGAGTGAAGACGAACTCCAAACTCTTTACAGTTATTGCGAAGGGTATCCACCTGCAACTTAGAGACAGGGTCAGCAATTGGCTTTAAAATATCTAGAGTCGGGACATTGTGATCTTCTGTTGCAATCGTTAAATCTGGACGGCGGACAGTACGTCCGCTCAGGCGTAGACCATCGAATGCTTGTGGGCTGGTCACTTCATGAATCAAATGAAGATCGATATAGAGCAAATCTGGCTCGCCCTGCGCCGAGCGGACAGCATGTTCAGCCCAAATCTTCTCTGCAAGAGTTTTACCCATAACCGCCTCCGATGTAATAAAGATAAATCTTAGGTGAAGTAGCCATCCCATCTATTGAGATGCTAATCTCACTCTATGGAAAAGAAGAATAGCGGAGTCGGCGTACTTGATAAAGCGCTCTCTATTCTGGCGACACTCGAATCAGGTCCGCACTCGCTTGCTGAGCTCGTTGCTGTGACAGGAATCGCACGTCCGACCGCCCACCGTCTCGCTGTAGCACTAGAACATCACCGACTTGTCTCACGTGATCTCAATGGGCGCTTTGTTCTGGGCCATAGATCTGCAGAGCTTGCCCTTGCCGCCGGAGAAGATCGTTTGATTGCAGCCGCTGCTCCTGCACTTGCCGCCCTGCGCGATGCAACAGGTGAATCCGCACAACTTTATAAGCGACAAGGCGATGTTCGTCTCTGTGTTGCAGTTGCAGAACGTTTATCTGGACTTCGCGACTCTGTTCCGCTCGGTGCTGGCTTAACAATGCAAGCTGGTTCTGCTGCGCAAGTTTTACTTTCATGGGAAGAATCAGAGAAGATTCACCGCGGATTAAAGGGTGCACGATTTACAGCAGCGCATTTAGCAGCAAATCGCAGACGCGGTTGGGCACAATCTGTTGGAGAGCGTGAAGCTGGAATCGCATCCGTCTCAGCTCCAGTACGCGGACCTAACGGAAAAGTAATTGCGGCAGTATCGATCTCAGGACCAATTGAAAGATTGGGACGCCAACCAGGTCGTTTACATGCAGCAGCTGTTGTTGCAACTGCTGAGCGCCTGACTGAGCATTTAAAGCAAAATAAATAGAAACTTAATCGTTGATTTCGGTTCCAATGCCGAGCTCGCGAATTACTCGCGCAATAACCGGAAATCCGAAACCTTTTCGCTGCAATAACGATTGAATACGACGTATCTGCACATCACTTTCAAGGCGTGACATGGTGGCGTACTTCTTCATCGCGAGTTCGAAAGCTGATTGATATTCAGCATCATCATCGATGGAGTCAATGGCGTGGTTGATCTCTTCTTGCGTCACGCCCTTCTGGCGAAGTTCGGTTGCGATGACTCGCTTGGAAATCTTTTTATGGTTATGGCGCGAAGTAGCCCAGGCGAGAGCAAACTCTTGATCGTTGACTAGTCCTGCTTCTTGCAACCGATAGATGGTTGCTTGAGCTACTTGATCTTCGATGCCACGGGCTTTGAGGTGAGCGAGCAGCTCCCCCTTACTCTTTGCACGTGCAACTAACGCATTGAGCGCGATTGCATATGCAGTTTCGTAAGGGTCGGAGCTGCTCTCTACCTTCTTATATAGAAGTGAAATTAGAACTCAACCTCTGCTGCTGCCTCATCGATTTCAGCGATAAGCGCTGCATCGACTTCGACTGGAACAAAGCTGGCACGAATCTTTGACTCAATATCGTTGGCAAGATCTGGATTGTCGAGGAGGAAGTTACGTGAGTTCTCTTTACCTTGACCGAGTTGATCTCCGTCGTAGGTATACCAAGCGCCAGACTTCTTAACGATGCCAAGATCTACACCCATATCTAGGAGTGAACCTTCGCGAGAGATACCTGTTCCGTAGATGATGTCGAACTCTGCCTGCTTAAATGGTGGAGCCATCTTGTTCTTGACAACCTTTACGCGAGTACGGTTACCGACAGATTCTTGGCCATCCTTAAGGGTTTCTATTCGACGAATATCCAGGCGAACAGAGGCGTAGAACTTAAGTGCTTTACCGCCAGTTGTTGTCTCAGGTGAACCGAAGAAGACGCCGATCTTGTCACGCAACTGGTTGATGAAGATTGCAGTTGTCTTTGATTGGTGAAGTGCACCAGTGATTTTACGGAGCGCTTGTGACATAAGGCGCGCCTGGAGACCCATATGTGAATCACCCATCTCGCCTTCGATTTCTGCGCGAGGAACAAGAGCTGCAACAGAGTCAACGACTACGAGATCGAGCGCACCTGAACGGACCAACATATCCATGATCTCAAGAGCTTGCTCTCCGGTATCTGGCTGCGAAACGAGGAGTGCATCAATATCGACGCCAAGCTTCTTTGCGTACTCTGCATCGAAAGCGTGCTCTGCATCGATAAAGGCGCAGATTCCGCCGAGCTTCTGTGCGCTTGCAATTGCGTGAAGAGTAAGTGTTGTTTTACCTGAAGATTCAGGTCCGTAGATCTCTACGATACGGCCACGTGGAAGTCCACCGATTCCGAGCGCCATATCAAGGGCTACTGAACCTGTTGGAATAACTTCAATAACTTGAGCCAACTTATCGGACATCTTTATAACTGCGCCTTTACCAAACTGTCGTTCGATTTGGGCGAGCGCGGTATCGAGCGCTTTGTGACGATCTGATGATGCTTTTTCGTCGGCCTTATTTGCCGCTTTATCTGGCTTATCAACTGCCATGAGCTTTTCTCCTTTTAATCGAACGGTGGAGGAATATCCCCCACTCTTTGGTGGCCCAGAAGGTACGGAAAACTTCATCTACGGCCCTTCGCGTTATAGAGACGCTGTGGGCGGTGAAATGAGACCGCTCTGGTTGTGCATTACTTGCGTAATACCCTAAGGTTACTCGAACATCTGTTCGAATACGACTTAAGACACGCTGGAAATATAGGAGCCACCACCGACAAATGCCCCTGCGAAGGGCCATACTCACGCCGTGTTGATTCTCCTGCCCCCTTCAGAGAAGAAGGTTGAGACGACCAAGCCCACCCCCGCTATGGCGGTCTATACCGGCGTCCTTTATCAAGCCCTCGCCTGGCAGAGCCTCTCTCCCGCTGCCAAGAAGCGTGGTGAGGCGACAGTGGCGATCATCAGCGCCAAATACGGCGCACTACGCCCGAGCGATCGGATTGAAAGCTATAAAGAGAAGATCGATAACAAGGCGATGGCGCACCTTGTGGCGGCAAAGCTCGATGGGGTTGAGAAGGCCCTTATCGTCGATTGCCGTTCGAGTACCTACAAAGCCGTCTGGAAATCCCCTGTCGATATAACGGTTGAGATAAAGGTTTCAACGGTTGTCGAGGGGGTTCGCACCGTCGTGACGCATATGTCGAAGAAGACGCGTGGTGAGATTACTCGCGGGCTGCTGCAATCGCGATCAACGCCTAAGACCCCAGAGGATCTCTATGCGATTGTCTCGGAGAAATATCCCTGTGCGCTGACTCCCAGTGATGGCCTTAGCCCTTGGGTTCTCGAGGTTATCGCCATTTAGCTGTCTCGGTTGGGCATTGTCTGCAGACAGCTCGCCAAATCACATCGGCATCAACGCCCGCCGCTAACGCTTCATTAACGCTCTTGCTTCCGAGTTCGCTAATTGCAATATCTTGTGAAAATGAAGGCGCCCAAGACTCTCCAAATGAGAGTACTAACCTTTCTCGTAAATCAGAGATTCGCATATTCATCAGAACTTTTTCACTAAAGTAAGTTTGAAATTAGAAAAGGGTGTTCTCTACAAGTAAAGCTGCCTGCGCTCGAGATTGTTCAGCAGTAATAGGTTGGAGCGCTTGACCAATTAACCAGCGCATCGCCACTCCGGTACCGGCCTCAGACTTTGTTGCAGCAAATAGCACCTTAGCTATTGCAATAAAGTGCTCTGATTGAGTGTGCGAAAGTGCTTGGCTTAAAATCTCACCATCATAGAGTCGGATTGCAGCCAAAGCGCTATCGCTTGAGATAGCGATAGATAGAGCTTCTAGTGAATCAGCAGGTGTGCCTGCTTGGGATGCTTGGCTACAAATACGATTAACTTCTGAAGCTAAAAGCGCGGCAAGGACAGCATCCTTATCGCGATAATGGTTATATAAAGTTGCGCGAGATACCTCTGAATGATCTGCGATTTCAATCATCGACAAACCCGCGATGCCAGAGCGTACGATCAGCGATTTTGTTCCATCGAGAATTGCTTCTTCGGTACGTCGGTGAAGCGAACCTTGATGCTGGTATTTAGGCTGCATCGACAACAGTGAGCCCTGTCATTTCACAGGTTACTGATTCGCGAGCGGCGATATCTGCAGTCACATCGCTCATCAATCCAGAGAGAGTTAAACCAAGTGCTGTGCAGATCGCATGTAGCAACTCTGATGATGCCTCTTTCTGTCCGCGTTCGACTTCAGAGAGATATCCGAGTGAGACACGTGCAGCACGTGCGACGTCACGAAGGGTGCGTGATTGATCTGTGCGGGCGCGACGAAGTTGAAGTCCAACTGATTCACGTAACAAAACCATGATGCGCCCCTTTCTCTTAACTTACTCTGGCGAACTCTAATGAGAGCCAGTACCAGAGCTAAGGATACGCGCAAAGGTGCCGATTGCGCTGGATATAGCCCCGGTGGTAATCGCATCACGCCCAGAATCGAGGGCAAGCTGCAAGCTCTGATTAACAGGGCCACTGATTGCTATCCAGATAGTGCCTTCAGGTATGCCCTCAAAATCACCTGGGCCGGCTACCCCTGTCGTTGCAATACCCCATGTTGTACCAAATTTATTTCGAATCGAATCTGCCATAGCTATAGCAACCACTTCACTTACAACTGAGTGACGAGTAATCAATTCGGGATCAACGCCGAGAAAATCAATTTTCACTTCATTGGAGTATGCAATTACACCTCCGCGAAAGACTGCAGATGCACCTGGAAATGATGTGAGTGCGCGCCCTAAACCGCCCGCAGTTATTGATTCGGCAACGCTCACTGTCTCGCCGCGCTCAATAAGTGCAGCGATAACGCTCGGCACGTGGCGCAGTGGAGTCATTACTGCAATCTACTTGAGTTGTTACGAATCTTCCACCATTTAACGATGTAGTCGATTCCGGTCCATATTGTGAGCCCGAGAGCGATGTACATGAGTCCATCTCTGAAAAGATGCAGGTAGTCAGGCAACGGCAAGATATAAAAACCAACACCAAAGTTCTGTGTCAGAGTCTTAACCTTTCCGCCCTTGCTTGCTGGAATAACTCCATCACGGATTACCAATAGACGGAAAATTGTTATGCCAATCTCGCGAGTCAAAATGATCACAGCAATCCAGAGTGGAAAGCGGTCGAGAATGATTAATGAAATCATGGCAGCTGCAATCAGCGCCTTATCTGCAACGGGATCGAGAAAGGCACCGAGAGAAGTAGTTTTGCCTGATTTGCGAGCCCAGTGCCCATCAAGAATATCTGTCATTCCCAAAATGAAAAAAATAGTCCACGCAAGAATCTGCCAACCATCATCAGGGCTATGAAAAATAGTCCAGACACCAGTCGGAATAAGAGCGATACGAAGAACAGTCAGCCAGTTAGGAGTTATCTCAATACGCATTTTTATTGAACCTCTGCAACCAAATCTGCGCCCATGCTATCGACGACAACAGCATCGATGTACTGGCCTACCTTGAAAGATGTTCCGACAAATGAAGTTGTGCCATCAACTTCTGGGCCCTGATGTGCAGCGCGACCCTCTTGTAGCTCTTCATCTTCAATCAAAACACGCACACTTTCACCAATGCGGGCTTGTGCTCGCATTGAAACCATCTCATCAGCTAGGCGAGATAAATTCTCTACTCGCTCTTTTATGAGATCTTCATCTAGCTTCTCATCAAGCCCAAGTGCCTCAGTATTATCCTCATCCGAATACCCAAAGATGCCAATTGCATCTAGTTTTGCTGCCGCAATGAACTCAGCTAACTCGTTGTAATCGGCTTCGCTCTCCCCCGGAAAACCAACGATGAAGTTTGAGCGGATTCCTGCCTCCGGTGAGAGTGCGCGAATCTGACTAATCAAATGTAAGAACTTCTCTGAATCGCCAAAACGTCGCATCTTGCGAAGCACTGAAGCGCTGGTGTGTTGAAAAGAGAGATCAAAATATGGTGCCACTTTATCGGTCTCTACCATTGCTTGCAGAAGCGAGGGGCGAACCTCAGCAGGTTGCAAATATGAAAGACGCACTCTCTCGACGCCGGGAATTTCACCAAACTGATGCAAAATCTTCTCCATCAGGCGAAGATCACCTAAATCTTTTCCGTATGACGTTGTGTTCTCACTTACTAAGAAGAGTTCGCTTACTCCATGATCTGCAAGCCAACCGGCTTCTTCTAAAACTTCAGGGGCAGGACGCGAGACAAATGAGCCACGAAAATACGGAATCGCACAGAAAGAGCAACGGCGGTCACACCCTGAAGCAATCTTCAGCGGTGCCCATGGAGCATTACCTAACCGTTTTCTAAAGAGCGAACCACCAGCGCCGACAGCAGAGGCGTGTTCCGCATTACGGACTTCTGCACGAACTGTGGCGCGCTCGACTGGCGAAATCGGCAAGAGGGCTCGTCGATCTTGTGGAGTGTGCGATACATGAGAATTGCCAGCAAGGATTGATTGCAGCTTTGCGGATATATCTTTGTAATCGTCGAAACCTAAAATCGCATCGGCTTCAGGTAAGGCCTCTGCTAACTCTTTTCCATAACGTTCGGCCATACAACCAACGGCTACTACTGCTTTGGTAGTCCCATGGCCTTTGAGTGAATTTGCTTCGAGTAAAGCATCTACAGAATCTTTCTTTGCAGATTCAATAAAGCCACAAGTATTTACCACTGCAACTTCAGCTGAATCGGCATCAGCGACCAGAATCCAACCTTCGGCAGCTAGTCGACCAGCAAGTTCTTCGGAATCAACTTCGTTACGGGCGCACCCCATTGTGACAATTGCGACGGTGCGAGACATAGGGGTGATGGTACAGGTTTAACGGAAGGTACGACGGACTTCCTCGTTCTGACCACCGAGAGGCTCCAGTAATTGACCGTTAACTGTCACATCAAGGCCTGCCGGATTACTGAAGTAGATACTTATTGATGTATTTGCTTCAAAACTTCGGCTCTGCCCTTGAAAGAGTGAACCCTTCTCAAGTGTCTGGCCATCAGCGACTATATGAATAAGTGAATTACCGCGAGCTGCCAAAATTTCCATTTTCACACCGGCAACATCTGGAGCAACGGAGCTCTCAACGGTTGCAGATTCAGTCACTTCAGCAGTTGGAGATGCAGTTGGAGATGCAGTTGCTACGGGGGTTGGATCAATAGCAGCCGGTGATGAACTATTCACATTAGAAATGATTGCCTGCACAACAATAAATATAAGTAGTACAAAGAGTGAAACCGATGCAGGAACCTTCCAAGAAATACTCTTCTTCTCAATCGGAACTTTTGTTACGTTGTTCTCTGCCAAGAGATCATTAAGACTTCTGCTTTCGACAGAATGCTCTTGGTTATACAAGTCAATAAGTTTTACAACATCTAGTCCGACTAATGGAGCAATATTCCGGAGATGTCCCCTGGCGTAAATATCACCACCGCAATGTGAAAAATCATTACGTTCCATCTGAGAGAGAAGTCCCGCTCGAATGCTGGTCGCTTCTGATAAATCATTTATCGATAGGCGTGACTCTTCGCGCGCGCTCTTCAGCAACTCGCCAAGATTCATCTCTAACCAACTCTCAATAATCTCCCACAGGGTCGATAGCTGATTTTACGCCTATGGGTATCGCAATCACTAGCCCAAGAGTTAATTTCTAATGAAATCACCCCTGACTACTCCCCTATTTAGTGGTCGCGGAGCGTAGCCAGAACAGAATCGAGCTCGTCGTTAGTGACAAGAACAACTCGAGCTTTTGAACCTTCTGACGGTCCAACGATTCCACGAGACTCCATCAAGTCCATTAGGCGTCCTGCTTTAGCAAAACCGACTCGCAACTTACGCTGCAACATTGAAGTCGAACCAAATTGTGTTCCAACAACTAGTTCAACTGCCTGACATAAGAGATCTAAATCATCACCAATCTCTTTATCAATCATCTTTGAAGATTGTGGCGCTTGAGTAACGTCATCACGATAACGCGGTTTCAATTGCTTCTTGACATGATTTGTTACGGCTTCGATCTCACGTTCAGATACATAAGCACCCTGAATGCGAATCGCACGACTTGCGCCCATTGGAATAAAGAGCCCATCACCTTGTCCAATGAGTTTTTCGGCACCAGGTGAATCAAGAATTACTCGGCTATCGGCTAGCGAAGATGTCGCAAAAGAGAGTCGCGATGGAACATTTGCCTTAATAAGGCCAGTCACAACATCAACGCTCGGACGCTGAGTCGCTAGCACTAAGTGGATTCCGGCAGAGCGTGCAAGTTGGGTAATTCGTACGACAGATTCTTCAACTTCGCGGGCAGCAACAATCATCAAATCGGCAAGCTCATCGATTACTACAAGCAGGTATGGGTATGGTTCCAATACTCGATCAGATCCCGGAGGTGCAACAACTTTTCCGGCACGGACCGCCTTATTGAAATCATCGATATGTCTAAAACCAAATTCAGCTAAATCTTCATAACGAAGATCCATTTCGCGAACTACCCAAGTTAGCGCATCAGCTGCTTTCTTGGGATTGGTGATAATTGGAGTAATAAGATGCGGAATGCCTTCATAGGCTGTGAGTTCAACGCGTTTCGGATCGATCAGAATTAAGCGAACTTCATCTGGAGTTGAACGCATTAAAATCGACGTAATCATTGCATTAATCATTGATGATTTACCTGCACCCGTTGCACCTGCCACGAGAAGGTGTGGCATTTTGGCGAGGTTTGCACAGACAAAGTTGCCTTCCACATCTTTACCCAACGCAACCAACATTGGATGATGATCCTGGCCTGCCACACTTGAGCGCATAACATCGCCTAAAGAGACGATTTCTCGATCCATATTAGGAATCTCGATTCCAACTGCAGATTTACCTGGAATCGGAGAAAGAATGCGTACCTCACTGCTTGCAACTGCATAAGAAATATTCTTAGAAAGCGCGGTAATTCGCTCAACTTTTACAGCATTTCCAAGTTCGACCTCATAGCGAGTAACTGTTGGCCCGCGCATAAAGCCAGTGACTTGGGCATCAATGTCGAATTGTTTGAAGACCTCGGTGAGTGATGCAACGACCGTATCGTTTGCCTTACTCTTCGCTTTGGCTGCAGGGCCAGCTTTAAGAAGATCCTGCGACGGTAATTCGTACTTGGAATCCCCTGTTAAGAGAAGCTGTTCTGGGCGAGCATTTGTCGATGTAGCCGGCTTGAGTTGTGAATCAAGAGGCTTAGGAACTTCGACAGTAAACTCTTCGTCGAATTCAACCTCATCAATTGGTTCTTCAATCTCATCTTCGTCATGTTGGTTCCAGGCCACCACCGGTGACTCAAAAGGAGGTGTATCGGAGATTTCAAAATCATCTTCGCTACGCACGCGTCGTTTAGATTTTGCCCAGATCAAAAGTACTTTGGCACGGGCTATCACAACATTAAGCGGAGTTGCGGTAACAACTAAGAGACCAAAGATGAAGAGGGCGAATAAGAATGGGTAAGCAAGAAGTGGTGACATGAATCCTGCCAAAGGCATGGAGACGTAATAACCAATTAACCCACCACCGCCACGTATCGCAGTTGTTCCGGTCGGATTGATCGCATCAAGTGAGCCGCTCAGTAGGTGAGCTAACCCTGTTCCACTAATAAGTAAGGTGATTGCCCCAACAGTGATTCGCCCAGTTGCATGTTTGTCATCAGGTTTTCTGAAGATTCGTATTGCAAAGTAGATGAGTGCAATTGGAGTAATAACGGAAAAGTTGCCTAGTCCACCCGCTAGAAATGCGTGGACGGCGCGACCGAGATAGTTATCAAGTTGCGCCCATGTTCCAGTAATCGAAACAAGTGCAAGTAGAAAGAGGAGCAGGGCTGCACCATCGCGATGATGATCAGGATCGAGCTCTTTTGCACCGCGTGCCACAAATCGAATTGAAGAACCGAGCGCTTTTGCTGCCAAGCGCCACGCTGAGGCTAAGCCAGAGAAGATTGAACCCATGATTGCTGCAGGTATGCCACCACTACCGCTCTTCTTTGAGCGGCTGGATTTGGTGCGTCTCTTTGTAGCCACACCTTCAATATTAGGTGGAGGGTTTATTTCGCCCGCGTAGGCGCGCCGTTTATACCTCTATTACTACAGGGACGATCATCGGACGACGACGGTGTTTTTGACCGACCCATGAACCAATTGTTCGACGCACAACCTGTGTCAATTGATGTGTTCCGTTATTCCCATCAGCTACTGCTCGAGTCAGCGCCTTTTCGATATCTCCGCGCACCTCATCGAAGAGTGCAACATCTTCATTAAAGCCGCGGGCATGTATATCAGGGCCTGCAACAATCTTTCCGCTCTGCGAATCAATAACTACGATAACCGAGATAAAGCCTTCTTCTCCGAGGATTCTGCGATCTTTCAAAGAATCTTCGGTGATATCACCGATGCTCTGTCCATCGACATAGACGAACCCCACCGGAATAGCTCCTGCGATTTCTGCCTCGTGATTAACGAGATCGACAACAATGCCGTTTTCTGCGATAAACGCATTCTTACGTGGAACACCTGATGCAATCGCGAGTTCGGCATTAGCTTTCAGGTGTCGCCACTCGCCATGTATCGGCATCGCGTACTTTGGCTTTACGATGTTGTAGCAATACAAGAGCTCTCCGGCGGCAGCATGTCCTGAAACGTGAACAAAGGCATTGGCTTTATGAACCACTTGAGCGCCTTGGCGAGTGAGTTCGTTAATGATGCGATAGACAGAGTTTTCGTTTCCAGGGATCAGTGATGAAGCAAGAATGACTGTATCTCCCTCACCAACGCGAATTTGATGGTCGCCATTAGCCATACGTGAAAGAGCGGCCATGGGCTCGCCTTGTGAACCGGTAGAAATCAAAACGACATTGTCGCCATGATTATCAAGCTCTTTGATGTCGATGACAGCACCTGGCGGAACGGTGAGATAACCCATATCTTCAGCAATCTTCATATTGCGCACCATTGAGCGCCCGATAAAGACGACTTTACGATCATGTTCATATGCCACATCGATAACCTGTTGGACGCGATGAACGTGGGACGAAAATGAAGCAACGACTACGCGCTTCTTTGTCGAAGCAATTACACGATTGAGTGCCGGCATGATTTCGCGCTCAGATGGAGTAAATCCAGGAATATCTGCATTTGTAGAATCTGCCATGAAGATATCAACGCCTTCATTGCCAAGCTTTGCAAAAGTTGCTAAATCTGTGGTTCGACCATCAAGTGGTAGTTGATCCATCTTAAAGTCACCTGTTGCCAAAACCAATCCGGCCTTTGTTCTAATTGCAACAGCTAGTGCATCGGGGATTGAGTGATTAACTGCAATAAACTCAAGATCAAATCCGCCGACCGTAAGTCGCTGACCTTCGCGCACCTCATGCGTAATGGGACCAATGCGCTTCTCTTTGCATTTCGCTGTTATCAGAGCAATCGTCAGGGGTGAACCGTAGATAGGAATATCAACGCGCTCTTTTAACAAGTAGGGCACGGCGCCGATATGGTCTTCATGTCCGTGAGTAAGAAAGATTGCTACAACATCATCGAGGCGATCCCGGATGTAGCTAAAGTCCGGCAAGATTAAGTCGATTCCAGGTTGATTATCTTCAGGAAAAAGAACACCACAATCAACGATTAGCAATTTGCCTTCATACTCAAAGACAGTCATATTGCGACCGATTTCAGAGATTCCACCTAGGGCGACAATGCGCAGGCCACCCGCTGCTAAGCGAGAAGGAGTTCCTAAATTTGGATGTGGGTGTGAGCTCATGGGAGAACGACGCCACCGGCAGTCAGATCTTTTCGAAGTTGCGCGATCTGCTCTGCGGTTGCATCGACTAGCGGAAGACGAGTTGTGCCACCAGGTAGGCCCATGAGGTTCATTGCAGCCTTGGTGAGAATCGCACCTTGTGTGCGGAAGGTTCCAGCGAAAACCGGAAGAAGTTGCTGATGAATCGCGAGTGCTTTAGCGCTATCTCCCGCGAACCAAGCATCGAGCATTGCTTTGAGTTGTAGACCAACTGTGTGACCGCAGACTGATACGAAACCAACTGCTCCAATTGCAAGGAGCGGCAGGTTGAGAATGTCATCACCTGAATAGACAGGAATACCACAGCGTTGAATTACCCATGATGTACTTGCGCTATTTCCCTTAGCATCTTTGAGAGCAACGATATTGTCGACTGAATCAAAGAGGCGGACGATTGTGTCATTTTCAATTTCGATTCCGGTGCGCCCAGGAATGTCATACATCATGATTGGAAGTTTGGTGGCAGCAGCTACTGCGCGAAAGTGCGCCTCGACTCCGGCCTGCGGTGGCTTGTTGTAATAAGGAACAACGACAAGAAGGCCGTCTGCTCCCGCTTCTTCAGAACGCTTTGCTTGTTCGACTGTATAGGCAGTCTCGTTATCACCTGCACCTGAGAGGACAACAATCTTTGGTCCTACAACGCTCTTAACAACACGGATAATCTCAAGCTTCTCTGAAGACTTGGTCGTAGGCGCTTCTCCAGTTGTTCCGTTAACAGCTATTCCGTCATGACCGTTGTCAACGAGGTGCTGTGCAAGACGCGCGACGCCATCCCAATCGATCGCCCCATCTTTATCGAAAGGGGTCACCATTGCGGTAATCATCCGCCCAAATGGCGCTGCGATACTCATGAGTTTATCTTATCGTTTATGGAGCGACGCGACCAGATTTTTCAAAGGCTGCGTATGTAAGAGGCATTAATTTAGCGAATTCTGCCTCCATTTTTTCGGCAACCATCTCAATTTCCCGCTGTGGGTAGCTTGGAAAGTGTGAGCCTTCGCGGGCGGTGCGTAGCGATAGGAAATTCATGAGTGCGCGGGCATTCATAGTTACATACATTGATGAGTACGTAGCAACGGGCAAAACCGCACGAGCAACTTCTCGCGCGATACCGGCATCGAGCATTTTCTTATATGCATCGTAGGCAACGACGTACGCATCTTTCATGGCAGCGACAGTAAGTTCGAACTGCTCTGGAGTACCAGGTACAAATTCATATGCACCGGTTTTGCCGATTTGAATTAAGTTGCGCTCTTTCGCTGGCACATAAAAAACTGGCTTTAATTCACGGTAGCGACCGGATTCTTCATTATAAGAAGCGATGCGATGGCGCATGAATTCGCGGAAGACAAAAATTGGGGCTGAGATAAAGAAAGTCATTGAGGTGTGCTCAAAGGGAGAACCGTGACGCTCGCGAGCTAGATAATTGATGAGCCCAGCAGAACGCGCTGGATCTTCGCCAATCTCATCCATAGATTGCTCACCCGCGGTCGAGACGCGAGCGGCCCAGATAACATCGGCATCGCTTGCGCTGGCTTTGATGAGCTCGACAGATACATCGTCGCGGAAAATTACCTCTGGATTTATAACGGCATCAGATGACATAGCTTCAGACATGGTGGCACCTTATCTATCATCCCCCCTCATGGCTGGGTATATGTAAGGCAGAATAGGCGCGTGTCTAGAGTGAACCGCACCACCGCAAGCGCATCCTTTAGCGTCTCCTTCACTGTTGGCCTCTACGGAATCGCATTTGGAGCCGCAGGTATAGCAGCCGGCTTTTCACTCTTACAGACCTGCCTTCTGTCATTGCTAACATTTTCAGGAGCATCGCAATTTGCAGTTGTCGGCGTACTTGGTTCGGGCGGGACCGCAATTTCAGGGATTGCAACTGCCTCATTGTTGGGAATTCGAAATGCACTCTACGGTCTTCGACTTTCGCCAATCTTAAAGTTGCGTGGCTGGAAGAAAATTGTTGGTGCACAAGTCACTATCGATGAATCAACCGGTGTGGCACTCGGGCAGAGTGATCTAGGTGAAGAATCTATGCGTCATGGTTTCTGGCTCACCGGTCTTGGCGTTTATCTTTTTTGGAATCTCTTCACATTAGCCGGAGCACTTGGTGCGCAAGCAATGGGAGACCCTGCTGCTTGGGGACTCGATTCCGCTGTGCCTGCAGCTTTTCTTGGTTTAGTGTGGCCGCGCTTATTAGGTAATTTCGAGCGAGCATTAGCTGTTGCTTCAATGGTTCTAGCTTTAGCGCTTACCCCATTTATAGCAGCTGGATTACCCATTATTGCGACTGCTTTGCTTGCAGTGGCGTTTGGGTGGAGGGCTAGACGATGACTCAAATTTGGTGGGCGGTTATTGGAACCAGCGTCGTGGCTTTCTTGCTTAAATACATTGGCCATAGCGTTCCTGAAAAGTATTTGACCAACCCAAGGGCGCTACGAATAAACACTCTGATTCCTATTGCTCTATTAAGCGCCCTTGTTGCAGTACAGAGTTTCACCGTAAAGAGCGCGCTCGTCATTGATCAGAGGATTGTTGGTTTAGCGGTTGCCGTTATTACTCTGGCTTTAAAGGCGCCTTTTCCGGTAGTAGTGCTTGGTTCAGCTTTAGCATCGGCTGCAACTTTTAACTTTCTAAACTAATCTAAAAGTTAAGCGCTGATAATTCCGAGCGATACTAATTTCGCTTTGAGTTCAATATCAGATGGCTCGGTGAGGTGAGTTCCATCAGAGAAGACCAAGACAGGAATTGATTGCGCTCCCCCATTGATCTCTTTTACTTTATCGGCAGCGCTTAAGTCTGCTTCTACATCAATGTGATTGACCTGAACATCTAGTTCGACGAGAAGACGCTTCGAACGACGGCAATCTCCACACCAATCTGCGCCGTACATTGTGATATCTGCGTGTGCCATTGATCGCCCCCTACATAAATTTCTCAAGGCCGACAGTCAGCCCTGGATGTGAAGAAACTTGCTTTACGCCAAGCAATACACCTGGCATAAAGCCAGCGCGATCAAGGGAATCATGACGAATGGTTAGTGTCTCACCTAATCCACCGAAGAGAACCTCTTGATGAGCAATTAATCCACGGAGACGAACTGAGTGAACTGGAACATCACCCACAATTGCACCTCGAGCGCCATCGAGTGATGTGTGAGTTGCATCAGGCATAGCTGGCAACCCTGCGCTCTTGCGAGCTTCTGATATCAATGATGCGGTACGGGCAGCTGTGCCAGATGGAGCATCAACTTTATTGGGGTGATGAAGTTCGATGATTTCAGCTGATTCAAAGTACTTAGCTGCCTTAGTTGCAAACTCCATCATTAAGACTGCACCGATTGCAAAGTTTGGTGCAATTAAAATGCCAACCTTTGGCGCAGCTGCGAGCCATGTTTTGAGTTGAGCAATACGCTCATCTGAAAATCCTGTAGTACCAACGACTGCGTGAATATTACTTTTGATTAAAAATTCGAGATTTCCCATAACGACATCAGGTGTAGTGAAATCCACAACTACTTCGGCGCCAGCGCTCACTAAAGTCTCTAATGAATCACCCTGATCAAGAGATGCAACGAGCTGGCAATCACTTGATTCATTGACAGCCTTAACAACCTCTGCGCCCATTCGGCCCAGTGAACCTAGAACACCAACTTTAATCATTTAAGCAATCACCTTCTCAAACTTGGATGGGGATTTAAATGGCCCCACAAGTGCAAGGGTAGGCGTTCCGGTCAGATACTCGCTGGCAATTGCGCGAATGTCTTCGGCGCTTACGCGTGCCACTGCCTTCAAAATCTGATCAAAGTCCATTACCTGTCCATAGACAATCTCATTCTTGCCAATGCGGCTCATGCGCGAACCTGAATCTTCCTGGCTTAAGACCAATGAGCCACGAACGGCGCCCTTTGCTCGTTCAATCTCCTCGTGGGTCATTCCGTTATCGGCTACGTCGGCTAGAACTTCACGAATAATCTCAATCACTTCAAGAGCTTTCGTTGGGTTACATCCAGCATAGAAGCCCAGGGTTCCGGTTCCAGCAAACTGTTGCGCGTAGGCATAGACCGAATATGCAAGGCCACGCTTCTCGCGAATCTCTTGGAATAACCGTGATGACATTCCGCCACCGAGGGCTGCAGAGAGCACACCCATTGCAAAGCGACGTTCATCTGCTCTGGCAACTCCAGCCATGCCATAGAGCATGTGAGCCTGTTCAGTTTTGCGATACATCAGGCCAACGCTGCCTTGAGGGCCTTTCTTAACAGGTGTGTCAGGTCGAATATTTGGCGTGCCTACTTGATCTAAGAAGTTATCTCGCGAGAGCGCCTCTTCGACCATCGCAACAACGCGCTTATGTTTAATATTTCCGGCAACAGCTACAACGATATCGTGTGGCTTGTACTTCTTCTTATAATAATTAAAGACTGTATTGCGTGACATTCCATTAATTGAATCAATCGTTCCGAGGATAGGTCGGCCAATAGCGGTATCGCCATAATAAGCATCACTGAAGAGATCATGAACTAGATCTCCTGGATCGTCATCACGCATGGCTATCTCTTCGAGAACAACTTTGCGTTCTGCATCAACATCGAGCGCGGTAACGATGGAAGATGTAATCAAATCACTGACGACATCTATAGCCATCGGTAAATCAGTATCGATAACGCGAGCGTAGAAGCAGGTGTACTCCTTGGATGTAAATGCATTCATCTCGCCACCGACTGATTCGATAGCAGATGAGATTTCAAGTGCTGTTCGTGAAGGAGTGCCTTTAAAGAGTAGGTGCTCTAAAAAGTGAGAGGCACCAGCAGTTGCTGGCGCCTCATCACGTGAACCTACATTGACCCAGATTCCAACAGCTGCGCTGCGAACAGAGGGAACTTCCTCTGTGACGATGCGCAGACCGCTGGAGTGGACCGTTCTTTTAACAGACATTACTCAGCTGTTGCTGCGCCTTCTTCGAGGACAGGAATAAGTGAGAGCTTGCCCTTTGGATCGATTTCGCCGATCTCAACCTGGACCTTATCTCCAACTTTCATAACCTCTTCTAGGTTCTCAATTCGCTTTCCGCCATGCATCTTGCGAATCTGTGAAACGTGAAGGAGTCCATCTTTTCCTGGCATCAATGAGACGAATGCTCCGAATGTTGCAAGCTTTACAACAGTTCCGAGATAACGCTCTCCGACCTCAGGCATTTGTGGATTTGCAATTGCATTGATCTGCGCGCGAGCTGCCTCGGCAGATGGGCCATCAGTTGCACCGATGTAGATAGTTCCGTCATCTTCGATTGAGATTTCAGCGCCTGTCTCATCCTGAATCTGATTGATGATCTTGCCCTTAGGGCCGATTACCGCACCGATTTGATCGACTGGAATCTTTACAGAGATGATGCGAGGAGCGAACTTGCTCATCTCATCAGGTGTATCGATTGCTTCGTT
>JBIKSV010000095.1:0-4331 GCA_044348425.1 Candidatus Planktophila sp. | reverse complement strand
TTGCAGTGAAAGCTAAGTATTCGATTTGGGTAACGCTTGCAGAGAAGAATGCGATGGCAAGCATCTTGAGCAAGTGCCCAAACCAGTTAGTTCCTAAGGGCTAGAGAGCGTCGTGTCCGCGCTCGCCTGTGCGAATGCGGATTACTTGCTCAACTGAGGTGACCCACAATTTTCCATCACCGATAGATCCGGTATTTGCAGCATTCACGATTGTGTCGACGATTGACTGCAAATCCTTGTCATCGACAAGAACTTCAATGCGCACCTTCGGAATGAAATCCACTGTGTATTCGGCTCCACGGTAGATCTCGGTATGGCCCTTTTGACGACCAAAGCCCCGAGTCTCAGAAACAGTCATGCCGGCGATGCCAACGGCCTGCAGAGCAACTTTGATGTCATCGACCTTTGCAGGCTTCACGATTGCTGTTATGAGCTTCATTTATTTGCCTTCAATCTCGCTTAATAGCGATTGGAATTTCCTGTTATGTCGTATGCAGATTCTGCGTGGAAAGTTGTATCCAAGCCAGTCAGCTCATCTTCACGGAATACACGGAATCCGATGGTCTTAGAAATCAAGGTTGCTATCAACCAAGTCGCACAGAATGAGAAGAGAGCCACAACGATGATTGCGATTATCTGGCGGTTTAACTGAGTTGCTCCACCATTAAAGAAGAGGCCGTTTGCACCAGCTGCATTTGCGGTCAATGTTGCAAGTAAACCAATGCCGAGCATTCCGAGAAGGCCGCCGACACCGTGTACTCCGACGACATCGAGTGAATCGTCATAACCAAATTTGTATTTGCGAGTAACAGCCCAAGCAGAAGCGACGCCTGCAACGAGACCGAGTGCAAGTGCACCTAGTGGGTTGAGATAGCCACATGCGGGGGTAATTGCAACGGCACCGGCAATTGCACCGGATGCAACGCCAAGAGTTGTTGCTTTTCCGTTGCGTAATTTCTCGTAGATGATCCACGTCATTGCAGCGGCAGCTGTTGAAATCTGTGTGTTGATCATCGCCGTTGCGGCAAGATGACCGGCAGATAGCGCCGAACCCGCATTAAATCCAAACCATCCGAACCAGAGCATTCCGGCGCCGAGAAGAACTAGTGGCATATTGTGTGGACGCATTGGATCTTTCTTAAATCCTTCGCGCTTACCAAGTACGATCGCAAGAGCAAGGGCTGCTGCACCTGAGTTGATTTCGACAACCAAACCACCTGCAAAGTCGAGTGCTTTGAGCTTGTCAATAATCCATCCACCTTCACCATTTTGTGCGGCAAAGACCCAGTGACAGATTGGAATGTAAACGAGAGAAATCCAAAGGATGACGAAAACAACCCAAGATCCAAACTTTGCGCGGTCGGCAATTGCTCCTGATAGAAGCGCCACGGTGATAATTGCAAAAGTTAGCTGGAACATTGCAAAGGCAAGAGTTGGAATCTGGTGGCCTTCGGCCCCGACTACTTGATCAAGGGTTCCGGCAAGACCTACGTGTTCAAACCCACCAATAAGGCCGTTATTTGATTTTCCAAAAGCAAGTGAATAACCGTAGAGAACCCAGATGATTGTTGTCACGCCAATTGCGGCAAATGACATCATCATCATATTGAGCGCTGACTTCGCACGAACCATGCCGCCGTAGAAAACCGCGAGCCCTGGGGTCATAAAGAGAACTAGGGCGCTACTGGCCAATACCCAAGCTGTATCTCCGGCATTGATAAGGTCCATAAGTCTCTCCGTAACTTATTAGATTTATATTAAATTAATTACTTGATTGCCTTGTAACGATCGTAAGATGCTTGGATTTCAGCCTCTGCTTCATCGTGGCCAACCCAGTCTCCACCAATAACTTCTTTACCTGGTTCGAGGGTTTTGTAGACTTCAAAGAAGTGCTTGATTTCATCGAGTTCGTAGACCGGCAAATCTTTAATGTCTTTAATTCCAGATTTACGGATATCTCCGGCTGCAACACAGAGCAACTTGTCGTCGCCACCTTTTTCATCGGTCATTCGCAACATCGCAACTGCGCGAGCTGAGACAACGCATCCTGGGAAAGTTGGCTCATCAAGCATGACCAAAGCATCGAGAGGATCTCCATCGTTAGAAAGCGTGTTCTTTACAAAACCGTAGTCGTGCGGAAAGCGTGTTGCGGTAAAGAGCATACGGTCGAGGCGGATCTCATGAGTCTCATGGTTGATCTCATATTTATTGCGCGAACCAGCCGGGATCTCAATGACAACGTCGAATATCATCGCGCCTCTTTTCCTACCGTTGATTGGTGCTTTCTTCCTGAAATTTACTGCTCGGGGAAGGGGAAAACTTGGGGTGAACGACGGGGCTCGAACCCGCGACATCTCGGACCACAACCGAGTGCTCTACCAGCTGAGCTACGCCCACCATGTGCTGTGCAAGGGCTTACTTTACCGCCTATTGGGCGCTCGCTTGCTCCTTAAATACGGTGCTCCGGTAGTAGACCAATTCTGCGATTGAATCTTGAATATCACCGAGCGCACGATGATTGCCTGTCTTGGCTGGGGCGGCGAAATAGGTCTTTGGGTGCCAACGGCGAACAAGCTCTTTGATGGTCGAAACATCGATTGTTCGATAATGCAGATACTCACTTAAGACCTTCATATCGCGGGAGATAAAGGATCGATCCACGCCGACTGAATTGCCAGCCAATGGTGATTTACCTGGGGCTACGCCTGCCGATTCAAGGTAGGCGATGATGAGTTTTTCGGCCTCTGCCATCTCGATTCCGTGGGGAATCTCCTCGATGAGGCCAGATTTTGTATGCATCTCGCGGACAAAATCATCCATAGCGGCAAGCTGGCCCTCGGTTGCATGGATGACGAGCTGAATTCCATCGCCGATCATGTTGAGCTCTGAATCTGTGACGAGCACGGCAATCTCAACCAGGGCATCGGTGGCGAGGTTGAGTCCCGTCATTTCGCAGTCGATCCAGACGAGATTAGGGAGCTCAGTAGCCATAGGGGAAGGGTAGTGGGTGAGGAGAGATTTCGATTCTCGTTCATCTCCTGTTCACCAAGTATCTGCCTTTATTTTCGCGCTACGGTGCAGGATTCACCGCATGCAGACCGTCCCGGCTCCTCGTGAAATCACCACGGAACCCCGCCGATCGGACAAGGTTTTCCGCGCAGTAGTTACAACCGGAGGCTTGTCCTCTTTGGTGATTCTCGGGTTGATTACTATCTTTTTGGGTTACCGCGGAATCGGAATCATGTGGGATCAAGGATTCTCGTTCATCACCTCATCAGAATGGTTTGTTACATATGACGAGAACGCCAATGTCGTAGAAAGTAAATTCGGCTTAGGGGCGATGTTGGTTGGCACCATTCTCACGGCGCTTATCGCTGTCGTGGTTGCACTTCCAGTTTCTGCAGCAATGGCGCTCTTTCTTAACTTTTATTCACCACATTGGCTCAAGAAATATCTCATCGCAATTATTGATTTGATGGCAGCTTTCCCATCAATCCTCTTTGGTATCTGGGGTTTCTTAGTGCTAATGCCGAGTGCTGAGTATTGGGCGAAACTTCTCAATAAGTATCTTGGCTTTATTCCAATTTTTGATGTTCCAGTTGATATTTTCACTCGATCACCATTCATTGCTGGCATGGTGTTGGCAATCATGATTATTCCAATTGTTACATCTGTATCTCGCGAAGTTTTCTCGCAGACACCACTCGATCGAATTCAAGCTGCATACGCCCTCGGTGCTACACGATGGTCGATGATTCGCTCAGTCGTTATTCCATTCGGAAAATCTGGTGTTATTGGTGGAGCGATGCTTGGCTTAGGTCGCGCCATGGGTGAGACGGTTGCTGTGTACACCGTGCTCAATATTGTTTTCCAAATCAACTGGCAAATGTTATTCGGCGCTGGTGGAAACGTTGCATCATTGATTGTTGCTCGCTTCGGTGAGGCCAATCTTTACGAAATCAATGCGCTAATGGCCGCTGGCCTGGTTCTCTTCCTTCTTACTTTACTCGTAAACGCTCTCGCTGAGCTGATTGTTCGCAGAACAGGAACATCAGGACGATGAGCACAGTAAACAGTGTCAGTACAGTAAAGCCAAAGAGCCCCTGGAAATCTTCACCAAAGGATCGCGCCAAAGAAGCAGCTATTTTTCTCGGCACAATTGCTGCGACCTGCCTCGTAGTTTTATTCTCGCCACTTTCAGGAAAGCTTGGACTCTTTGTAACATTCTTCTTTCTTTATGCATTAGCTCAGGGAACATTGAGCTACAGAAAATTTGGAGCAATGTCCGCCAAAGATTCTGCCATCAAGGTCATCATGGCTTGTGGAGCGGT
>JBIKSV010000022.1:0-17003 GCA_044348425.1 Candidatus Planktophila sp. | reverse complement strand
AAAGTCCTTTTCATAAGAAGATTGTAAATGTCTTCAAAGTTTATTCATACCCTTGGCTGATATCTAACTTGCCAGCAACGCAAATATTGGTGCCCCAGTCGGTCTCAAGCCGACAGGGGAAGGATTTATCTCCTACCAGTTCTTCCACTTACTCCAACCGAGATTTGGCTCGAAGTTGTGTTGGCAATTCCATCTGCAATTGGGTCTGCGATTGCACGAAGTGCTACAGAGCCGCGCGTGGACGGTTTCCAAGAGCAGGTCACTGTGAAACTAGAGCCTGAACCAACTGCTGTCTTATTGATGCATCCCGGCAATACCTTGCCATTCGCCCTGAAAGTTACTCTAGAGGCAAGAGTTACGGTTGCTGTAATAACTACCGCAGAACTAAAAGTGGCACGCGTTGTACCGCTGGCTAGTTCAAATAAAGTAAATGCGGGAGGAGTGGAATCATACGAATAAGTAATTCTTATGTAGCCATTTCCTGATCGGCCGACCATATTCCCGCCGGCAGGATTGGGCATTGATGCATCGCCTGCAGTAATGGTTGAGCTTGTCACGCCACCTACATAGCCAGATCCGCCACCTGGCGACGCTCCTACGCCAGCGCCACCACCACCAAAGTAGCCACCTCCTCCCCCGCTCGAACCGTATTGGTGCAGAGATGCAACTCCATTTCCGCCAATTCCTAAACTTCCTGCACTTGCGGATCCACCATTTTGGCCACGCGCGCCGCCAGCAGATTGGGTGCCGCCACGACCGTTCATGATGTTTCCATCGGCAGCACCACTTGTATTTCCATCCACTCCAGAAGTACCTCCGCCATGACTACCTCTTTGCGTTCCATAGCCCGTGAAGAATTTTCCTCCGCCACCGCCGCCAGCAACTATTACTCTATTGGCAAGTGCATTTCCGCCGATTCGTATATCGGAACCACCTCCACCACTTGCCGCTCTTGCGTTTGCATCGCCGTTGTAACCTATTCCGCCTCCATTAAATCCACCAGATATTGCAGTAAGCACACTGTTACTACCTGAACCTTGACCGCCAACATAAACATATACAGCTTGGCCTGAGGTGAGTGAATAGTTACCCGCTGAGTAACCTCCTAGTGGGCCAGTTTGCGCCACGGTTCCATTTGTATTGAGAGCCGATCCACCTTGTGCGCCCCACACCTGAAATGTGTAAGTTCCTGTTGTTGGAGCACTCCACAGGTAATAATCATTAGTCGTATCAAAATTAATTGTGCAGGTGCCAGAAACACAGACAGGTGTTGGGTTTGATAAGACCGCGCTTGCGGATGGAATAGAAAGAACATTGAAGCCAAGAAAGAGACTTAACGCGAAGACTAAAGTCCTTTTCATAAGAAGATTGTAAATGTCTTCAAAGTTTATTCATACCCTTGGCTGATATCTAACTTGCCAGCAACGCAAATATTGGTGCCCCAGTCGGTCTCAAGCCGACAGGGGAAGGATTTTAAGTCTTAGAAGGCGCGGATCGGGCGAACTAATCGGGGCGACGATTTATCGTCTCCACCCGCGTTAAAACGATCCATCATCTGCATAAGCGCACTGCCCCCGGAAGCCTCAGTCGAAGACCAATACCAATCGAATCCCTGGAATAAACCACCAACAATCGCCCCGTTATCATAGATTGCAGTCAACTCGTCATTCGATGGCAGATACCAATCATCAACAACTACACCACCGACGGTTACAGAGTGAGAATCTGCAAGCGCCGCAGCGATTGTTCCCGCATCAGTATTTCCTTGAAGGATAATCGCTCGGGTATTTCGATAGCCCCAACCAATTGCTGTAGCTGTTGCAGTCTGTGGCGATGAAGCATTATTCACCGTTGTCATTTCATAAGTCACATTTGCCCATCTTCGCGTTGGATCACTTCCCCCACCATTCCAACCACTTGGGGCAGCCTCTAAGTATT
The DNA here is from genome assembly GCA_044348425.1 of Candidatus Planktophila sp. GTDB lineage: Bacteria > Actinomycetota > Actinomycetes > Nanopelagicales > Nanopelagicaceae > Planktophila. The sequence goes on along the minus strand of JBIKSV010000022.1, from coordinate 15,065 downwards.
TGCAGGTCAAAGATCGTGTTGGGCCACAACTAAAACCTGCTTCAGCGTAATAAAAAATAATTCCTCCGCCGGGGCCAGTTTCACCGACTACATACGTTGCTGCCTCTGCGCTCTCAATGGTGATTCTGGAGACATCTGCAGCTGCAGCAGGTGTTGCAGCTGGATCTAGCGTGATCGTAAATCCTGTATTAGTCACATTAGTCAGGCTGACGCCACTCGTAGCCGGGATTGTAAATCTCGGTGAACCTGATGAAACTCTCACAACAATTGAGCTCACTGAACTAACTAAGTTAATAGGCGTTGACGAGGAAATACCAAAGGCTCTTAATGTAAAGCTCTTACCTCGACACCCAAGAGCGCTGCTATCAATATCGCTCAAGACGATGCTGCCAAATTTAAATGAACCGCCACCTTGGCTATTTGCAAAAGTTGACTCTGGTCTCAATGTAATGCCGTCGCTATCACAAGCCACTGCCCGTGTTACTCCTTGGCCAAATTCGACCTGCCCAGAGCCGAGAGAAATGTTCGCGGCCAGAGTTGCCTGTACAAAATAAGCACCGCCAATTAAAAGAACGAGAGCGCCAAAGATTGATGAGATTTTTTTCTTAGGCAGGATCTGCTTGAAATCTGCAGGATCATCGTCGTAGCTGGCGGCGTTATCGAAAAGCTCAGACTTATTTGCCATATCCTGCCCGCCCTAAAAGAGATTAAATTTGCATCTGACTTAGCAAATTAACTTATCTACCTAGTATGCAAACGGCAAGGGTGATATTTAACAACCGGTGCCCCCAGTCGAACTCGAAACGACACTGGAAGGATTTTAAGCTATTTCTTCTTGTAGCCCGCTGGGCACCTTGGGTTAACTCCTACGACTTTTTTGGCTTGCTTTCCTTTAACACAGGTGATGGTGGTTTTCTTAAGATTAGGAATCGTGACTGTTTTTTTAGTTGAGTCAATGGGAGCGCTCTGTTGTGCCACAAAAGCCTCTGCCTCTTTTATTAAATCTAAGTGGTTATATACTGGTGAAAAGTGTCCAAAAGTATTGGGTTTATTGCCAAGAGAACCACTGGCGCCACAAGCGTAAACTTCATTTGCATCTAGCCCCATTCCAAGGTAGATCCTCTCACCTTTATAGATTGTTGTAATTGGTCCACCTGAATCACCAGGGCAACCTTGAGGATCTGAAATGAATCTTTCGTTGGCCATCTCGCTCATTTTTTGTGAGTCCATCCAAAGAGGCAAAACAGGTGATAATTTCATCACAACTTTTCTTGGGAACTCACTTGTTCTCTGGTTTGGATTTTGCCAGTCTTTCTTGCAAGGGGGAGATTGATCAGGTGCACAACGATCCCGATACTCACCATAACCGTGGAATTCCACCTCAGCCTTGGCTTCGACAAGTTCTTGATTAATCTCGGGTGTTATCAACTTTCCAGGCGCCATAGGCACTAAATCTCTCTCCAGTACATAAATAACGAAATCATTTACAGCACCACCGCTTGGGATAGTCTTGAAATCTGCTAAAAATAATTTCACAACCTTTACTCTGCCACTACTATCTTTTGCCGATAAATTTGGCTTACCGACTGAGATTATCCCTGGCTCTTTATAAATGAGATTTCCGTTACTGTCGAAATTAAAATGAGAGTGTGCAGCAGAAAAAACAATTCGTGATGAGTATAGGTAACCTGACCAAGACGCTTTATCAATATCATTAGCAAATATTGCTACAACTCTTGGGTTATCAAGATTTATCGGAGCATCTAGGGCAGCATTAGCAGGCGTAATTGAAGTGTTTACAAGAATCGATGCAAGCACGGCTTTCAAAATCCTTTTTCGCACCATATAAGAGTATGGTGGAGGGAGCGCGAATAGCCATACATTTTTGATAAATCTTTAGATTTAGAAATTATCCTTCTAGAGGTAGTACACATACTTATAGGCTCAAAACTAATAACCCCGGGTCGCCCCATAGTCCAATGGAAGAGACGGCAGGAGCGAAAGCTTCGCTTGAGCGCAGATGACTTGGCACGGAAGATCCTGAGTACCAAGGCATCGCCTTCAAATCCTTCGGGCAATGTGTATGCATTGTTTATGCATTAATAATCAGGATGATTGATTAATAACCTTATTCGTGCGACGATTTAAGTACGAACCGGTGCCCCCAGTCGGACTCGAACCGACACTGGAAGGATTTTAAGTCCTCTGTCTCTGCCATTGGACTATGGGGGCCAACGCCCGCGAAGTCTACTAGTTTAAATTGAGTGCTTAAAATGCGAGGTTTTCAGCTACTCGCGCTCTTTGGGTGAAATATTCTCAGAGACGACGAGCCAGATAAGTGCAGGAACCAGGTCAAAACTACGTTTTAAAAACCACTTCGTCCCATTAGTGAGTAACCAGTACATTTCATAACGTTTGGATTTAGAGCTCTCAACACTTATCTTCTTAAGTGATCTACGTGGCAATGAGAGGTTGCGTCGTACTAGATCGGCGATATGTTGATGGCCCAATGCAGATGGGTGCATCCGATCAACATGCCACATCTTGCGTTCATGGGCAATCTTTGACTCCCATGTTGGCACTACGACAGCTAGTCCATCTTCGGCAACTTCGTTGAGAATTCTATTTATCTTGATGACTCGATCACTGAGAATCTTGCGCAACGCCATTGGACCAGGTGCGGTGCGTATCGGATCGGGCAATCCAAGTAAGATAACAAGCGAGCCTGTTGAAGCAAGAGTTGAACAAATCTCCCGCAGGTGCTCTCGAATTTCTTTAGGAGAGAAATCCCCACGCAAGACATCATTTGTTCCGATACAAATCAATGCAATATCTGGCGAGAGCGCAAGGGCAGCAGGGAGTTGACTTTGAGGCAAGTGCCTTGCCCGTGCACCGTTTTTTGCGACATTTACAAATCTCTTTGCCTGAAGATCGTGTGCCAGGCGCCCTGTCCATCCGTAACCTACTGAAGGAATTTCTTGGCCGTGATCACCAACTCCGAAGACAGAGCTGTCACCGAGGGCGACAACTGTCAGATCGCTCTTAGTTCTAAGTGAGAGAGCGATTTCTTTTTGGCTCTGCATATTTGGATATAGGTTTTTATTGGAAAGAATCATGATGCTAAATCCTCTCTATATAGTGAAAGTAATTGATCGGCTGTGTTTTCCCATGTGAATTGTTCTGCGCGTGCTCGTGCATGAATTCTTGTGAACTCTCGATCTGAAGCTAAATATTGCTGTATTGCATCAGCCCAATCTGATGCAGAACGCGTGAGAGCTTTTCCTGAATCCACACTGACTATTTCTGAGATTGCAGCCTCACTTCTACAAATTACCGGGGTCCCAGAGGCGAGAGTTTCGAGCGCTGCTAATCCGAAGGTCTCAATTGGTCCGACTGCGAGAAATACAGAGGCCTCTCTCATCCACTGTGCAAGTTCTTCTTTTTCAGAAATAAAACCCAAAAGGCGGATATTGAGATTCTTTCGATAAATCATCTTCTGCATTTTTGCTTCTAAGGGTCCGCTACCAGCTATGTAGAGTGGGGCATCAACGCCTCGCCTCTCTAACTCTTCAGCAATGCTAATTAGAAATATTGGATCTTTCTCTTTTGAAAGTCTGGTGCAGGCCAAGATATACGGCTCGTTAATTGCGCGCTCGTCATCTTCTGATTCGAGTGGTGAGAATCTATCGAGGTCGACGCCGAGTGGGACAGAGACTAGTTTCGATTGAGGAGCAGAAGATGTAATCATTCCTAATTGTTGAAATTCTTCTGCAGCAAATTCGGTTGTAGCCACAATTCTGCTGACTGAATCACGAGTGACGCGGTTCCAATGGGTTACGAACTTTGCTTTGAATGGTAGAAACTTTGCAAAGCTCTTTACTAATCCATCCACTCTTTCATGAGCGAAAAATGTTGTTGGAATCCCCTGACCTTCTGCCCAACGTGCGACTTTGAGAAGCGTAGTTCGATCAGAAATTTCCAAGACATCTGGGTTAAATTCTCTGATTCGACTCATAACGTAATTGACTCGAAGAATTATTCGATATCCACCTGAAAATGGAATTTTTGGTGCTGCAACAGTTACGTGGGTAATTCTTCCTGTAGACAGAAAAGAATCTTTCTCACCCGGTGTAATAACGAGGACATCATTTCCAAGTAGCTCATATTGACGGCTTAGTTCAAGAATTGTGGTTTTCAGCCCACCGCTCTTTGGGCCATACATATTGGCAATATGCGCTATGCGTGTCATGATGCCGCGATTTCCTTGAGTCGAGAAACTCTAGATTCTTCTGCAACCTCTTCCATGATATTTAAAAGCAATTGACAGATATTTTCCCAAGTTTTGCTCTGCACTCGAGCTAGTGCATTCTGCGACATAATTTTTCTGTTTTCATCGTGATAGATAGCACTTAATACTTTTCTGCGAATATCCGATCCCGGCCCTGGTTTATAGAGAAAGCCATCGACGCCATCTGAAATCAAATCAAGTGGGCCACCGATAGCCGGAGCAACAACGGGCAAGCCTGATGCCATCGCTTCTTGAATTACCTGGCAGAAAGTTTCGTTCTCGCCTGTTGTCACCAAGAGATCCATTGACGCGACTGCTTTACTCAAAGCATCGCCACTGAGGTGTCCTGTGAAGATTGCGTTGGGAAGAGAGGTCTCGAGGGCATTTCGTGAAGGTCCGTCACCAACAATTACCTGAACTGTTTTCTTTCCTGCGAGGTTTCCAACATCTGCAAGAGTTCCGAGCTTATGAACCTGCTTCTCTGGCGCGAGTCTTCCAACAAAACCAATCACGATTGTTTCTTCATCGGCTCCCCAAGACTTACGTAACTTCTTTTTCCGCCACTCTGGATTAAATTGCTTGAGATCTACTCCGCGCCCCCAGAAATCGACTTTCTCAACCCCTAGCGACTTTAGATATGAAATCGAGGATTGGGATGGGGCTAGTGTGAGCGTGGAACCGTTATGAATTTTTCGAATACGTTTCTCTACAAAAGTCTTGGCTCCAGTTAATCCATAAAATTCAATAAATCCTGAAACATCCGTCTGATAGTTAGCAATTGTGGGGATACCAGCACGCACTGCTGCCTTACGTACTTGTTCTCCCAAAAGAAAAGGAGAGGCGAGATAGATAACATCTGGTTTAAAATCTTCAAGAATCGGCATCAGCGTCTTGACCTTCACCCTTGGAATATCAACTTGGGCAATGCGCTTAAGAGCCAGGGCTGGGACTCTGCGTACTTGAATTTCGCCTACAAGATCAGGGCCTTCGCCAGATGCAATCAAGAGCACCTCATGCCCTTGAAGGATCAGGTATCTAGCTATGCGGAGGACAGAATTAGTCACCCCATTTGAACGAGGCAGAAATGATTCGGCAGAAATCAGTACTCGCATGGTCAATTTATACGGAACTATTCTAAATTCATAAGGGAAAACCAGATAAAGCCATGTGAATTTTTGAAACATTCTCCCTCTAAATGGTAAAGAACTGTTCACCTTACGTTTAGGTTTTCTAATCAGCCGACGATGCGCCCTGTGTCACCATAATTACATGCAAAGAGAACCCTTGCGCGCAGCATTCTTTGATCTCGATAACACGCTCATTGATGGGTCTTCCATCTACTACTTCGTCCGCGGGATGTCTAAATCCGGACAAATACAGCGCAGAGATATCCTGCGCTTTGCTGCAGATAACTATCGTTTTAGAAAATCAAAGGCTGAGAACGCTTCAACAATGGCCTTTGCAACAAAAAAGATTCTCGACTTCGCTCGAGGACGTTCACAGCAGACAATACTTGGTCTCTGTGAAGGCATAGTCCAAGATTTTCTTCCAAAAAAGCTTTTCCCGTCTATGCAAAATCGTATTGAAGAGCATCAGAGTATCGGCCACCACACCTGGATAGTCTCTGCGGCTCCGATTGAGATTGCATCTATTGTTGCCAAAAAACTAGGCATGACTGGTGCTATCGCTACAACCGGTGAAGTAGTTGACGGTCACTATTCTGGAAATCTACCCGAGGGTGCCATGCACGGAATGAACAAAGCGCTAGCAATCAAGCGCCTAGCATCAGAGAACGATTATGATCTTGCGAAGTCATTTGCATATAGCGATTCAGTTAACGATTTACCTTTACTGGTGAGCGTTGGTAATCCTTACATCGTGAATCCCAATAAAAACTTTAAATTGATTGCCACTAAGAATCAGTGGCCAGTTTTAGTCGCTTAGATGCAAATCTGGACTCATCGCGGTAATCCAGGAGTAGAAAATACTTTAGAAGCCTTCAGCCAAGCATGGTCTAATGGAATTACTCATTTTGAAACTGATATCCACTGCACGAAGGACAACGTTCTGGTTCTAGCTCACGATCCAGATATATCTCGGCTCACTGGACAAAGCTACAGAATCAATGAATTAGATCTTGAGCAGCTCCAGAACTTTAAGATTAAACAAACCTCTCCATGGGCAACGTTAGAGGATTTGTATCAAAATTTTCCGGAGGCCTTTATCTCCATTGATATCAAATCCGATGACGCCCTACAACCCCTCATCGCCTGGGCGCAAGATAAGGATTTGAGCAACCTTGTTGTCGGATCATTTTCAACACACCGCACTTTAGCTTTCCGAAAGGCCTTTCCGCTTGCGCGCACTGCCCTTACTACAAGGGAAATCATGCTGATAAATCTAGGACTTTCGTTCTTGCTAAGAAATCTACCTAGCTCACTCTTTGCAATGGTGCCTGTTAAGTTCCGTGGAATTAAAATCTATACGAGTCGCTTTCGAAAGTTTTGTGCAAGCAGAGGTATAGAGATTCATATCTGGACTATTAATAATCCAGCGGTGGCCAAAAATCTAAAGTCTTTAGGTGCGAGCGGGATAGTTACTGACGACTACTTAGCTTTTTTGACTGCGTGATTACTGAATCAAGCATCTTCTCAGTCAATTTTCCCGTGAAGGTGTTTTGTTGGCTTGGGTGATAACTTCCAACTACCTGGCGCTTGATTCCATCAGGGCCAACAAATGAATATCTTGTGCCATGACCAAATTTTGGTCTGGGGGTAGGCACTTCGCAGCCAAGATTCTTAAGTGTGGTTGAAATTGAATCCCATGCTAACTTTCCAAGAGCTACAAATGAACGGGCAGTCGGAAGTAGAAGTGCTATTTCATTTTCAAAAAATGGCGCACATGTTTCTTTTTCATCCGTTGAAGGTTTGTTATCTGGGGGTGCACAACGCACTGCACATAAGATGCGAGTATCAACAAGTTCTTGTCCATCAGTTGTAGAGGTACTGGTTGGGATCTTTGCTAGCCCTGCTTTATGTAGTGCGCGGTAAAGCCAGTCACCAGATGAATCTCCTGTAAAGACTCGACCAGTTCGGTTTGCACCGTGTGCGCCAGGGGCTAAACCAAGAATCACAATTCGAGCATCAGATGGACCGAAGCCAGGAACAGGCTTGCCCCAATACTTTTCTGACTCGTACGCCTTGCGCTTATTTACTGCGACTTCTTCTCGCCACTCAACTAAGCGTGGGCATTGGTGGCATTTAACGATTGCCTTATCAAGAAGTTCTAACTTCTTATACAAGTGACCAGGCCATTCCATCCAAAATATCTGATTCTGAAGCAACAAACTCGATAGCACCAGATGCACGCATGATGCGATCTAGCACTAGCGAACCTGCGCCAATAACATCAACGCGTCCTGGATGCATATAGCCATGTGCGGCACGTTCTTCACGCGTTTCGCGCAGAAGCTCTACAGAAATCTGGTGTGCACGTTCTGCTGGAATTCGAGCAAGGTGAATTGCGTATCGATCATATTCGGCTAAATCAAGAGCGGCCGCTGCAACTGTTGTTGCGGTGCCTGCAACCATGATGACGGTTTTAGCCTTGGTGATTGGCACAGTCTTTGCTGCTTGCACGATAGCTTCATCTATATCTTCGATAGCTGATGCAATCTGCCCAGGGTCAGGTTGGTCTCCAGTGAAATGGCGTTCGGCCATACGAACACAGCCGATATTCATACTGCGGGCAGCTTCTACAGAATCTGTTCCGAAGACAAACTCTGTTGAGCCTCCACCAATATCAATAACTAGAAATGGACCTTGGCTCTTATCGAAATCTTTTGTGGCACCGATAAAAGATAAGGCTGCTTCAACTTCGCCTGCAATAACTTCAGGCTCTATCCCTAAGCGCTCTTTAACTCCATCGATAAAAAGTGCGCGATTGGTGGCATCTCTCGTTGCGCTGGTCGCACAGAAACGAATCTTTTCAACGCCACGCTTAGCGATTTCAGTGGCATAGAGATCTACCGCAGCAAGTGTGCGAGCGATGGCATCAGGATGAAAGGCGCCAGTCTTATCAACGCCCTGTCCAAGGCGAACAACTTCCATAAGGCGTGTGACTTCACGAAAACTATTGCCTTCAATATCAGCGATTAATAACCGTATTGAGTTGGTACCGCAGTCAATCGCTGCTACTCGCATGGTTGGCTCTTCCACCATTGGGGAAGCTTTGCTAGAGCTTCATCGCCTAGAGGATTAACCCCTTCACCAGCAGAGAGTGAATGCGCAACTAGTGAATGAAGGCATTTAACGCGGTCGGGCATTCCCCCAGCTGAAATGTTTTCAACTTCAGGTACATCAATCTGTAAAGCCGAGCGCGCTGCGATGTAATCATCATGTGCTGCTGCGTATTGGCCCGCAAGAACATGATCTTCGGTGAGACGTTGGTTCATTTCACCCATCAACCCGGTTGTTTCAAGCGTTGAAATTGCAGCTGTTAGTCGTGGACAAGTCGCATAGTAAAAAGTTGGGAAAGGTTCTCCATTACCAAGACGTGGTGGAGTCTCAACAACTGCAGGATTGCCACAAGGACAGCGATATGAGATTGCATGCACATCGCGTGGTGTACGCCCTAATTGGTTTTCGATACAAGTCAGATCAGCTTGGGTTGGAATACGGCTTTCGCTCATTTTCTAGCGCCCATCTTTTCCGGCTTCAGAGATTGAGGCAACAAGTCGGATATACCAAGGCTGTCCTTCTGGTAATCCTTCTACAACTTTCGCGGTTGTTGCGCTCTGATCAATTTCTTCTTCTTCGCCAGTAACTATGTATTGACGCTCACCTGGCATCACAAAGTGAAGGCGTTCTCGTGCTTGAGATTTAACGTACTCGGGATCTTTCCAGAGCATCAATTCTTGGCGAGCAGCTTCGAGCGCTGCATAATCGCTAGATAGCTGTGATTCGAGAGCGCTGATTTGAGCACGCTGTGTGAAGTAATTTTTAATTGGTGGCGCTAGGAAAAGAGCAAGGGCGAAGAAAACCGCGGTAATTGCAAATGCCCGTCCAGATCCCTGGTTGCGGTTGAAGTTGAGGTTACGTGAACGGTAACCCTTGCCTCGTGCGCTCCCAGAAGATTGACGGGCCATTGCTAGACCTAACCTTCGACTGACTAAGCTTTAAATCGAGGGAAAGCTTGGCGGCCTGCATATACAGCGCCGTCAGAAAGCTCTTCTTCGATTCGAAGTAGTTGGTTGTATTTTGCAACGCGCTCGGTACGAGATGGTGCACCAGTTTTAATCTGACCACAATTTGTTGCAACAGCAAGATCTGCAATCGTGGTGTCTTCTGTTTCACCCGAACGGTGAGACATCATGCTGCGATAGTTTGCACGGTGCGCAAGATCAACAGCATCGAGAGTCTCTGTCAAAGTACCAATCTGGTTTACCTTAACAAGCAGGGCGTTTGCAGTGTCAGTTTCGATTCCCTTAGCCAAGCGAGTTGGGTTAGTAACGAATAAATCATCTCCAACAATCTGAATCTTTGAACCGAGAGATGCAGTCATTGACTTCCAGCCAGCCCAATCTTCTTCATTGAGTGGATCTTCGATTGAGACGATTGGATAAGCAGCTACTAGCTCTGCGTAATAGGCAATCATTTCATCTGAGGTAAGCATCTTTCCTTCGAACTTGTACTTGCCGGTGTCATGAAATTCTGTTGCGGCAACATCCATGGCAAGTGCGATATCAGTACCTGGCTTGAAGCCTGCTGCTGTAATTGCTTCGATAATCAAATCAAGGGCTGCTCGGTTTGAATCAAGGTTGGGAGCAAAGCCACCTTCATCGCCAACAGATGTGGCAAGCCCGCGCTTCTTCAATACTGCTTTGAGGGCGTGATAAATCTCTGCACCCCACTGAAGGGATTCGCGGAAAGTTGGTGCGCCGATTGGAGCAATCATGAACTCTTGCACATCGACATTGGTATCAGCGTGCGCTCCACCGTTGAGGATATTCATCATTGGAACTGGAAGAACATGTGCGTTTGGGCCACCGACATAGCGGAACAATGAGAGATCAGATGACTCGGCAGATGCCTTAGCGACTGCGAGTGAGACTCCAAGAATTGCGTTGGCGCCGAGACGTGATTTATTTGGAGTGCCGTCGAGTTCAATCATTTCGAAATCGATAGTGCGTTGATCTTGTGAGTCGTATCCTTCAACAACAGGTGCAATCTCGTCATTTACAAAAGCGACTGCATTTAAAACACCCTTACCGAGGTAGCGCTTCTTATCACCATCGCGAAGTTCTGCTGCCTCAAATGCGCCAGTTGATGCTCCGCTAGGAACCGCAGCACGAGCTTGAGTGCCATCTTCTAATTGAACTTCTACTTCAACAGTTGGGTTTCCGCGTGAGTCGAGAATTTCGCGAGCATAGATTGCGTCGATGATTGCCACTGTGGGTCTCCTTAAATATAAAACTCTATTGAGCTGATATCGGTTGATAAGCGCTCAACGTTGAACGACCTAGGGCAATCTTACCGTGACTTCGCTTACTGCTCGCTGCTCTGAATTCGGGCGATAACAGCGCGAGCCTCTGCGCGAAGAGCGAGTTCTGGGTCGATTCCGTGCTGATGCGCCCATGCAATAACAGATGCCAGCGCTTTGCCAATTGATTCTTCGGTTGCGATCTCATCCTGATTTATAGGATTAATTCCGGTATCGCTTCCAAATTTCTCAGCGCGATAAATCAGTTTGGCCATGAGAGGAAGAGCTGGTTGCGACATTGCCACACCATCAATTGCTGATGTGCGCCCTTTTTCGCGCGCCTTAATCGCCTCCCAATTTTCAATAATCTCATCAGTTCCGCTGACCTCAAGATTGTCAAAGACATGAGGGTGGCGGCTGATCAACTTATCTGCAATTGCTCCTGCCACATCATCGATAGTAAAAGGTTCTGTTGGATGTTCTTGGGCGATTCGAGAATGAAAATAAACTTGGAGCAAGACATCTCCAAGTTCTTCACGCATTCCGACTCGGTCATCACTTTCAATTGCATCAATAAATTCGTAGGATTCTTCGAGCAAGTATTTAATGAGTGATTGATGTGTCTGAGCGGCATCCCACTCACAGCCTCCAGGAGAACGAAGGCGATCCATCACTTGTACGAGACGAATAAGTTCTGAACCAAAGACTTGTTCAGACATAAGGATTAATCCTTATTTGCCACTGTCAGTTGTTACGGCGTCACCCGCGGAATCAATCTCGACAATATCCCCTACCTGAGAATCCCAAGCACCGTAACGTGGATTGATAGAAATCTTGAGCTCATTTGCTTTCGCAGTTATGAGTTGAGAGATTCTTGAATTTAGCTCTGATTCAGCAACTCCGGTTGCAAGTAGCGCTTCGTTGAGCTTAGTTGAAATGAGATTTGCGCGAATGTACTTATCAAAGTTACTTGAAGCTATCTGCGCTGCAACCAAATTGCTAGGGAGAGCTTCTTCGCCCCCGCTCTGTGTAATGAGATTTGTACGAGTGACCGTAATTTCAGAATCAGTCAGATTAATCTTTAACTCCTTGGCAATCTCTTCTAACACTGTTGCCAGGACCTGGAATCGAAGTTGGCTGCGGTTAAGTGTTGCTCCGCTCTCTAACTGCATCTGAGATGTATCAACCGCTGCACGTTCGACAAGTAGTTGATCAACAGAGCTCTGAAGTTCTTCTTGGGTGATCGTGATATCACCGAGAGTTGCTGCGCTATTAACAGAGCCACAGGCCGTTAGTCCCACTAGAGAGAGTGCTCCAATAAGGGCGAGAATCTTCTTCACATCATGCTCCGGTATCTATCTCTGGTTAATTCTTTTTCTGGGCTAAATCTGAGAGCGCCTGACGAGCAAACGCTAGGTGAGAAGTATCCCCTAGTTTTTGCGCTCCGTGAGCAGGTGGGGTCCAGGCTCCCGCTCGTGGAATGGCAACCATCACAGTTGAACTCTGCGATTTATAGATTGAAGAGGGGTAGAGGCGGTTGAGTTTGAGCTGCACCGACTCAGGGAGAACTAAGGGTGAAATTCTCAAGTACTTACCCGCCAAGACGAGTTCGCGGATGCCAAGTGATTTCGCAAAAGCTCGTAACAGCGCAACATCAAGCAGAGCTAGCGCTTCGGGAGGAAGCTCGCCAAATCTATCTACGAGCTCTTCTCTAATTGATTGCACATCAGAATCATTCTTTACATCAGCTAAACGACGATAGAGATCGAGCCTGAGCCTTTCACCCGGAATGTACTCACTTGATAGATGAGCATTGATAGGTAATTCAATTTTGCAATCATGATTGATCTCTTCGCCTTCGATGATTCCTGCTTTGTAGTCATTAACTGCTTCACCGACCATACGCATATACAAATCAAATCCGACATCTGCAATATGACCAGATTGTTCTCCACCTAAGAGATTGCCAGCCCCACGAATCTCTAAATCCTTAAGCGCAACTCGCATACCTGAACCTAAATCTGTATTGGTTGCAATTGTCTTTAGGCGATCAATAGCAACTTCGGTGAGTGGCTTATCAGCGGGGTATAAGAAGTAGGCATATCCTCGTTCGCGGCCCCGACCAACGCGACCTCTTAACTGATGCAATTGTGAAAGGCCAAAATTCTCTGCATGTTCAACAATTAATGTATTGGCATTTGGAATATCGAGACCACTTTCTACAATTGTTGTGCAGACAAGTACATCGAAATCACGGTTCCAGAAACCCAGGATGACATCTTCTAATTGGTTTTCGCTCATCTGGCCATGAGCTACTCGAATCCGTGCTTCCGGAATCAGCTCTTGAATATGTGCAGCAGCTCTATCAATGCTTTCTACACGATTGTGGAGATAGAAAATCTGTCCGTCTCGCAATAACTCACGGTGAATAGCAGCTTTAATTTGGGCCTCATCGGCTGGGCCGACATAGGTAAGTATCGGGTGACGCTCCTCTGGTGGAGTCGTGATGGTCGACATCTCACGGATACCGGTTACAGCCATCTCAAGGGTGCGTGGAATAGGAGTGGCAGACATCGCCAGAACATCGACCGTTGTACGCATCTTTTTTAGCGATTCTTTCTGTTCTACTCCAAAACGTTGCTCTTCATCGACAATGACTAGGCCTAAATCCTTGAACTGCACATCATCGGAGAGCAGGCGATGCGTGCCGATAATCACATCAACCGATCCTTCGGTGAGTGACTTAAGGACTTCTTTGCTCTCCTTCGCCGTGTTAAATCGCGATATTCCAGCAACTTTGATTGGAAAACCTGAGTACCTTTCGGCAAAAGTTTTAGAGTGCTGTTGCACAAGCAAAGTTGTTGGAACAAGAACAGCGACTTGCTTGCCATCTTGAACAGCTTTGAATGCCGCTCGTATTGCAATCTCTGTCTTGCCATAGCCGACATCACCACAGATGATTCGATCCATCGGATATGGCCGTTCCATATCTCGTTTTACATCTTCGATTGTTGAGAGCTGATCTGGTGTTTCAATATAAGAGAAAGCATCTTCAAGTTCTCTTTGCCATGGAGTATCGGGTGAGAAGGCGTAGCCTGGTGCACTGGTACGCGCTGCATAAAGTCGAATAAGTTCTCCTGCAATTTGCCGGACGGCTTTACGCGCCCTTCCCTTTGCTTTCTGCCATTCACCGCTTCCCAGTCGGTGGATAGTTGGAGCTTCACCACCAACATATTTACTTACTTGTTCGAGAGTATCTGTTGGAACAAAGATGCGATCACCCGGTTGATTTCGCTTACCGGATGCATATTCAATTACTACATATTCTCGGGTTACTCCGGCAACTGTGCGTTGTACAAGTTCGACATATCTACCAATGCCGTGTTGCTCATGAACAACAAAGTCTCCAGTTTTAAGTTCAAGCGGATCAATTGCCTGCTTTCGCTTTGATGGCATACGTGCAGCATCTTTAGATGTGACTTTGCTTCCTGATAAATCGCGCTCAGTGATAAAAAGTAAGTCATGGTCTTCGCTAGCAAACCCGTGAGCTAGCGTTGATTGAAATACATGAATTGCGCCCTTGGTTGGCTTAGCCGCTAGCCCTGCACTTAGCTGAACAGGAAGATCGGCATCTCGGAAAATTCCGGCATAACGCTCTGCCATTCCATGTCCGGTAGCTGCGAAGAGAACGCTCTGGTGGGCATTAAGTCCGTCACCCAGCAATTGGCAGAGCCTTTCAACGTTACCCCGCATTGGTTCTATCGGAGTGAAATCGGTAAAGAATGAGCCTTTATCGAGATCGCTGCCAAAGGTATTGAGCGAGATATGGGTAAGAGACTTTTCGTTGATTACCTCAAAAAGTGATTGCCAGTCGAGATAGGTGACCTTATCCACCGGCATTGGAGCTTCGCCACCCATTGATGCTTGCGCCCATGATGCTGCGAGAAATTCTTCATTGGTCTCTATCAAATCGGCGGTACGAGATTTGATTCTCTCTTCATCGATAAAAACAACTTGAGTTCTCTTGCTCATGCGATGAAAAATCGTTTCGTGTTCATCTACTAAAAATGGAATCAGGGATTCCATTCCATCAACACTGATGCCTTGTGCAATCTTCTCTAAAACCTCTAAGGCGCCTGGAAAACGGAGTTTCAGTTTCTCAGCGCGTGTGCGAATTTCCTCACTCATTAAGATTTCACGGCATGGAATTATCGTAAGTTTTTCAGTAACTGGCTTAGTTGTACGCTGATCTGAAATATCAAAGTAGCGCAACTCTTCAATCTCATCACCGAAGAAA
>JBIKSV010000021.1:0-17023 GCA_044348425.1 Candidatus Planktophila sp. | reverse complement strand
CGTTCATGAAAAGGGAGAGACCGTTTGTCCCAGAAAGCATTAATGAGTAACCATCGTAATCACCGCCAAGACCAAATTGCTTACTTAGTAACCCTTTTCCTGCTGTAAAGGTATTTACACGAGCCCACATCTGAAGCGTGTATGAAGTGCCCAAAGCAGGTTGCAACTCTGAAGTATTTGAGATTTCAAGATAATCATCAACGCCATCAGTGACAATTCCTGCCCCTCCCGATGACTGATAGGTGGGCCCATTAACGAGAGTTGCCGTGTTATTTGTTCCTACAGAGTCATTTACTGTCGTCCCCGATCCTGCGTATGAAGATGGATTCGCAATATTGAGATCGACCAATAAACCATTTGTAACTTGCCCGCCAAAAGCCGAAAGAGGTTGCACTAGAGTAAAGATTGAGGCAACTATGGCGATAATTGCGCCGCGCCTCTGTTTCATTTCCTTATTCTATTAGAGGCTGGTGCGACCCTCAAAAGCACGGCCCAAAGTGACCTCATCTGCATATTCGAGATCTCCACCAACAGGTAGACCTGATGCCAGTCGAGAGACGCTGATGCCCATCGGTTTAATCAGACGAGCGAGATATGTGGCGGTTGCCTCTCCCTCAAGGTTGGGGTCGGTTGCCAAAATGATTTCGGTAATTCCTGTATCTGTGAGGCGCTGCATTAGCTCGCGGATGCGCAATTGATCTGGACCGATTCCATCGATAGGACTGATTGCTCCACCAAGCACATGGTACTTACCACGGAATTCGCGAGTACGTTCGATGGCAATAACATCTTTTGATTCTTCAACAACACAAATCTTCGTTCCATCACGACGTGGGTCACGACAAATTCGACATTGCGCTTCTTCAGATACGTTGCCACATTCAGTGCAGAACTTCACACGCTCTTTAACGGTGCGCACCGCATCAACTAGCGAATCTGCAATTTCAGAATCGGCCTGCAGAATATGAAAAGCGATGCGTTGAGCTGACTTTGGTCCGATGCCAGGTAGGCGACCAAGTGCGTCAATCAGATCTTGAATTGCGCCTTCATACATTCCGCTAGACATTAATCGTGCCTCTTCTCGCTGATAACTGTTGCACCAAGTTCGGCAGCAAGCAACGCTGCGCCGCTTAATTGTGTTGCATCAGTTGGGGCTTCAGATGTGCGAGTGGCACGTGCCTCTGGAGTGCTTGATGTGTCAATGCTTGGGTCAACCGTTACCTCAATCTTGCGATCAAGGCCGGTTATCTCAATAAAGGCATCACGCAAGATTGCTTCGGATTCGCTGCGGATAAATGAATCACGTGCTCCAGCATTGACGATTCCGATAGTGATGATCTTCTCGTCAACCCCAAGAATCTGTGCACTGGCACTAAGCAGCGACCAAGTAAGGCGGCGGCGCTTCTTTACATTCTCGATGACATCAGGCCACATACGTCGCAGGCCCGCCACATCTATTGCATCAACGCTATGAACAGCTGCTTTAGGGGCTTCTGTCTTTACGGGTTCAGGTGCAACTGCGCGCACAGCCTCTGCGGTTACTGGAGTTACGTAATCAGCCGGATCAACTTCTTTAACTGGTGTGGGTGCGGCAGCTACAGGCGCTGCTTTCTTTGCAGCAGGTGCCACAGCTTGCGGTGCAATATTTTCTACGCGCTCGAGTCTTTCAATGCGTGCAAGTAAGCCTGCTTCACCGTTATCTCCAATAGGTAGCAAGATGCGGCCACAGATGAGTTCGAGGATCAAACGTGGCGCAGTAGCACCGCGCATCTGAGTTAGACCTTCTGCAGCAATATCTGCTGCACGAGATAGTGAGGCCTGACCAATGTTCTGTGCCTGACCGCGCATTCTTTCGAGTTGGTCATCAGGGAGTTCGCGCAAAATGCTATTGGCATTAGTCGCTTGCAGCGCGTCGACAATCATTAAGTCACGTAAGCGCTCAAGTAGATCTTGCGTAAAGCGACGGGGATCATGACCTGATTCAATAACGCGATCAATAGTTTGGAAGAGTGTTGATCCATCGCGTGCTGCGATTGCATTCATTGCATCATCGAGGAGCGCTCCATCAGTAAAGCCAAGAAGCTGAACTGCAATTTCATATGTCACGCCATCTTTGCCAGCACCGGCCAGCAACTGCCCAAGGACAGAGAGTGCATCGCGAACAGACCCGCCAGATGCGCGAACTACAAGTGGAATAACGCCTTTAGCAACCTTTACGCCCTCAGCAGCACATACTTTTTCAAGATGAGCAGCAAGTGTTCCGGGTGGTACCAATCGGAATGGATAGTGGTGGGTACGAGACCTGATTGTAGAAATTAATTTATCTGGCTCTGTCGTTGCGAAGATAAAGATGACGTGCGCAGGTGGTTCTTCTACAACTTTAAGCAGTGCATTTGCAGCACCTGTACCAAGTTGATGTGCCTCATCAATAATATAAATCTTGTACTTACTTTGTACTGGCGCAAAGAATGCTTTATCGCGTAAGTCGCGTGCATCGTCTACAAGACCGTGGGTCGCTGCATCAATTTCAATAACATCCAGTGAACCCGGACCATTGGCAACGAGATCTTTACATGATTGGCATTGGCCACAAGGAGTTGGTGTTGGGCCTTTTTCACAGTTAAGCGAGCGCGCCATGATTCGCGCAGAAGATGTTTTGCCGCAACCGCGTGGGCCGCTAAAGAGATATGCGTGATGGGTCTTGCCGGATTCGAGGGCGTTTGAAAGTGGAACAGTGACATGTTCTTGACCGATCACATCTGCAAATACTGATGGACGATACTTTCGATAGAGAGCAAGGCTCATTTTCATACCCTTCGATAGCTCTGACTCAACTCACTTCTAGTTGGCCAAAGGATCTTTGTTACTAACTTAAGTGCTTAAAACATAACTTCAAGGGACCTCCGGTGCACCCAACAGAGCGCGCCTACCCTTGCTGTATTCCTACCCTGGGGGAGTTCAGCCCGATGCCGTCGCACCGGAGATCTGAGCCCAATCTTATGTGTCAGGACTGACTTCGCACACCGCTACCCTTAGCCAGTTCAAGCCTGGCTCTGGCCTAGTTTGGGCGCGGGAGGATTCGCATAGCGGCCGAGTGCGCACGCTTGGAAAGCGTGTATAGGGAA
Source organism: Candidatus Planktophila sp. (assembly GCA_044348425.1). Lineage (GTDB taxonomy): Bacteria > Actinomycetota > Actinomycetes > Nanopelagicales > Nanopelagicaceae > Planktophila. Next base: position 13,898 of record JBIKSV010000021.1, on the reverse strand, counting down.
ACCTATCGAGGGTTCAAATCCCTCATCCTCCGCAGGTTCTGGGTTGATGGCTGACGGGGTATGCCTGATTTAAATTCTGGACACTGAAATCTAGTTTCAGCAGATGCCCTTAACAATCCCAAAGCCCCTAATCCCTATTCTAACCAAACCCATGACACCTCCTTGGGTGCTCGCACTGGTAATTGCAGCCCAATTCGCCTTCGCACAAATAGGCAACGACTCACAACCTTCCTGCACTTTAAACGTTCAACGTCCGCATCATTCAACTCACATGGTTGAGCAAAATCAAGAGAACGCTATTAAGTTGAATATCACCTCAGAATGCACGGTGCCTCAATCTTCGACGAGTGTTTCTGCAAACTTATTTGCATTGAGAAACAACACACCTGTCCTCTTACTGTCAATAAAGGACCGCATTGCTTTTGCGGATAAGAAAGATTCGAGGAGAGCCATCTACCGGGATTTATACATTAACTGCCAAATTGGTGCCAAGGAACTGTACTTAGGGTCAGCAAACGGCTCCGTTTTACTGACAAACGGCAAAAAAATTCTTGTTCGTGGAAATTCAGGAAATTATTATCCCGAAGTGTGTGGGAATCGTGCAAAATAACCCAATGAGTTTATTTGAAGAATACCTCGCCCTTGGTCAGTGGCTGTCCGAGGATCAGAGCCTTGCTATTTACAAATATCTTTCAAAAACTAGTGCTGCGAAATATGTATCTGATAGCAAAGCACTTAGAAAGTATTCATCTCTCGAATCCCACATAGCGAATGGTTCTATTCGTTACACATTGACTTCCAATGTTCTTGAGTACCAGGTGAGAAAAAAAGATGAAAAAGAGTGGTCAGATTGCATCCGAACTTTAAAACTTCTCCCATTTGGGATTTTAAGTAAAAGAAGAATGGCAAACTTTTTCGCACAAGCTGAATTGGATGTCATTCAAAATTACCCTCTTCCTGGCAAGAATGAAGAAAATGAACATAGCTACACAATAAATAGATACCCCTATTACACATGGAGTTACTTTGCTGATGGTCACGGCAAAATTGTTGGATTATTCAAGAAATTGACACACAACGACGATCCATTATTGGCGAGATTGCTTGCCTCTTAGATTGCTGGATTATCTCCCCGTGCTATGTGACTTTAGTGCAAAATAGGGATATGAGTTTATTGGAGGAGTATCTAACCCTTGGGCAATGGCTGTCCGAAGAAGAGCGCCTTGCGCTCTATAAGTACCTCTTAATTATTCACAGGGAAAAATACAACTTCGATTATGAGAAACTTGTTTTGGAAAAATCAATAACTACCAACTTTGCAAACGGTGAGATTCTGTATTCAATGCAGGCCAATGAAGTTTCATATAAATCAAGGCGGATTGGATCCGAGAATTACACCTCTGAAATCCGAACCCTTACTCTAAATTCATCTAGCTTTCTAAATCGGAGGAAATTACATCGGTTCTTCGCTCAGGCCGAGTTAGATGTACTTAGAAATTTTCCTATTCCCAGCTCGAAAGAGAACCGAGAAGGTGGATATAGCACCAACTTCTATCCGTTCTACGATCTTGAGTACTACTCAAATGGACGCGGCAAAATCTTGGGTTTAATCAAGAAATTTCAGGTAAAAGATGATGAACTCTTGGAGAAGTTGCTTGCATCGTGAGCTGTTAAGCCAAGACCTATTAGAAAGTTATACAATCTTCCTATGCGTACTCGCTGGCTCTGGATTAAAAGTAACTGGAAGCGACTTCCGCATCCCCTTCGATGGGTGGTCGCAGCATCTGTTGGATCATCGCTTGTTTTTGTCGGACTCTTAGGTCTTGTATTTCCCGTTATTCCCGGAATCCCTCTTCTGATAGCTGGCTTAGCGGTACTTGCATCTGAGTTTGCATGGGCTGATTCACTTCTCAGTCAGACAAAGAAGCAGGTTGATAGCGCTGTAAAGAAAATACGAAAGAAGAAAGACTAGATCTCTAAGCTGGGGCTACCCTATTCTGCGTACTTTATATTCTGTGCAGAATAAATGAGTGAAAATACTTTCACGTCGTAATTAATGGGGAATGAAATGACGAAAGATTCTAGCGACGATAAATCCCTTTATGATGATCATGAATTGGTGTCAGAATACGCTGAATTACTATCATCGCAAAGAGATCGTTACCTACTTCAAGCGTCAGAATTACTGAAAAATGGTGAACTTGTGATCTCTAAAGATGGCTGCAAGTACAAGTATTTGCTAAGTGAAAACATGATTTCTTTTCATGTAGATCGCGATCAAAATGCCACATCTGTCAGTGCAAAGATGCCGATTCCTGATGACCATTCCGCACGACTTGCAAAAGTTATCTCTGCATTTGCCCAAAGTGAGGCTATAGCAAAAATTTAAATCTCTACGCCGATATATTTGGTCTGTAGAAACTCATGAATGCCATCGAAGCCACCTTCGCGGCCAAGTCCTGATTGCTTTACCCCGCCAAATGGGGCTGCTGGGTCAGATAAAAGTCCGCGATTGATGCCGACCATTCCGGCTTCGATTCCTTCAGCAAAACGAATAGCACGCTTTAGATCTTGTGAATAAACATAACTAATCAAGCCGTATTCGGTGTCATTAGCCATTACAAGTGCTTCTTCATCGGTATCAAATAGAACAACTGGTGCAACTGGACCAAAGACTTCATTAGCCAAAATCTCATCAGCTTTATCTACTTCAAGAACAGTTGGAGGGTAGAAAGCGCCCGCGCCGTCAGGTGTTTTACCGCCAGTGTGAACCTTAGCGCCGCGGGCTCTTGCGCCATCAACGAGTTCTGCAATCTTATTGCGCTCCTTTATTGAAACGCTTGCTCCAAGAGTTATTCCGCTTTCGCGACCTACACCCATCTTCATTGCAGCCATTGCTTTTGCGAACTCTGCAATGAACTTATCTCCGATAGAACGTGCAACATAAATGCGGTTTGCGGCGGTGCAAGCAGCGCCACCATTGCGCATCTTTGCCAGCATCAAACCTTTAACTGCTTCTTCGACATTTGCATCATCGAGAACAACAAAAGGGGCATTGCCACCGAGTTCCATAGAACAACGGATAACTTGATCGGCAGCTTCGCGCAGAAGAATTTTTCCAACTTGTGTAGAACCAGTGAAAGAAAGATTTTTGACGCGTGAATCATGCAGAAGCTTGCTAATTGCTGGTCCTGATTGGGCGGGCAAGATCACATTGAGAACGCCTGCGGGTAAACCTGCTCGTTCCATGATGTCTACGATAGCGAGCGCGGTAAGTGGTGTCTCACCTGCTGGCTTTAAAATCATGGTGCAACCAGCAGCAACTGCTGGACCAATCTTGCGCGTTGCCATTCCTGCCGGAAAGTTCCAAGGAGTTATCAGTAATGAAACACCAATTGGTTGATGGGTAACGAGAATGCGCTTATCGCCGGCAGGTGCCATGCGGAAATCACCAGAGGTGCGAACTGCTTCTTCTGCGAACCAGCGGAAGAATTCGGCTGCATAGAGAACTTCACCTTTAGCATCTGGCAGAGCCTTGCCATTTTCGCGGGAGATGAGTTCGGCCAATTGATCGGCTTCGGCAATCATGATTTCGAAGGCCTTACGTAAAATCTCACCCCGGACGCGAGGGGCAACTTTCGCCCAGCTTGCGCTGGCACGGTCGGCGGCGGCAAGGGCTGCCAGGTTCTGTTCATCGCTTGAGGTCGCTACAGCCGCGATAACTGAGCCATCGCTCGGATCAATGACATTGACCGTGCCAGATCCATCTACCCATTGACCGTCTATATATAACTGAGTGCGCATAAGATGAGCCTACTAAATGGAGTAATAAATAGGTACCACAGGTACCGCCTTGAGGAGATAGTCGTGCCGAATGCCTGGACTGATGGAGCGCCAGAGCCCCAGATTTTGAGGGAGCAAATCCCGGTGCGCGATCCCATCAGTTATCGAATAAAAAAGTTTTTACTTGGCACCCCGCTAAACCGGCACTCTCTCGGTGATCAACGTTTATCCAACAAAAACTCATTTGGAATTCTAGGCTCGAACTGTGTCTCTTCTTCTGCCTATGGCGGTGAACAGATTCTTGTTGCACTTATTCCGACGTTCGGGTTAGCAGCATTTGCGATATTTACGCCATTACTGAGCATCTTGCTCGTGATGCTTGTGATTGTCGCTTTCTCTTACCGCGACGTTATAAATACATATACGCGCGCAGGTGGTGCATATATCGTCGCGCGTGAAAACTTTGGCACCAATATCTCTTTAGTGGCAGCGATTGAGTTAATGTTTGGATACATCATCACTGTTGCTATTCAATCAGCTGCTGGTGTTGCAGCAGTAATCTCTGCTTTTCCTTCTCTTGCTGAATATAAAGTTTCACTTACTTTACTCATTATTGTGCTCTTAACTTTTGTTAATTTGCGTGGAGTAAAAGATGCAGGAGTTATCTTTGTCCTTCCTTCATACATCTTTATTGCATCCATGGTTGTCGTATTTATCATGGGTGTCTACCGAAAGATAAACGGTTCGCTACCTGAATATGCAACAAACACTGCAGGCTTACTTCCATTAGGTGAAGAGCAAGGTCTTATCACCTTTGCAGCAATTCTTATGATCTTAAAAGCTTTTGCTAACGGAAGCGCCTCTCTTACCGGTCTAGAAGCGGTCTCAGACAGCGTTTCGCTATTTCGCTCACCAGAGCACGTAAACGCCCGCCGCACATTTACATTGATGGCAATAACATTAGGAACGCTCATCATTGGTATCGGATTACTGGCCCATTACACGCTAGCTGTGCCTTACCAATCAGGAACTCCCACTGTTATCTCATTGATCGCGCAAGCAGCGCTGGGTCCAAGTCTTGCTGGTGAAGTCTTTTATTACATTGTCCAAACAGGCACAATGCTTATCCTTTTTGCTGGAGCGAATACTTGTTATAACGCTTTCCCAAATATGGTTAATGTGATTGCAAATGACGGATTCCTTCCAAAGCGCCTAACCGCACGTGGACATAAATTAGTCTTTTCAAGTGGCATCCTCTTCATCACAATCACAGCTTCAGTACTCGTCATTGTTTCTGGAGCGAGCATCACTGTGCTTGCCGCTATCTATGCGATAGCTGTTTTTATTGGATTTACTTTGACCGGGTTCGGAATGGCAAAGAAGACCCTCAAGGAAAAAGCAAAAGTTAGATCGTTTATTCACATACTTGCTGGGTCTGTCGCTGCAATTACTGTTGTTATCTTGGCTATTACTAAGTTCTCTGATGGAACTTGGTTGGTGGTAATTGGAACTCCTATAGCTCTCTTGGCGATGAGAAACTTTAACAAGCAGTACCGCAAAGAGAAGCAAGCGCTACTTGTTCGCTCAAATGATGCACGTGCCACCACTATCTCCAGACATAACGTGACCGTATTGGTAGACACCGTGGATATTGCAACTATTACAGCAGTCAGATATGCCAGATCACTCAAGCCACATACTCTGCAAGCAGTTCACTTCGTACTTGATGATCAGAAAGCGGATGTAATTTCGCTTCAGTGGCAGCAAAATCCAGCCTTTGATGATGTTCCCCTTGAATTAGTCGATTGCCCAGATCGCAGACTTCCTAATGCTGCACTTGCATATGCCGTCCGCATGACACAGAAACCTGATATCGAGTTAACTCTTCTGCTTCCGCGTCGTGCTTACTCTGGTTTCCTCGGTCGCCTTCTCCACGATCAAACAGCAGAAAAAATTGCAGCCCCAATCTCTCAACTTCAACGAGTAGTTGCCACGATCGTTCCATTTGATGTCAGTCGCATTCTCTCGAGTGTGCCTGGTGTGGAGAATGAAGCAATTAGAGAGAAGATTCCAACAAAGCCCGTTGTTGCTAAGCCCGTTGCGCGAGTGGCTAAAGAAGTTGCACCGATTAGCCATTATGCAGAGAACATGACGCCCATCGGAGAGATTCAATGGCGAAAGCGGGCACATGTACAGGGCAAGGTCACCTCAATAAAAGGTGCACCTCGAGGCTCTGCGCCAAATCTGCAAGTCGAAGTCTGGGATCAATCCGGTGGTGTGACTCTTCAGTTCTTGGGTCGTCGCGAAATTGCAGGACTTGAAGCTGGAATGGAAATTCGTGCAGAAGGCATGGTCGGAGAAGTAGAAGGCGCTCTCGTAATTCTTAATCCTTCTTATGAACTAGTAATTTAAAGATTAATTATTTATCTTTAAAGAATTCAGTAAGTAGCTCGGCACATTCTTCTTTTAAGACCCCTGCGTTTACTTCAACTTTAAAGATGGATCGCGGATCACGAAGTACATCCCAGATTGATCCGACTGCACCAGCTTTTTCATCCCAAGCACCGAAGATAACTTTGGAAATCCGAGACTGGGCAATTGCCCCAGCACACATTGCACAAGGCTCAAGGGTCACAATAAGTGTGCATCCATCGAGTCGAGAATTCTGCAATCGCGAGGCGGCGCTTCGGATGGCGACGATTTCGGCATGAGCGGTGGGATCATTATTTGCTTCTCGCTCGTTGAAGCCTTTTCCGATGAGAACTCCATCACTATTGATAACGATGGCGCCAACTGGCACATCTCCCGTGCGTGTAGCGGACTTAGCTACATCAATGGCTAGACGCATTAGCTCTTCACTATTCTGCATAGCCTGACTTTATCGGTAAGGTTTGGGCTATGAAAGTACATGTGGCCAATCACCCATTAATCTCCCATAAACTCACGATTCTGCGAGATGAGAAAACTGATTCACCAACATTTAGAAGATTAGTTGAAGAGCTAGTGACATTGTTAGCGTACGAGGCAACACGTGATGTGCGAACAACAACCGTAAAAATCAAGACTCCAGTTACAGAGACAACTGGTTTGAAGATGGCAGAGCCTCGCCCTGTAGTAGTTCCAATTTTGCGTGCCGGGCTTGGAATGCTCGAGGGAATGACTAAATTACTTCCGACAGCTCAAGTTGGTTTTCTCGGAATGGTCCGTGATGAGAAAACTCTTCAAGCAAGTACATATGCCAACCGTTTGCCTGAAAATCTCTCTGGACGTCAATGCTTTGTATTAGATCCGATGCTGGCTACCGGTGGAACCCTTGTCGCAGCATTTAATTATTTAATCGAGCGCGGTGCAACTGAGATAACAGCAATCTGTCTATTGGCTGCCCCTGAAGGCATCAAAGTTGTCGAAGATGCATTTGCCAACTCTGGTATCCCAATCACTCTTGTAACCGGTTCGCTCGATGAGCGCCTTAATGAGCACGGATATATCGTTCCTGGATTGGGAGATGCTGGCGATCGTTTATACGGAGTCGTATAAATGGCATCTACTTCACCTGGTTACGGAATCACGATTCGCGTTGAGGGTTCCCCTGAACTTCAACCTGTTGCTCTCGTAACTGCGACAATCACAAAAGCTGGCGCAACCATTACCGCGCTCGACGTCGTTGAATCTGATCTTGAAAAGGTAGTTGTAGATATAACCTGCGATACCGTCGATAAAGATCACGCGCAAGAGATTCATGATTCGCTCTCAGCTCACTCTGGATTAACTGTTCGCAAAGTGAGTGACCGTACCTTCTTGTTACACCTCGGTGGAAAAATTGAGATTAGCTCAAAAGTCCCACTGAAGACTCGTGATGATCTTTCTCGCGCATACACCCCTGGAGTAGCGCGTATCTGTGAAGCAATAGTTGAAGACCCTTCAAACGTCAGACGCCTCACCATGAAGCGCAATACAGTCGCTGTAGTAACTGATGGATCTGCAGTGTTGGGGCTAGGCAATATTGGCCCTGCCGCAGCCCTACCAGTTATGGAAGGTAAGGCCGTCCTCTTTAAGCGCTTTGCTGATGTAGATGCATGGCCTGTTGTTCTAGATACACAAGATGTAGATGAGATTGTCCGAACAGTTCAGTTGATTGCACCTGCATATGGTGGAATAAATCTTGAAGATATTTCAGCGCCACGTTGTTTTGAAGTTGAAGCCCGACTTCGCGAACTTCTAGACATTCCAGTTTTCCACGATGACCAACACGGCACAGCGATTGTTGTATCAGCGGCATTGCGTAACTCATTAAAGTTGGTAAAGAAAAACCTCTCTGATGTAAAAATTATCATGAGCGGTGCGGGTGCAGCCGGTACAGCAATCGCCCGTTTGCTCGTACTCAGTGGTGCTAAAAACATAATTGCATTTGATATCGATGGCGCCATCTCTAAAGCGTCAAAAGCGACTGATCCGATGCGTCAATGGTTTATCTCAAACTCAAATCCTGATAGTTTTCAGGGAGATATCCATCAAGCGATGGCTGGGGCAGATGTTTTTATTGGTGTGAGCGCACCGGATGTTTTAAACGAGGCAGATATCGCATCAATGAACCCTCGTGCCATTGTTTTCGCTCTCGCAAATCCAAACCCTGAGATTGATCCTGTGATTGCCCGCAAGTACGCTGCAGTTGTTGCGACTGGGCGCAGTGATCAACCAAATCAAATTAATAATGTTCTTGCCTTTCCGGGAATCTTCCGCGGATTACTTGATGCTGGGGCAAGCCAGATATCTGATGATCTCCTGGTAGCGGCAGCTGATGCGATTGCAGATTGCGTTACAGATTCTCAACTCAACGCCTCGTTTATCGTTCCTAGCGTCTTTGATCCACAGGTTGTCACTAAGGTTGCAGCGGCTGTAAAACTTATCTCGCGAAAGTAGATGTGCCCATGACAACCCTTGCTGCATCATTTGATAGTCAGCTTTCGACGCTCGCCCCCTTGCTCTTCTACCTCATAGTCGGCGGGGTAATTTTTATCGAGACGGGCTTCTTCTTTGGCTTCTTCTTACCAGGTAGCTCTGTTCTCCTGAGCGCCGGCGTAGTTGCGGCAGCTGTCGATGGAATCGATATCACAGCCACAGTTTTAGTAATTGTTGTGGCAGCTTTTTTCGGCAACCAAGTTGGGTTTGTAACCGGTCGGGTGGTCGGTCGTCGCTATCTAGATAAACGCACCTCGCCTCGCATTAAAAAAGTAATCATTAGCGCGGAAAGATTCTATGAAAAGACAGGGTGGTGGGCAGTAGTTGCTGCTCGCTTTATTCCTTGGGTTCGAACCTTTGTGCCTCCTATAGCAGGGGCTTCAAAGATGAATTACTACACATTCTTATCTGCCAACATTCTTGGCGCAGTGCTGTGGGGCGGTGGAATTTCGATTGGTGGTTATTACACTGTTTCGATTCCTGAGATTCAAACTTTCGCTTATGCAATCGCAGGATTCTTTATCATTGCTTCAGTGATCTCCGGCTTTGTGAATTATTTACGCCGCCCACGATAACTCCTAAATACGTCATCACAATTCCTGTAACTAAGTAGGCGCTTACCTGAACTCCTTCAGTTGGAGAGTAAAGATCAATCAGTAGCGATCCAACTAAGTTCCCACCGACGCTAAAGAGTGTAAAGGTCAGGACTCCAAGGTGTTGAACAATCTTTGAAGTAAATGCAATGTAGATAACGCCGATCACTCCCCCCGTATAAATCCACCAAGGTCCGGCAGGCAGTGCTACTAGTTCTGTTGATCCAAAGATCACAAGGGATAAGAGAAGTAGTGAGAGAAAAGTTGTTCCCATGGCAAAGTTCAAGAGCGAGGTTGTGAAGCTCTGATGTGAATGCTCATTAATCTGACCATTGAGTGCTCTCTGCACTCCTACAACTGCGCCGGCAACCCCTGCTAGAAACAGTGCATATATCGAGATTGAGGAGCTATCAATTCGATCAAAGACTGAGATGAAGACAGCAACAACGGTAAAGAGGGCGGCCCCAACTCTGCGCCAGGTAATGATTTTTTTGCCACCACCAGTAATCCCAAGACGATCAACCCCTAATGAGGCAGCTGTCTGGCCGGCAATTGATGCGACGGAATACAGCGCAACGCCTATGAGTGGAACAACATGAGTCTGGATTGCGACGAAACTGCCGCCTAGTGCACCTGCAAAGAGGGTGAGGCGAGGGATTTCTCTTCGTTTGACTGCACCTTTGAGGTTGCGCGCGCCGTCTCTAATTGCTGAAGAAAAAATCGTCACGATTGCGATGATAAGTAAACCTGATCCAAATGAAATAAGGGCCGCTTGGACTCCGTTATCTAATCGGTAAGAGAGTTCACCATTTGCGCGAGCTTGTACCGCAATCATCACACCTGAAATAGCGGCAAGAATATCGAGTCGTTGATTGACCAACCTTTTCACAATCACAATCCTAGCTTTTCGGTGACCAATAACCACTCTTCTTCGCGCACATCAAGATCATCGTTGAGTTTCTTCAGCTTCTCGGAGACTTCTAGGAACCGCTCGGGACTGATACCTGCATCTTCTTGCTCTCCTTGAAGCTCACTGAGTTCACTTCGGATTTTTGCAATCTGCTTCTCTACCCGGGCTAAATCCTTCTTGAGCTGCCTTTCCTCTGCAGCGTTAGAGCTCTTTGCTTTGCCTGTATTGCTTGATGATGCGGCAAGAGATGCTCGTCTAAGTTCTAAGTACTCATCTACTCCACGTGGCATATCGCGCAGCTGTAAATCGCCTAGTAAGCCAACAAAACGATCACAGACACGTTCTAGAAAATATCTATCGTGTGAAACAACGAGGAGTGTTCCGCCATAACTATCTAAGAGATCTTCAAGTTCTGTAAGAGTTTCGATATCAAAATCATTTGTTGGCTCATCGAGCATCAAAACATTGGGTGCATCCATTAATAACCGCGTGAGTTGCAATCTACGACGTTCGCCACCGGATAAATCTCCAACTGGCGTCCATTGCCCGTCTCGGTCAAAACCCAATCTTTCACAGAGTTGAGAGGCAGAAAGGGTCTTCCCCTTACCGAGTTCTACATACTGGGCAACCTTTTCAACCGCTTCAAGAACCCGCCAGGTTGGATCTAGTTCATCTAGGTGTTGAGTAAGAAAGGCAATTTTCACGGTTATTCCTGTAACTAACTTGCCGCCTGTTGGTGGGAGCTCGCTGGCAAGAACTCTCATGAGAGTGCTCTTTCCTGCTCCGTTAACTCCAACAATTCCAATGCGATCACCTGGTCCGATGTTCCAGGTTAAATGTGAAAGCAATTCTTTATCACCGGCTTTAATCTGCACATCATTTGTTTCCAAGACTGTTTTGCCTAATCGGTTAAGAGCGAACTTTAAAAGTTCGCTTCCATCTCGTGGTGCCGGCTCTGCAGAGATTAATTCATTTGCTGCATCAACTCTAAACTTTGGTTTTGTAGTTCGCGCTGGTGCTCCACGTCGCAGCCATGCAAGTTCTTTTCGAATCAGGTTATTTCGTCTTGCTTCCATAGATGCAGATTGTCGAGATCGCTCAGCTTTAGCGAGAACAAATGCGGAGTAGCCGCCATCGTATTCTTCAACTCTACCTTGCACTACTTCCCAAGTGCGCTCAGTGATTTCATCTAAGAACCAACGATCGTGAGTAACAACAAGTACAGCAAGATCGGTGCGCTTCTTAATGTGCTCAGCTAGCCAAGCAACTCCCTCTACATCAAGATGATTTGTTGGCTCATCAAGCAAAACTAGCTGCACATCATCGATGAGAAGTTTTGCGAGTCCTACTCGACGTTTCTCGCCACCTGATAGTTGTCCAAACTTTCGCTCAAATAAATGATCATCAAACCCACCAAAGAGACCAGTAAAAATCTCTCGTATTCGAGAATCACCTGCCCACTCGTGCTTTTCGCGATTGCCAAGTACAACCTCACCCACAGTGGCCGCGGGATCAGCTTTATCGATCTGCGCAAGAAATCCAATATTGGTGTCATTTGATTTAGTGACGCGCCCAGAATCAGCCGGTTCTTCGCCCGAAATGATTCGCATTAGTGTGCTTTTACCAGCACCGTTGCGGCCAACAATTCCGATGCGTTCGCCCTCAGAAATTCCGAGCGAAACCTTAGAAAGGAGTGGGCGAATATCGAAAGCTTTGGAAAGCTCTTCGATGTTTACAAGATTGCGCGCCACGGTGGTAGAGCGTACCTTTCCCACATGAAGGTTACTGACCGCGAATACGCGCTAGAACTCGATCGCAATGATTCGCTCGCTCATTTCCGCGAAAAGTTCGTCATCACCGACCCAAACCTCTCTTATTTAGACGGAAACTCATTGGGCCGATTGCCACATGAGACTGTGAAGGCAGTCAATGAATTCCTCACCCTCGAGTGGGGTCGTGAAGTGGTTACTGGCTGGAGCCACTGGGTCGACGAGGCACAACCTGTAGGGGATCTCTTGGGTCGTTCCGCACTTGGTGCAGCGGCAGGTCAGGTTCTTGTTTGCGATACAACTTCAGTTAACTTCTATCAGCTTTGTCTTGCCGCCATCAATGCACGCCCTGGGCGAAAAACAATCATCACCGACTCTGCAAACTTTCCAACTGATAGATACATCCTTGCTGGAATTGCAAAACAGCTTGGACTTAAGTTAGTGCTCATCGATAATGAATCACCCGGCTCTGCCGAGAATGAACGTATAACCGTTGATATTTTGAAACCATATATGAACGAAGATGTCGCTCTCGTGACTTTCGAAGTAATTCAATACCGCTCAGGTGCACGCAATGACATCAAATCAATTACCGACTTTGTCCGTAGCTTCGGAGCAATGGTTCTCTGGGATGCGAGCCATGCTGCCGGAGCTATCGAGCTAGATTTTGATGCAAACGGTGTAGATATTGCTGTTGGTTGTACATATAAGTATGGAAATTCAGGCCCTGGGGCTCCAGCTTGGCTCTATGTAAGTAAGCGCGTTCAGAGCGAATTACAAGTGCCGATTCAAGGTTGGTTCGGCAATGAAGATCAATTTGGTATGGGTCCTGAATTTGTAAAGGCATCTGGCATTCGTGGCTTCCAAATCGCGAGTCCCCCAATCATTGGGATAAGAAGTGTAAAAGTTGCATTTGAAATGATTGAAGAGGCGAGCATCAAGGCTATTGCTCACAAGGCTGCTACCGGCACCCAGATGATGATTGATTTATATGATGCATGGCTTGCCGATCTTGGATTTACTTTATTGACATCACGAGATGCAAATGAGCGTGGCGGTCATATCTCGCTCGGTCATCCTGATGCTGCACAAATCTGTATTGCGCTACGACAGTTAGCTAATGTGATTCCGGATTACCGAACCCCTAACGTGATTCGCTTAGCAATTGCGCCATTGCCGACTTCGTATGTAGAAGTGTGGGATGGCTTTCAGCGCCTGCGCGATTTAGTGCTGAGCAAGAAATACAAAGAGATAAAGGGATCAGATTCTCGAGTAACCTGATTTGCAGAAGTTAAAGACCTTTAATCACCAATTCTTCAAGCGGCAATCTTTCTCGGGGTGCAATCTCCCGAGCAGCAAGAGCTTCAGGTAACTTCTCCACCGCATCTTGTTTTCCTACCGCAATCACAACAACGGGCACCAGTTCATTTGGCATACCAAGTGCTGCCCGTGCTAATTCTTTACTGTAGCCCGCCATCTGATGGGTGACCAGTCCGCGATCATGGAACTCATGGACCATCTGACCAACCGCGAGACCGCAATCAAAAAGGTATTCTGCATGATCACTTCCGTCAGGCTTTTTCACTGTTGAAGCAACAAGAATTAAAGATGACGCATTTTGTGCCCAAAGCTGATTGAACTCACCTAAAGATGAAAGAATCTCTGAGAATAAAACGTCTCCTCTCAGGCCAGAATAGAAACGCCAAGGTTGGCCATTGAAGGCAGATGGAGCCCACCGGGCCGCCTCAAGTCCTGCACGCAGGTCGACCTCTGCCAAGATATGAGAGGAATCAAAAGAGCGTGGACTTCTACGTGTTGCAATCACTTCATTAATTGGGACTGATGTTTCTGCGCGCATACTTTAGTTTAGCTGATATATAGTAA
>JBIKSV010000094.1:0-4403 GCA_044348425.1 Candidatus Planktophila sp. | reverse complement strand
ATCTCGAATATCAATTTAACTTAGTTGATGATGGCACCGCTACATTTTTAATTTTGGATTCACAGTATGCGCCAACTCTGTTGCAATACTTATTGAAGATGCGCTTTATGTTAAAAGTTGATGCACGAGATGCCTCAGCAGATTTTGCGGTCTTGCGCGCACCGGGTGCTGCGACAGATATCGGTGGACCTTTTGCACTTGTGCCCCGCTCAGAACTTGGCGCAATGAAAGAACTTTTCGGGCAGAGCGCTAAGGAAGTTGGGACATGGGCACTCGATGCGGAACGTGTTGCTGCTGGTCGTCCACGAATCGGATTTGATACTGACCATAAATCGATTCCTAATGAGCTTGGACTACTTAATAAATCAGTACATATGTCAAAGGGTTGTTATCGTGGACAAGAGACCGTTGCAAAGATTTTTAATCTCGGTGCACCACCACGTCGTTTGGTGATGTTGCATCTTGATGGCTCAGCTGTTGTCTTTCCTGCGCAAGGCACACCAGTTGAAAATAATGGTGTTCAGGTCGGTTTTCTCGGAACCGTTGCTCGTCATCATGAGCTCGGCCCAATCGCATTGGCGCTTATCAAGCGATCTACCCCAACCGATGCGGTTCTTACCGTCGATGGAATAAGCGCGGCGCAAGAGGTAATCGTTTCAGGATCACGATGAAGTTCTTGCCATGAAAACACTTGGCCAGCTATTGATTGTTTCATTTGCTGCTCTTGCGATTATGTGGGCCGTTCGTAAGTTCTAAAGATACGATTGCCTTATGGAGCTCTTCTCAGCCGTTCTTCTTGCACTTATCTCAATAGTGCTTGGCCTCGGGCTCGTTATCTACGGATTGCGAGGTCGCCGCCAATCACAAGCGCGCGATGCACGCACCTATAAGCGGGGGAGAATTTAATGGCTTTTGTTATTCCTGAGGGGCTCCATGAAGATCTCTATCCGCTTGCCTGGATGGTCGGTAAATGGGGCGGAAAAGGTATGGGCGAATATCCCGGGATACCTAAATTTGAATACACGCAAGAGATTATCTTTCGCCATGACGGGCGACCATTTCTTGAGTATTCATCACGCTCTTGGCTTATCGATAGCAATGGCGATGTGATTCGCCCTGGTGCATCAGAATCTGGTTATTGGCGCATCAAACCCAATCGTGTTCTCGAAGTTGTGATTGCACATAGCACTGGTCTTGCTGAAGGTTGGGTCGGAAGAATTAGCGAAGATCGCCCAGCAATTCAATTAGCGTGGGATAGCGCATACGTTGCACCTACCGCCAAGAGAGTTGAAGATGGCGCTCGCCTCTATGGTCTTGTTGAGGGACAGCTCTTTACATCCTATGACATGGCTGCAATGGGTAAAGAGCTACAAGCACATCTCTGGTCATCACTAGAACGACAGGTAGAGGCGTAATGAGTGATGTTGTTCTTGCCGAACTAGTCCGCAGTGGCGTTGTTGAATCATCACATCGTGGATACCTTGTTGCGCTCAATGCCGACGGTAGTGAAAATTTAGTACTTGGCGATAGCAACCATTTGATTTATCCGCGTTCAACCATTAAATCTATTCAAGCTGCGGCGATGGTCAGAAATGGTCTTGATCTCGAACCGCGTTTACTTGCCTTCGCTGCATCAAGTCATTCGGGTTCTGCAATGCATATTGCTGCGGTGCGCGAAATTCTTGCTAAGGCAGGACTTGATGATTCAGCTTTGCAATGCATGTTAGATAAACCGCTTGGCGAAAAAGAACGCCGCGATTATGGCGATGCGCCTGCGACACGAATTGTGATGAACTGCAGCGGAAAACATGCGGCGATGTTACTGACCTGCTTTATTAATAAGTGGCCTATTGAAAATTACTTAGATCCGGCGCATCCGTTGCAAGTTGCCTGCCGCCAAGAATTAGAAGAACTATCTGGCGAGAAGATCACTCTCACAAGTACAGATGGTTGTGGAGCTCCTCTCTTTTTAATTTCTGTAATGGGGCTAGCGCACGCGATTCGTGCGCTAGCAATATCTAATGAAAGTAGACATAGCAAAGTATTTGCAGCATCTCGTGAATATCCAGACATGGTAGCTGGAGAGAATCGTCTTTCTACCGAGATGATGCGCGAAGTAAAAGGGCTTTATGCAAAAGAAGGCGCAGAGGCTGTTCAAGTTGCAGCATTGTCCGATGGAAGAACATTGGTCTTTAAAGTCAGTGATGGCTCAATGCGCGCATTTAAACTCTTGATTCATGCAGGATTGACGCGCCTGGGCATCGATAATCTCTATACAACTGAACCCGTTCTCGGTGGCAGTACCGTTATAGGCGAGCTTCGCGCTACCTTCTAGGGGAGCGTAATAAGTAAATATTGCGTACCCTTAGAGGGTGAATCGCCGTATCGCCACCTTAATGGTGCACACATCACCGCTTGATCAAGCGGGCTCTGGCGACGCCGGTGGGATGAATATCTATGTCTGCGAATCTGCACAACAGATGGCAGCCCAAGGAATCGCTGTAGATATCTTTACGCGCAGAGCCAACAATGATTTTCCTGATGTAGTTGATTTAGGAAGCGGTGTTCGCGTTATTCATCTCAATGTTGGGCCACTCGATGGTGTCACAAAAGAGAATCTGCCAGCGCTCATCCCAGCCCTCTCTGATGCCTTTAAATCAGCGCTCACATCAGATGTTCAATATGACTTGATTCATTCGCATTATTGGATCTCCGGAAAAGTTGCGATGCCAGTCGCCAAAGAGCTCGACATTCCTTTGGTGCACACAATGCATACGATGGCGCGCGTTAAAAACCTCAACCTTGCTGAAGGCGAAAGTCCAGAACCAATGATTCGCGTGCAAGGCGAATCACAGGTTGTCGCTGCAGTGGATGCACTCATTGCAAATACAGATGCAGAGGCCGCTAGCTTGGTTTCACTCTATGAAGGGTGTCCAGATATTGTCTCGGTAGTAAGCCCTGGTGTGAATCTCACAAACTTTACTGTCGGTTCTGGAAAGGCGGCAGCTCGTAAGGCTCTTGGTCTACCAACGGATGGAAATATCGTCGCCTTCGTCGGAAGAATACAGCCACATAAAGGTCCAGAGATTCTTATTAGAGCAATCGCTGAAATGATTGGACACTCACCAGCGCTACGTAAGGATCTCACCGTATTGATTGTCGGTGGAACATCTGGGTCAGGTTCTGCTGAAGTCGAAAGAATGCGCGAACTTGTTGGGTGGCTAGGTATCTCAGATGTGGTGCGCTTTGAACCTCCCGTTACGCGCGATGCTCTACCAAATTATTATCGCGCCGCCGATCTTGTAGCAGTCCCTAGTTATTCAGAGAGCTTTGGCTTGGTTGCACTCGAAGCGCAAGCCTGCGGAACACCCGTAATTGCTAGCGCTGTAGGCGGACTTCGTACCGCTGTTGCAGATGGTATTTCTGGTGTTTTGGTCGATGGCCACAATCCACGTGCTTGGTCTTCAGTTATCGCGCGTTTATTGCAAGAGCCACAGCGCCGTATCTTGCTCTCAATGGGTGCTCTCGAACATGCCTCTCACTTTGGCTGGAATGCAACGGCGCGTGGCACGCTCGGAATTTATGATCGCGTTCTTGATGCTAGAGCCGCCCGCAAGAAGAGTGTTGGTTAAGTGGCAAACGCAGTTGAAGTCATTGAAGATTTTCTGCAATCTCATGATTTAGATTTTGAAAAATCTGGGCCAAAGACCTTTATGGTGACTTTGCCGGGCGAGAAGAAGCTACAGACACATTGCGCACTTATCGTCGGAGATCACTCCTTGATGATTAGCGCATTTGTAATCCGCAAACCAGATGAGAACGAAGGCGATGTTCATCATTGGTGTATGACCAAGAATGCTTCTATGTATGGCGTTGCATATGCAATCAATGAGCTGGGAGATATCTATCTCGTTGGTCGGTTGCCTCTAGCCGCAGTAACAGCAGCTGAAATCGATAAGATTATTGGATCTGTTCTTCAGTATTCAGATTCGTCATTCAATCTTCTTTTAGAGTTGGGCTTTGCAAATGCAATTCGTCGTGAATGGGCTTGGCGAGTCACTCGCGGAGAATCTTTGGCAAACCTGGAAGCGTTTTCACACCTAATTTAATTTTCAGCGCACTTCATGGCAAGATAGCGCCATGTCTGATTACAAACTTATCCTGTTGCGCCACGGCGAATCCGAATGGAATGCCAAGAACCTCTTTACCGGTTGGGTCGATGTCAGACTTTCAGCAGCAGGTGAAGCAGAGGCAGCAAAGGGCGGTCGTTTTCTAACAGAGCGCAATCTTCTTCCTGATGTAGTTCATACATCACTGCTGCGCCGTGCAATTCATACTTCTCAGCTCGCACTTGATTCATGCGATCGTCATTGGATCCCAGTAAAGCGTTCATGGCGTCTTAA
>JBIKSV010000135.1:0-4464 GCA_044348425.1 Candidatus Planktophila sp. | reverse complement strand
TCGGCGCGTCGGAGGCTCAGCACCCTGTTATAGTCGTCGCTCCCGAAGGAATCGGTGTGTCCTTCGATCCGAAATGTGGAACCCGAGTTGCGGGTGATCAGCGTCCCGAGTTTGGCAAGCGACGCGGCGGCTTCCGGCTTCAACGTGGAGGAATCATACTCAAAGAGCAAATCGGTGGGCATCAGGATGGATGCCGTTGAGGTTGTCACCTGCGCTCCCCCTGCCAGCAGATCATCCAGGGAACTGAATCTTGGTTCTGTTCCTCTGCTTTCTGTTTCTTTTTTATCTTCGATTCCAGCAATTCCAGACAATGGCGGTTGCTTCTGCTGCGGTTCCGGAATGTCGATGGAGGTTTCCTTGATTCCTTTTTCCCCTTTCTTTATCAGCGCCGTGATCTCTTCCTGAGATACCCCGGGTTTTTCCTGAATCTCCATATCCGCCGGCTTGGAGAGAATCATCTCATTCGAAGCTCCCCCCTGAGAGGTCGTCATCTCCGGAGTTTCTTTTTCCACTGCGATGGGCTGGGGTGGCGCTTTTTTGAGTGGTGGTGGCGGCGTCTCCTCCAGTGTCTTGGGATCGATCTCCACCCGTTTCATCCGGAATGTGCGTGGAACGATCGTGTCATATCCCTCGGTGGAAAATCCCATCACCTTCCAAGATTCCGCTTTTCTGAAAAAAATTGCATGGAGGAGAAGCGACAGAAATAACGACACGAGGAACAACCACAGGAAGAGGGAACCCTTTCCCTTACCCGTGCGCGGTTTTTTCTTCTGTGTGGCACCCATGGAGAAGCGCCGGTAAGATAAGGGGGCTTTCCCTGAACGGAAAGATTTCTTCCCAACGCCGGGCATGCTATCGTTTTCGATCACCGGAAATCAAGATACCAGGCCTCAGGATTCCCGATCTGTTCACAACTTGGATTGATGAATTTTTTTCGAGGACAGGTTATTCTTCTTCTTAATTGTGTGAATACCATGTGCCTTTCTCTCGAAGCCCCTGTATCCATCGGGTTATCCGGGGGATTTGTTTCTGTGAATGGACCTCTTGCGAGTGTTCGCCACCAAGGGAGTGAATGTTCCGTGAAACATCTTTTTCCAATCCAGCCCCATTCATTACCAATCCATTCACACACTGTTTCCCAGTCGAAGAATTCAGATACACGTTCTTGATAACTCAAGAAAAACAAAAAAACAAATCTTAATAAGTAATTAACATAAAAATACTTATAGAAATGTTCCATGTGGAACACAGCCATGTTCACCTATCCAATTCATTTTGATGTGCTTGTCATCGGTGCCGGCCACGCTGGCATCGAAGCAGCCCATGCCGCGGCGAGCATGGGTGCCAGGACTCTACTAATGACACAAAACGCCGATACCATAGGCCAGATGTCCTGCAACCCTGCCATCGGCGGATTAGCAAAGGGACATATGGTGCGTGAGATTGATGCCCTTGGCGGTATAATGGGGCTCAATACGGATGCGACCGGAATCCAGTTTAGGATGCTGAACGCATCAAAAGGGCCCAGTGTCAGAGCGCCGCGAGCCCAGTGCGACAAAAAGGCCTATCAGTTTAGGCTTAAAGCCATCCTAGAAAACCTCCCAAACCTTACCCTGAAGCAGGCCAACATCACCAACCTATTGGTTAGGGGAGATCGGGTCGAGGGGGTTGAAACGAATCTTGGCATTCAATTCCGTGCGAGGAGTGTGGTCGTGACGACGGGAACTTTTATGAGGGGGCTACTCCATGTTGGTCTCAGAACCCAGTCCGGGGGCAGGATGGGTGACACGATCTCCACACTGAGCGACAACCTCAAGGAGCTCGGTTTTGAAGTGGGTCGTTTCAAGACCGGCACCCCATGCCGCCTTCTTGCCAAGTCGATCGATTTTTCCCGGTGCGAACGCCAGGAAGGAGACACCCCCATCCCCCTCTTCTCCCATATTCCGGAGAGCATTGAGCGGCGGAAGGATGATCTCCACACGCTGAACCATCATGATACGGAAAAGGGAATGTTCCATGTGGAACAAATACCCTGCTGGATCACGTACACCACGGAGCAGACCCACGAAATCATTCGGTCGAATCTCCACCAATCCCCCCTTTACGCGGGCGCCATCGAGGGTGTGGGTCCTCGCTACTGCCCCTCCATTGAGGACAAGGTCGTGAAGTTTGCGGACAAGCCACGACACCAGATCTTCCTGGAACCCGAGGGGCGTCACACAGGTGAGATCTACGTAAACGGCGTTTCCACCAGCCTCCCCTACGATGTTCAGTATGCATTCATACGCTCTATCCCGGCACTCGAGAATGCCGAAATCCTCCGGCCAGGGTACGCAGTGGAATACGACTACTGCCCGCCCCATCAACTCCATGCAACGCTGGAAACAAAGCGCATCGAGGGACTCTATCTGGCCGGTCAGATTAACGGGACATCTGGGTATGAGGAGGCTGCGGCCCAGGGACTCATGGCTGGAATCAACGCCGCGCGCAAAGTTGATCTCAAAGAGCCCTTTCTCCTGGGTAGGGAGGAGGCCTACATCGGTGTCATGATTGATGACTTGGTGACCCGTGGAACCCCTGAACCTTACCGCATGTTCACCAGCAGGGCGGAATATCGCCTCCGTCTGCGTCAGGATAATTGTGATATCAGATTAACGGAGAGGGCTTTAGATCTAGGAACAGCATGTGAATACCGCGCGCGCGTCTTCAGGGAGAAGATGGTGTCGTTCCAGAATCTTACAACGGAAGTTCTTCATATGCAACAGGATGGGATTTCTGTCGCCCAGTGGCTCAAGCGCACCGGGAATGACCCATCCAAACTACCTCCCGATATCTACGGACGCCACACACCGGAAATTTGGGGGTTGGTCGAGACAGACCTCAAGTATGAGGGATATCTCCGACGCGAACAGGACCAGATTGAGCGCCAGAAAAAACAGGAGGAACAGAGGATCCCCGAGGGAATAGACTATGATGACATCCCGAGCATGCGGCTTGAGGCCCGTCAAAAACTCCGGGACTATGCGCCGGAGCATCTCGGTCAGGCATCACGCATCAGCGGCATCACGCCGGCCGACATTTCCGTGCTGGCGGTTTGGATCAGAAAGATGTCGGCGGGTAAGGAAGCGTGATTTGATGAGGAACGCCCCGAACCTTTTTCCGCATCACCCAATCCCTATTTTCCTGCGGTCAACCTGACGACCGCCGCCTGCAGAGAATCCTCGATCACAAAGAGGGAATCCAGACCCGCGAGGGTGAACAGGTCACGCACCGGGGCACTGAGTGAGGAGAAGGCGACGCCACCGCCGCGGGCCTTGAGTTGTCGCTGCGTGGAGATGAAGACCCTCAAACCGGCGCTGCTCACATAACTCAGGTCGGAGCAAGAGAAGACCACCCACCGGCCTTCTTCAGTCAACAGAGGCCTGAGCCTCTCCTCGACCAGGTGGCAGGTTGTCACATCGAGACGTCCCCCCAAGTGAAAGACCGGGATCCCCCCGGCGACGGAAAGAGTAATGTCCATGCGCCATCATAGGCGGCAACAGAGCGGCCCCGCGAGAAAAAGCAGGCCGCTCACTCACCGCGCTGCAGGCAAGAGCCTCCTTGCGGTTTCGCCTTCCCTTCCCTAACAATCTCCCCACTTATGGCCACGACACCCTACGACCTCATCGTCATCGGCGGCGGACCCGCCGGCTATGTCGGCGCGATCCGCGCCGCGCAACTCGGCAAGCGCGTTGCCGTCGTCGAGAAGGAGCGCGCCGGCGGAACCTGCCTCAACTGGGGCTGCATCCCGACCAAGGCGCTCCTCAAGAATGCAGAACTCTACTCCCTCATCGGCCATCACGCCGCCGACTTCGGACTCGAGGTCTCCGGCCTGAAATACGATTGGGACAAGGTCATCGGCCGCTCCCGCAAGGTCGCCGACAAACTCGCCGGCGGCATCGAGTTCCTCTTCAAGAAAAACAAGGTCGACTACATCCGCGGCGATGCGAGCGTTCCCAAGGCCGGAGTTGTCGAGGTCAAGGGAGCTGACGGTAAGGAGCAGTCACTCTCCGCCGCAAAAATTCTCATTGCCACTGGCGTCGTCACCCGCGAGATGCCGGGCTTCCCCTTCAACGGCACCAGCGTCATCGGCAGCCGCCATGCGCTTGCGCTAGCCAAGCAGCCCAAGGAGATCATCGTCATCGGTGCCGGTGCGATCGGCGTCGAGTTCGCCTATTTCTTCAATGCGTTCGGCACCAAGGTGACCATCGTCGAGATGATGCCCAACATCCTCCCTGTCGAGGACACCGAGGTCTCGGTTGCCCTCGAGAAGTCGCTCGTCAAGCAGGGGATCCGCATCCTCACCGGCACCAAGGTCGAGAAAGCCAACGCCACCAAGGAGGGAGTCCAGATCACCGTCTCCGGCGGCGCCAATGAAACCCTCTCGGCCGACGTCGCCCTCGTCGCGATCGGCGTCTCCCCGCT